>DASSNG010000044.1:0-21116 GCA_035688135.1 Saccharimonadales bacterium (SeqCode) | reverse complement strand
GAACTGTCCGCAAAGTTCTACCAAAAGCAGCTGACCGCCAACCCTAAAGCGATTGATTATCTGTCCAAAGAGCGCGGTTTCAGCAGGGAAACCATCCTTGCCTGGCGCCTGGGATACGCGCCTAACACCGGTTTTGCGCTGACTAATTTTCTGACTAAAAAAGGCTTTACTACAGATGAGATGAAGCGCGCCGGGATGATTTTCCAAAGGGCCAGGCACAGCAGCGATATGTTCCGGGGGCGCATTATGATTCCGCTGGCAGACCAGTCCGGGCGCATAGTCGGTTTTACAGCCCGCCTTTTGGACGATGAACCCGACGCACCAAAATATATCAACACGCCCCAGACCATCACTTACGATAAAAGCCGCCAGGTTTATGGTCTGCACCTGGCAAAAGAAGCCATCCGCAAGGAAGGGTTTGTGGTAGTAGCCGAAGGCAACCTGGATGTGATTTCCAGCTGGCAGGCAGGCGTTAAGAACGTGGTGGCCAGCGCCGGCACCGCCATGACGGAGCAGCACCTAAAGGCCCTAAAGCGATTTACCGGTGATATCCGCCTGAGTTTTGACGCCGACAGGGCCGGTATAGCCGCTACCGAACGCATTATCCCTCTTGCCCAGAAAGCCGAGGTGTCGCTAAAAATCATTTCGTTCAAAGACGCCAAGGACCCGGACGAGCTTATCAGAAAAGACGTACATTTCTGGGAGCAGGCCATCAAGGGTGCCCAATATGCCCCGGACTGGCTGATAGACCGCTACAAATCGGAGGTGGACCTAAAGACCGCGGCCGGCAAAAAAGCTTTTACGGACGCGCTTTTGACTACTATCCGCCAGCTGCGCGACCCGATAGAGCAGGAGCACTACCTGAAGGAAATAGCTACCTTAACAGATACCAGCCTGGACGCGGTGAAGGCTAAGTTTGTAAATCAGCCCACCGCCCAAACCGTGCTTAAACGTCCTAAGACATCCGGCGCGGTTTTGGATAAGGAGCAGATAGAGTACCAAAGGCTGCAGGACCATCTGCTGGCCATGCTGCTGATGCAGCCTAAGCTGCGCCATCTGATAAAAGACTGCCGGCAGGACTTTTTCACTGACGGACAGCGGCGCAAAGTCTTTAAATTCCTGAAGGAAAACCCGGACTTTAAGGGCGATCCCAAGATAGCCGCACAATTGCAGCCGGAAGGGGATTATGTTAAAATTATAATGTTACAGTTTGAGGAGATTTATCAAGATCTGCCGCCTGAAGACCTGCAGGAACAGGCGCAGCAACTCAAACGCCGGCTGATAGACCGGTACGTCAAAATACAAAAACATAAGCTGGTAGCTGCTATGCAGCAGGCCGAAAATGAAGAACAAATCAGGGATTTGGCCGAAAAGGCCGATAAACTTAATGAGCTGATTAGGGCTGGGAAGGATTAATTTATGCCAAGAAAAAAGAAGAGCGACGATGCCGCGGCCGCCAAAAGGGCGCCGGTAAAAGATTATGAAAAAGAAATCGCCAAGCTTTTAGAGCGCGGCCGCAAAGATGGCAAGCTGGAGCAGAGCGAGATATTCGAACTTATACCCGACATACCGGCTAATATTGACGTGCTGGACCAGCTTTATGCCGATATGACCGATGAAGACATTGACATGATACCTGTAGCCGAACCTACCGAAGAGGAAATCAAAGAAGAAGCCGATGAGTGGGCGGTAGAGGACGAAGAAGAAGCCGTGCCGGAAGCGGCCGTCTATATGGACGATATTGCCGATGACAGCGTCCGGCTTTACCTGCGCGAAATCGGCAAAATACCTCTTTTGACCGCCGAAGAAGAACTGGCCCTGGCCAAAAAAGTTAAATCCGGCGATAAGCGGGCCAAAGACCAGATGGCTGAAGCCAACATGCGCCTGGTGGTATCTATTGCCAAACGCTACGTAGGCCGCGGCCTGGACCTGCTGGACCTGATCCAGGAAGGTAACACCGGCCTGCTGAGGGCAGTTGAAAAGTTCGACCCGGACCGTGGTTTCAAATTCAGCACCTACGCCACCTGGTGGATTCGCCAAGCCATTACTCGCGCCATCGCCGACCAGGCCCGCACTATCCGTATTCCCGTGCACATGGTGGAAACCATCAACAAGCTTCTGCGCACCCAGCGCCGTCTTACCCAGGAGCTTAACCGCGAACCAACCAACGAGGAAATTGCCGCCGCTATGGAGATGGAAGTCGAAAAAGTGGAGCACATCATGAAAATCAAGCAGGACATCTCCAGCTTGGACGCCAGCGTCCGCGACGACGAAGAGGACAGTGTACTAGGCGATTTCATAGAGGACGAAGATGCCAAGACCCCGACCGAATCTGCCAGTGAACAGCTGCTTAAAGAGCAGGTCCGCCAGATTCTTTCCAGCCTGACCGAGCGCGAGCAGAAGATATTGAAGCTGCGCTTTGGCCTGGAAGACGGCAAAAGCCATACTCTCGAAGAAGTCGGCCAGGAATTTTCCGTTACCCGCGAGCGAATCCGCCAGATAGAAGCCAAGGCCTTGGCCAAGCTGCGCAAGCATAAGGATACCCGTCGGCTCCACGAATATCTGCAATAAATGAAAATAATCGGCATATCCGGCACCAACGGTTCGGGCAAGGACACCCTTGCGCAAATCCTGGTCGCCGGATTTGGCTGGTACTTCGTGTCGGTTACCGATATCTTAAGAGCCGAAGTAAAAAGACAGGGGCTGCCGCCCGAGCGCAAATATACCAGCCAGCTTAGTGGCGAGTGGCGCCGCCGGCACGGCTTAGGTGTCCTGATAGATAAAGCCGTCGAAGAATTCAAGGAACAAAGCCGCCAATACCCGGGTCTGGTGATTTCCAGCCTGCGTAACCCGGGCGAGGCGGACGAACTCCACCGCTTAGGCGGTCGGCTGGTTTGGCTAGACGCCAATCCTAAGGCCAGATACCGCCGCGTGGAATCGCGGTTGCGCGGCCCGGAAGACCACAAGACCTATGAACAATTCCTGGCAGAAGAGCAGACCGAAATGCACCACCAGGGAAACGATCCCACGGCGCTGGACATGGCCGCCGTAAAGGCTAAAGCCGACATTTTTATATCGAATAACAGTGATAATTTAGAGGATTTCAAATCCACAGTCACCAAAGCCCTTAAGCTTTAAAGCTTGAAAAAACACCTTAAATATGGTAATAATAGGATTATGTCCGAATTTACCATTCGCCACGAATCGCAGCCCGACCCTTATGAAGTGTTAGCTTCGGCAAAGGACTTGCTGGGGCATTTCGGCGTGGAGGAAGACCCGGCGGAGGAGCCGGAACAGTTCGTGGCCGCCATTAAACAGCTTGACCCCCGTTACCAAGGTGAAAGAATCGAGTCCAGGCAGGCTTTGGAAAAAGACGAAAGGGATTGGTCGCCGGAAACGGTAGAGGTTATTAACAGAACGGCCCAGGCTCTGCGGATGGTCGTATTCGATGAAGAGGGGCGCCCGGGCCATATAGAGACGCCGCTGGTTGGGCATTATGACGCCGTGATAGCTCTGGGCGGCGCCCGCCGGTCCAACTTAGATAGGACGCGCTATGCCGTGGACTGCCTTAAGGATCCGAACACTACCTTCAATCACTTGATAGTAGCCGGCTCCGGCCGCCCTCTAAGGGACGGGGAACAAGAGACGGAGACTTATGCGCCAGGCGCCCAGGACCAATTCGACTTATGCGTCGGAGCCGCCAAGCTGGTGGCGCGCGAGAATCCCGGCCTTACAGTAAGCGTGTCTTATACAGCCAAGGAAAAAGCCGGTACGCCGGACGTGCTTGCTACTGTTCTGGCGGACCTGCAAAAGAGCGAGATTGCCCAATACGGAGAATCTTCAATAGCGGCTATTACAACTCAGATTTACCAGGTTTCTACCCGGATGGATTTGGAAAGGGTGGCCAAAAGATTCGGAATCACCGATGTTTATGTCGCCGGCAATCCTTCCGATCCGGAACTGGTTGCAAAAAGGACCCCGGCTACCTATCTCTCAGAAATCGTCCGTACCCTCAAAGCGGCGGTCATGCTTATAGAATCAGAAAACGAGTAACCCATGAAAAGGATATGGGACAGGGAAGCGGGCTACCAGCCTTACGACCCTGACCGGCTGTACCGGCCGGTACCTGGCATGGGTCTGCTAAGGGAGATAAAACAGGGCTACCGCGGCCATCCCATAAACCCGGAGAACCCGCTGTTTAACGAAGAGCTCGCCGACCTTCATAGCTACGGCGTAGCCGGCCAAAATTATTATTCAAGGCCTAACGCCGCCACCGGCGAGCCGCTGCCGGACAGCCGAAAGCCTCTTATGGTCCGCAGGACGCTGGCCGAGAAATTGGGCGATATCAACCACACGCTTACAGACCCCATATTCACCGAATTTTTTGGCGGGGAAGTGGAATTATTCGTAGAGGACGCTTTCCGCTCGCCGGGCGAACAGCAAAGGCTTTACGATAAAGTCTTCCCGGGCCTTATAGCCCGCAACAATCCGGAGGCTACCCCAGAAGAGCGCCGGGGAATAAGGAACAGGATGATAGCCGCCCCCTCATGGGGTCCCCTGCAACCTCCACCGCATGCCACCGGCGGCGCTGTAGACGTTTACCTCAGGTTCAAAGAGCCCGGACCGCACTATGTGCCGGGCGCAGAGGTGCCTATGGGCCATACGGATGGGGATACCAGCGAGCGGGTCATGCCGGATTATTTTGAACTTACCTACTCCCATAGGCTTAACAAAGCCGACAGGATTGCCAAGGCTAACCGCCGGGCCTTCTACGCCATAATGACAGGAGCGGTTTTTGGTACTGACACGGGCCTTCAGGTCAATCCCACGGAATGGTGGCACTGGAGCTACGGCGACCAGATGTGGGCCAGGCTGCGCCATGAACCTGCCGCCCTATACGGCATGGCCGCCGAAGCATAAGCAGTCGCTTAGCTAACAGATACGGCGTATAATTCCAAATAGTGGCTGAGAGGAAAAAACTGGCAGTTATCGATGGGAAATCTGTCTTTTACAGAGGCTACTACGCCATGCCCAACCTTAGTACGGCCGACGGCGTACCAACCGGCGGCGTGTACGGGTTCGCCACCATGGCGCTGGAACTTATAAAGAAACTAAAGCCCGATTATGTCTGCGTAGCCTGGGACAAACCCAAGACCAATATCCGCAAAAGGGTAGAGATATACCCTGAATACAAAGCCGGCCGCAAACCTGCGCCGCCTGATTTTTATACCCAGATTCCGATCCTGCACGACCTGCTGGACGCATTCGGCTGGCCGCTTTACGAGCTGGATGATTACGAGGCCGACGATATCATGGGCAGCCTGGCGGTCATGGCCGAAAAGAAAGGCCTGGAAACGCTGCTGGTGACTTCCGACCTTGATATGCTGCAGCTTATAAATCACCGCGTGAAAGTCTATGCCCTTAAACGCGGTTTTTCAAATATCGAGGAGTACCATCCGGAAAGCTTTGAACAAAAATATGGGTTAAAGCCGGAACAATTCCTGGACCTTAAGGCGCTGAAAGGCGACAGCAGCGACAATATCCCGGGCGTGCCGGGCATCGGCGAAAAGACCGCCATAGAACTGCTAAAGGAATATAAGACCTTGGACGGTGTTTACAAGCACCTGGAGGGCATCAAAGGAAGCACCCGTAAGAAGTTAGAAGCCGGCCGCGACAGCGCATATCTGAGTAAAAAAGTGGGCGCCATCTGGTGCGACGCGCCTTTGAAGCTGGACTTAAACGCAATGGATGGTACAAAGATTGACGCCAAGGCTTTGCGTACGCTGCTGGAGCGGCTGGAATTCCGAAGCCTGCTTCGGGGCCTGCCGGAGCATATGAAGGGCGAGGCGCCGGTTACCGAGACGGTTGGAGGGGTAAAACTGAAAGTGGGCAAAAACACTGTCATAGACAACGATAAGGACCTGCCCAAAATCGGGGACTCGGAGTTTTTCTATATCTTTGGGCGGGCCGCCGGCAAACATGGCGCCGACCCGCAGGCCCTGATTATCAGCCCGGACGGCAAAGACACTTATACTCTGGATTTGCGCAAGCTGGACCATAAGCTGGTTGCCGGCCATTTCAAGGACGTGCGGCCGCTGGTGGGCTACGACCTTAAATCGACCATCAAGATGCTGCGGGTTATGGGCGTAAAAGAAATCCCGCCTGTAGGGCACGATGTCCTGGTGGCGGCCTATCTTATAAACCCTTTGCTAAGGGCGCAGAGCCTGACGGAGCTTGCCGGCAGCCAGCTGCGTTACGAAGGCTCCACGCTGGACGAGCTGGATACAGATGAACTCATAGCCCGCGCGCCCGAAATCATAGCGGTCATCCGGGAACTACAGCACGGCCAGATGAAAGCGCTCGAACAGGCGCCAAAGATAGAAAAACTGGCCGGCGATGTGGAATGGCCGCTCATTCCGGTGCTGGCCGATATGGAGCTTACGGGAATCCGGCTGGACTGCCCGTATCTGGAAGATTTCAGCAAGGAAATAGATGGGATTATCAGCGACCTGGAACAGAAGATATACGGTTACGCGGACCACGAGTTCAATATCGGCAGCCCCGGCCAGCTGGCCGACGTGCTGTTCGTAAAGCTTAACCTGCCTACGGCCGGCATCAAAAAAGGCAAGACCGGGCTTTCCACCGCGGCGTCGGAACTGGAAAAACTGCGCGGCAGCCATCCCATAATTGATCTTATAGGCCAGTACCGCGAGGTCACCAAACTTAAGAATACGTACATCGATGTCCTGCCCAAGATGGTAGACAAGAACAGCCGGCTGCATACCACCTATAACATCACTATCGCGCCGACCGGCCGGCTGAGCAGCGTGGACCCGAATCTGCAGGCGATTCCGGTGCGAACGGACTTGGGGCGGCGTATCCGCACCGCCTTCGTGGCCGCCAAAGGCAACCGGCTGGTAAGCGTCGACTACAGCCAGCAGGAACTGCGCATAGCCGCCGTCCTCTCCGGCGACCAGGGCATGATTGACGCTTTCAACAAAGACGAAGACATCCATATACAGACCGCCGCTTTGGTCTACGGAATAAAGCCGCAAGACGTCACAAAAGAGCAGCGTTATGCCGCCAAAGCGTTCAATTTCGGCATCATTTACGGGCAGGGCCCGCATGGCCTTAGCGCCACATCCGGGCTGGAATACGGCCAGGCGCGCGAATTTATCACCAAGTATTTTGAAGTACGGCCAAAGCTTAAAGAGTTCCTTGATTCGTTGCGCCAACAGGCCAAAGAGCAGGGCTACGTAGAAACCATCATGGGGCGCCGCCGTCCTACGCCGGATGTTAACTCTCCTAACTTCGTCGTCCGCGAATCCGGCCTGCGGGCGGCCATAAACATGCCCATGCAGGGCAGCGCCGCCGACATCATGAAGCTGGCAATGGTTAAAATAGCCAACAAGCTGCCCAAGAGCGCCGATATATTGCTACAGGTGCATGACAGCCTTATTGTGGAAGCTCCCCAGGAAGAGGCGGAATCAGTAGGCCGCATAATGAAACAGACCATGGAAAGCGTAATAGAGCTGCCGGTAAAACTTAGGGCCGACGTATCCATCGGCAAAAACTGGGGCGAGTTATGACAGTAGGCGTGCACCGCGGGAAGGTAAGGCTAGAACCGTATGACCCTGCTTGGGCTAAAGCATTCCAGGATGAGAAAGCAGAACTAGAATCTTATTTGGACCGCAAAAACATCATCAAGATTTATCACGTGGGCAGCACCAGTATCCCTGGCATCATGGCCAAGCCGCTAATAGATATTCTGATGGTGGTCAAAAGCACCAAACAAGCGAAAGATTGGGCCCCGCGTCTGGAAACCCATGGTTATCATCTGCGTGAAGATGTGCCCGACCATCTAATGCTGGCTAAAGGCCCGGAGTATAACCGGACTGTCCATCTGCATATAGGAGAATGGAATGAGGAGTACGTGAATACGACGGTTTTGTTCAGGGATTACCTGATTACTCACCCCAAGGCCGCCGCCGATTACGAGCAGCTAAAGAAAGGACTTGCCGGGAGGTACGCTGATGACCGTAAATCATACTCTGCCAGCAAAAAAGATTTTATCTACAAAGTTATACAAGCCGCTCAGGCGGGCAAAAACTGGGGCGAATTATGAGAACTAGGACATTCAGGCTGAATAAATTAGTGCGCGATAAACTTGTCAAAATAAATATAGATATGGGCGGGGAAGTGGATTATAGCGTTTTGTCTGGCGAAAAACTGAACAAGGAACTGCTCAAAAAATTGGTAGAAGAAGCCAAAGAGCTGGAGGCCGAAGCCGAAATATCGGCAGGCGAATTGGCCGACCTGCAGGAAATCCTGGACCAGCTGATTAAGAATTACGGCCTTACCAAAGCGGATATTAAAGCTAAGCAAGCCAAGAAGCGTGTTGCGAATGGTGGTTTTAGAGAGGGACACTATATAAAAAAGCTGACCTTGCCGGCCGATAACAAATGGGCTGATTATTATGCCGCCGATCCAAAAAGATTCAAGGAGATAAAATGAGCCGCGCCGAAAAAGTAAGTATCCAAAACGCCAAGCCGGATAAGCTGTTTTATGTCGTTATGGGCGCGACTATCTACCGGGCTTCTGACGGCAGGTGCCTGATTTTAAAAAGGGACCAAAGAGAAACGGTCCATCCCGGCAAATGGGCGAACGCGGGCGGCAAGCTGGAGCACGCCGACCTGGATATGAAGAATCCGACTTCTGTTGACGGCGATGTTACGGTGTTTGAAGACGCTTTAATCAAACTCCTGATGCGGGAAATCTATGAAGAGTCGGGCGTAAAAGTTAAACCGGAGCTTAAGTTCATCGGCAGCAAAGTATTCGTGCGCCCGGACGAGACGCCGGTGGTGCTTTTAAAATTCGCAGTTGAATACGACAGCGGGGAAGTCATACCTGAAAAAGGAGCCTTTACCGAGGCCGCCTGGGTTAATTCCGAAGAGGTCCAAAGCTACGATTGCATAGACGGCGTCAAAGACGAAGTAAAGCAGGCCATAAAAGTATTTAACATATGAAGATTTATGTGTCGGGACGCGCTAAAACCAGGCTCGCTGATGTAAAACAAATCCAGCGCAGATTGACTAAGATGGGCCACCAGGTGATTTCCGACTGGACTGCCGCGGATGTTAAGCGGCCCTATAGAGATCCTGTTAACCGCGAACATAATATCGAGGTCCAAGCGGAAATGCTTAGAAAAGCAGCAAAAGCGGATATTTTTATAATGCTGGACGAACCTGGATTAAGGGGAGCATACATTGAGCTGGGCGCCTTTTTAACTGATTGTCTGAAGAATTCATCCGGCCGCCAGGCATACATCGTAGGGCCGGACTCGCATGAGAGGGAATTTATATTTGAAAGCCCGCAGTATGTCTTTTTTTGCGACGGGATTGAAGAAGTCTATGCCGCTATAAATCGGATATAACTGTTGATTATTTTAATTTAATATGTTAAAATATAGTTATTATGTGGTTTGGAAGGCTAATTTCCATATTCGCCGGGATTATCATTTTCATCATCTTATTGGTGGTGCTTCTTACCCATGGAGGCAAAAAACCCCAGCCTAACCCAATCCAGCCGCTGCCTTCTTACGCCGGCACAAACGCCCAGGTCAGCTTTACTACTGACGGTATGGTCAACGCCGACCAGCTTCACCGGTCTATCCGCATTACTGTTACCAACAGTGAAATAACCCTGGACGTTTTAAAGGGCTACAACCCGCAGATTATCCGCTCCAAGACCTTTCAGAACAACCAGGAAGCCTATACGGTTTTCTTAAAGGCGATAAATAACTCCGGCTTCTTAGCCAAAACTAGCAACAAAAAGATACCCGACGATGACGCGGGGCAGTGCCCGCTGGGGACGCGCTACATTTTGGACCTGAATAACGAAGGCTCCGATTTATCCCGCACCTGGGCCTCCAGCTGCGGCAGTAATGTAGGCACCTCTAAAGCGGCGCTGGGCGCTATCCAGACCCTTTTTCAGGCGCAGGTACCCGGCTACGACACGCTTACCAGCGATGTGGACCTGTTCGCTACTGCTGAACAATAGACTGTTACACTCGTAGTGTGATAAGAGCTATAATCTTTGACTTTTTTGGCGTCCTGGCTACTGACGGTATATCCGGCTATTGCCACAGGTTCTTTCACGGGGATAAAGCAAAACTTAAGCAGGTTGATGACAGGATAGAGGAACTGAATAGGGGCCGCCTTTCCTATCCCGACTTTATTACAAAACTTGCCGGACTGGCGCGTATCAGCGAGGAAGAAGTTCGGAGCTATCTTGACGCCAACCACCCAAACCACCCGTTGATTGAATACATCGGCAAGGAACTGAAGCCTCATTACAAGCTAGGCATCATTTCAAACGCCGGTGCCGACTGGGTGGAAGAAATAATCGGCCGCCGGGCGGCGTCTATGTTCGATGACATAGTGCTTTCGCATGCGGTCGGCATAGCTAAACCGGAACCGGCTATTTATCAGATATCACTCGATAACTTAGGTGTCAGTGCCAGCCAGGCCGTATTTGTAGATGATGTGGAGCGATATTGCGAGGGCGCCCGAAGCGTGGGCATGGAAGCGATTAGGTACCGGGGCTTTAGCAGGATGAAAACCGAGCTTGAAAGTATTATCGCCGGCCGTATCTGATAATAAGGCGGCGGGTAACGCGACAGGCATCAATCATGGTTCTTTGCTCCAGCTGTAAGGTGGCTGCCAGGGCGCTTGAGGGAACTCGGACAACCAGGACATCCCGTTCCACTTTTACCGTGCTGGGGCTTTTATAGCGCCGCTCTATGAATTCCTTGACGGCAGCTACTTCGTCCGGCGGGGTAAAATCGCGTTTTCCCAGTATTTCCTGTAAAGAATCCATCCCTTGAGTATATCGGAACGCCGCTATTGCAAAGACAATTTTTTGGGCGTAACGTTAGGCATAAGCAGTTAAAGATACAAATGGCGATAACGGAATTCGAATCAGGGGCCGAGCCAGGTAATTCTTCAGAGAATCATGCCGCTCTGCATATCGTGCCTTCCTCTCCCGCACTCGGGGAGGCCGTACAGATAACCCCGGTGGAAGAAAGCGTCCCCGCTCTGCGCCCGGTAGAGCCATTCGAGGACTTCAAGACTTACCTCCACGGCCTGATACGCGAAGGCGATTATGACCACAAGAGCCTTGAGGAGCTGGTCGAAATAAAGGGCGATATCCAAGAAGTGCGGGAGGCATTGACCGCCAGATACGCCGAGCTGGCTAGGCTGGAGGCCGTCCTGCAAAGGGAGATGACCTGGACCAACGGGTATCTGATTGATATCAACAAGGCTATCCAGGCTAAACAGCAGCCCTGATAAGAATAGCCCAGTATAATTAGTTCATGCCTGAACTTCCGGAGGTAGAAACCATCCGAGCCGGCCTGGCCAAACTATTGCCGGGGAGGACCGTAAAAGACGTCCGGTACGACTGGGATAAATCATTCCCTAACGCGCCGTCCGATGTCGCCAGGTTTTTAGTGGGGGCCAAAATCCAAAAGGTCCGGCGCCGGGCCAAAGTACTTATAATCGAACTGGACAGCGGCTGGGCGCTGATAATCCATCTAAAGATGACCGGCCAGCTGGTGTTCGTGGGCAGCGGCGAGCGCTTCGGGGCGGGGCATCCAGGCAAGGAGCTGGTTGCCGAACTGCCTGCCAAGTCTACCCGCGTTACCTTGGAATTTACCGATGGCAGCAAACTTTTCTTTAACGACCAGCGCAAATTCGGCTGGATGCGCCTGCTGCCGGCCATAGAGATCCCGGAAATCGATTTCTTCAAAAAGGTCGGCCCGGAACCTTTGGACGATGATTTCACGGTGGACCTGTTCATCCAGCGCCTTATGCGGCGTAAAAACAGCAATATCAAATCCGTTCTGCTGGACCAGACAGTAGTTGCCGGCGTAGGTAATATATATGCCGATGAATCTCTCTGGGGAGCCAAAATCCACCCAGCAACTTTGGTCAGCCAGGTGCCCAAGGCCAAACTGGTGCTGCTGTATAATTCCTTGCTTGACGTCCTGAACCTAAGCATTGCCAAAGGCGGCAGCACGGACCGCAATTACGTGGACGCCCAGGGTAAAAAGGGAAGCTACCTAAGCTTTGCCAACGTCTTCAGAAAACAGGGCCAGCCGTGTCCGCGCTGCGGCACGCCTATTGAAAAAATCCGCGTGGCCGGCCGCGGCACGCACATCTGCCCTAAAGAGCAGAAACTGCCTAAGTAGCTATTTTTTCCAGTCGCCGGCGTTTACCCGGTTGCGGCCTTTTCTGTGCCAGTCATGCGGGTTTGATTTGGGCAGGGCATCAAAAAGGTCTTTAGCGGTCTTAGTGTAAAACTTAGTATCACGAATATATTTACGGTGTTTTCCCAGGTCTTTATAACTGGGGTTGCCTTTAGCGGCCAGCTCCCTAAGCTCAAAATCAATTTCCAGGTTATCGGCGTCCTTCACTATTTTCGCTTCTATACTTTCTCTTTCTTCGTACTCCCGCCATACTTCCAGGAATTCTTTTTCAAGAACCGTATTCTTAAGAATGTCCCTTATAGCGAGCTCCTCTTCCCTTTCGACGTACTGCCGCGATATATAATCCACATCTCCTGTGCGGCTCTCCGTAATATCATGCACAAGGGCCATCTTTATTATCTTTGCCGTGTCTCCTTTTTTCTCTCTTCCGGCTATCACCAGGGCAGTCCAAAGGACGCGAAAATGGTGTTCGGCAACGTTATCAAAGTCGATATTCAAGAAGCGGCTCCAATGCCGGCGGATGTTCCGCAGAGCCGATACCTCAAACAGGAATTGCATGTCCCGTTCCATACTCATGATTCCTTGATGATATCATGTCTGCATGGTCATCACCTTGACGGGGAGCAACTATTATTTATTAAAGCGGCGGCTGGATGAATTGGTCGCCGGATTCGTGGAAGAACACGGCGAGCTGGCGCTGGAGCGGATAGACGCCGAAGATGCCCGGCCGCGGGCCGTTTTAGACGCCGTGCAAAGCCTGCCATTTTTGGCGTCCCGCAAAATGGTGGTGGTCCGCGGCGCCGGCGCCAACAAAGAAATAAGCGGACAGATTGAACAAATAATTGATTCGGCAGGCGACAGCACGGACGTGATTATATACGAACCGGCAGCCGATAAAAGAAGCAGCTATTTCAAGGTGTTAAAGTCCAAGACGCAGCTGGAGGAATTCGGCCAGGCGGATGCCCGGGCACTGGCCGGCTGGCTGGTCCAGGAGGCCCAGAATCTTGGCGGCCGGCTGAGTTTGACTGATGCCAATTACCTGGTGGAAAGGGTAGGCGCGGACCAGCAGCAGCTGGCCGGCGAACTGGAAAAGCTTGTCATTTACGAGCCCGGGATTAGCCGCGAGAATATTGACCTTCTGACCGAAAAGACGCCGCAGAGCAAGGTCTTCGACCTGCTGGACGCAGCCTTTGGCGGGAATAAGAAAAAGGCTCTGCAGCTTTACGAGGAGCAGCGCGCCCAGAAAGTCGAACCGCAGGCGATAATGGCCATGATAGCCTGGCAGCTTAAGCTACTGGCCCTGGCGAAATTAGGGGAAGGCAAGTCCGCCCAGCAGATAAGCCGGGACGGCGGGGTCCACCCGTGGCCCGTCCAGAAGGCGCAGAACCTGGCCCGTAAAATCGATGGCAGGCGCCTGCGCGAGATGGCCGCTGAAGCCGTGGCGATAGACGATAAGAGCAAAACCAGCCGCATAGACTTAGACGAAGCCCTAAAAACCTACATAATAACTCTTTAAATGAAGCGGGGCTCCGCCGCCCGGAGGCGGCAGGAGCCCGTGAGCTTCAGTCGCGCCGGGTGAAAGTCCGCGCCCGGCCGATCCTGGGGATGCTGACCAGCGCCGAGCCCACCAGGACGACCATCGAGAGCCAGAAGAGCCCGGACCAGCGGTCGGAGCTGATGCCCGGCCCGGTCGTGTGGGTGCGGTAGCCGCTGTACGCCGTGAAGGCGATCAGCGCCGCGAAGAGCAGGACCTTCTTGATGCGGGTCTTCTTGTGCGAAGTCCTCACCGGATTTGGTTCCTTCCCTCGATTTGACTGAAGAAGCGCCCCTGGTTAAACGCCTGTCGAGCGCGCCTATCAGAGACGTAGGTATTATAACACAAAAAATCCATAAATACAATATCCTACAGGGGTAGGTAAGGTATTATGGAGTTATTTGGCGGACTTTTTAGGAGCTGATTTCTTGGCGGCAGGCTTCTTTACCGGGGCTTTCGCGGCCGGTTTCTTAGCGGGCGCCGCTTTCTTGGCGGCAGCTTTCACCGGTTTGGCGCCGGCGGCCTTAGCCTTAGCGGCCAGAGCAGCCTTTTGGCGCGCAGCTTTGTTCTTGTGAATAACATTCTTCTTGGCCGCGGTATCGATGGCGCTGACGGCTTCCGCCTGGGCTTTCTGGACCTCGGCGGCCTTGCCGCTATCCAGGGCTTTAGTAAAGGCTTTTAGGGCCTCGCGCAGGGTGCGCTTGGTGCGCACGTTGCGGGCCCGGGCCTTGGCGGCTACTTTGACTCGTTTCTTGGCTGATTTGATTATTGGCATAAATTACTCTTTAAATTCAGATACAATCAAAAACTATACCTAACAGGGGAGGCTTTGTCAAAAAAAGTATTGCGCTTAAGTTACCGCAGTGCTAATCTGGGGCTAAGAAGTTAGCTAACAAAAACCTTCTAAACAAAAAACAAAATGGATCCGGCAGCAGCCAAACAACAGATAGCTGAGCGCGTTAAACAGGCTGGGAATTTCCTGGTGACAGTTAACGCCAACCCGACAGTCGACCAGCTGGCGGCCTGTATCGGATTGACTTTGCTTCTGAACAAGATGGGCAAGCATGCCACGGCCGTATTTTCCGGGAAAGTGCCAAATGTACTGGAATTTCTGGAACCCCAGAAAACTCTCCAGAAGAATACCGATGCTCTGCGCGACTTTATAATCTCGCTTGATAAGAACAAGGCTGACAAGCTGCGCTATAAGGTGGAAGACGACGTAGTAAAAATCTTCATCACGCCTTACCGCACCAGTATTACGGCCAGGGACCTGGTATTCAGCGAGGGCGACTTTAACGTTGAAGTCGTTCTGGCGCTGGGGGTGACCCAGCGCGGCCAGCTGGACAAAGCTATCACGGCTCATGGCCGGATACTGCATGACGCCACCGTCATATCGCTGAACTGGGGCGCCGCCAAGCCGGGCGACGTGGGCCAGATAAACTGGACCGAACCTACGGCCAGCAGCCTGAGCGAAATGCTCGTAAGTATCAGCGAAGCCTTAGGCCCCGGCCTGATTGACCAGCAGATAGCCACGGCTTTCCTGACGGGTATAGTTTCCGAGACCCAAAGATTCAGCAACAAAAAGACATCACCGAAAGTGATGACCATGAGCGCCCAGCTGATGGCCGCCGGCGCCAACCAGCAGCTGATAATCAGCAAGCTGGAACCGCCCGAGCCTCCGGCCGAACCGCCCAAGACGCCCAACAAAAAGCCGCCTCCTCCCCGTCCAAAACCCGAGGGAATAATGGATGTGCCTCATCACGAAGACGCCCAGCCCGAAGAAAGCATAGACCTTGGCACTACGGAGATACGTATAGACGAGCAGGGGAACCTTAAGAGCGGGCTGGCCGAAATGGCCGCGCCCGCGCCCATGCCGCAAGAGGCGCCATCGCCGCCGCCGGAGACGCATCTTCCGCTGCCCCCGATATCGCCGGCCATGCCGGCGCTGGACCATGATTCTTCCAGCCCTATCCAAACCGAACCATACAAAGCTCCCGTAGCCGCCCCTCCCAAGCCGATTGACCCGCAGCTGAACCACCACGCGTTTATGAGCCAGGCCCCGCCTGCCGGCGCGGCCCCGGAAGGCGAAGAAGCCTGGACCGGCTCCAGCTTAGACCCGGCGGATCCCTATGGGATGCCTGGCGCGCCTTTAGGGCAGGGACAGCCTCCCGCCGACGAAGTCTTTCACACCAAAGACATCCAGCCTCCCGCCGACGTATCGGTCGTCCCGGATTCGCTTGACCAGGCCCGCGGCGCCGTCCAGAGTGCCCTAGCTGCCGCGCCTTATGATCCGCTTGCCGAAGGACCGATACAGGCCCTTAACGCCCAGCCGCTGCAGCCGGCGCCAGACGTCCATACCCTGAATCTTCCCGCCGACCCATCCGCCGCCCAGCCGCCGGAAAACTCCCCATCGGACAGTGTGGCGCCGCCGCCGGTCCCGCCGCCCCTGATGGCCACTCCCGGTTCAGTCCCTCTGGCCCCTCCGCCCCGTCAATAGCTTCTTGGGTTTAAAACCTGTAATCTAGCCTTCATGGATGGAATTCTGCTGATTGATAAGCCGGAGGGCTGGACTTCGCATGACGTCGTTGCAAAGGTCCGGAATATCCTGAAAAGCCAAGCCGGCCATAAGGTGAAAGTAGGCCATACCGGTACGCTTGACCCTATGGCTACCGGGTTATTAGTGCTGGTGGTCGGCGGCTATACCAAAAGGGCTGGTGAGTTCAGCAAACTGGATAAGGTTTATGAAGCCGAATTAACGCTGGGCGCTGTGAGTACGACCGGAGACAGAGAGGGCGAAATCACCCAAAAATCAGATGAAAAGCCGGATTTGCGCCAGATTGAAGAGATTCTTGCCAGGTTTACCGGCAAAATCCAGCAGACCCCGCATGCTTACAGCGCGGTTAAGGTGGCCGGGAAAAGAGCCTATGAGGTCGCCAGGAAAGGCGGGGAAGTCAAACTGGAACCGCGGGAGGTAACCATATACGAGACAACAGATGTAAAGTACAGCTATCCTAAGCTATCGTTTACGGCTAAAGTCTCGTCCGGCACCTACATACGCTCTTTAGCCGAAGATATCGGCGAAGTTTTGGGTACGGGCGCCTATCTGTCAAAGCTCCGCCGCACAGAAGTGGGAGAGTTTCGCCTCAAGGATGCTCTAACGGTTGAAAAATTAGCAGGGGCGGAAGCGGCTATTCTATTGCAAAAATAGCTAAAGTGTGGTAATATAATAATCGCACGACAAAACATGGCAAAAACACCCAACCACATACACGAAGCCGACTACAGCCTGCGAACCCCCTTATATACGGTTATTGGCAAGAACCTGGTGTTGCGGAGGCCCCTTACGCCCCAGGAGCTGCAGGAACCTTCTAAAATGCGAGCGGAAATGACAGTCACTGAGCACGATAAAAGGTTTGCCGAACTGCTGGCAGACCTGCAGGAAAAATACGGTATAAAAAGCCCTAAGATGAGTTCCTATATTGACGGCCCGACCGTTTTTATAGAAGGCCAGTGGGTAGAGGGGAAGAATTTATCAGACGAAGCTGCCGATATACCCGTTCTGGTCATAAGGCACGCTCTCCAGTCAATCATCAACTACTATTTGGAAGCGACCCGGAACGGGGGCGATTACCTGACCGACTTAAGGCCAAGTAACATCATGTACGGCCGTATTGATGGGGATACCGAAGACCATCTATATTTTATTGATTTGGAACCCCGCTGGGCCAGCAATAAACCTGGTAACCCGCTGCCGGTAAGGGGCGAGTTCGAGCTTGCCGAGCCGGAGCTTATGTTCCTGCTGCACGAAGGAAAAACCAGGGACGAGAACTGGGTTGATTTAAAGGAGCGCTTTGAAGAGCTTAAGTCGCTTCAGGAGTTGCCGGCCGTCTGACCGCTAAGCCAGGGCTATAGGCGTGGAGTTGCAATCCCACCCCTGATGTGCTAGTATTTAATCTCGAATGATTACTAAGGAGAAGAAGGCCGAGGTCACTAAAGACCTTCAGGCTCATGAAAAAGATAGCGGCTCGCCTGCGGTGCAGGTGGGTATAATGACGGCCCGGATTGCCGAGCTGACCGAGCACATGAAGCGCAATAAGCATGACTTCATGGCCCGCCGCCGCCTGCTGCAGCTGGTAGGCAAGCGTAAGCGCCTGCTTAAGTACATCGCTGAACAGAACGGCGATGAATACCTGGCTTTGATAAAGAAGCTTGGCATACGCCGCTAAGGTGCCCAGACTACACTTCCGCCCCTGGGCGGAACAAGCTTGTGCACATTAAATAAAATCACTTATTTAGTGGCCGGAGCTACAGATATACATCCGCACAAGGGTATATTTGCACCCTGGCCGCTAAGAAGCGGAAAGGACTCTTGGATAAATGTCAGAAATCATAAATCCTTTAGGTAAGAAGATAATCAAGGTAAGCACCCAGTTCTGCGGGCGCGAACTGTCGCTGGAAGTCGGCCGCGTAGGCTTTAGGACCAGCGCCAGCGTGCTGGCCCGCTATGGGGACACCGTGATCCTGGGCACCGCTATGGTGAGCCCCGGCGTTGTCCAGGGGATGGATTACTTCCCATTGAGCATCGACTATGAGGAAAAATTTTACGCGGCCGGCAAAATAAGCGGCAGCCGGTTCATTAAGCGCGAAGGCCGCCCCAGCGACGAAGCCGTGCTGATAGGCCGTCTTATAGACCGCCCGATACGGCCCTTATGGCCTAAAGGCTACCGGCACGAAGTGCAGGGTGTTTCCACCGTTCTGAGCATGGACCCGGACTTCAGGCCGGACGCTATCGCAATGGTAGCCATGAGCGCGGCCTTCATGCTGACCGGCGCGCCGTTTGACGGCCCCGTCGCCGGTGTGCGCGTCGGCCTGAAAGACGGCAAGCCGCAAGCTTTCTTAAGCAGCAAGGAGCTGGAAGAAGGCGAGCTGGACCTGGTAGTCGCCGGTACTAAGGACGCAATCATGATGGTAGAGGCCGGCGCCAGGGAAGTAAGCGAAGAGACTATCGCCGAGGCCCTGGCTTACGCCCATGATGCCATTCAGCCGGCTATCGCCCTGCAGGAAGAGCTAGCTCAGAAAGTCGGCGTCACGCCGCAGGAATACACGCTGCTGCTGCCGGACGAGGAAATCCAGAAGAAAGTGGACGCCTGGACCGAAGACAAGCTGGGCGCCGGTCTGCGCGCTGAATATCCTGAGCGCAACGAGCTGGTAAATGATTTAAGAGAGAAAATGCAGGAGCATTTCGCCAAAGAACTGGGCGAAGAGGAATTCGAAACCGTCAAATCCGAGTATGACGAAGCTTTCCAGATGGCCGTGCATAAAGATGTGCGCAAGGGCATCATGGAAGAGAACGTCCGCCCGGACGGCCGCAAGACCACGGAAATCCGTCCGCTGTCCAGCCAGGTCGGCCTGCTGCCGCGGGCGCATGGCTCGGCCCTGTTTACCAGGGGGGTGACCCAGGGCCTGAATATCGTTACCCTGGCCCCATTAAGTTACGCCCAGCTGGTTGACACCATGGAGCGCGAAGGCGAGCGCCGCTATATGCACCATTACAACGCTCCCGGTTACACGGTGGGCGAAGTCCGCAGGCTGGGAAGTCCGGGCCGCCGCGAAATCGGCCACGGCTATCTGGCGGAGAGGGCCCTTTCGGCCGTTCTGCCCGATGAGTCAGAGTTCCCTTACACTATCCGCTCAGTAACCGAAATCATGAGCCAGAACGGCTCTACCAGTATGGCCGCCACCTGTTCGAGCTGCATGGCGCTGATGGACGCCGGTGTGCCCCTGAAAGCTCCCGTGAGCGGTATAGCCATGGGCTTGATGACCGATGGCAAGAAGCACGTGGTGCTGAGCGATATAGCCGACGCCGAAGATTTTGCCGGCGACATGGACTTTAAGGTGACAGGCACCGAAAAAGGGATTACCGCCCTTCAGATGGACATGAAAGTCCACGGCCTGCCGGTTGATGTTCTTAAGCAGGCTTTGCTGCAGGGCAAGGAAGGCCGGGCCGAAATCCTGCGCCACATGCTGAGCGTCATTCCTGAGCCTCGCAAGGAACTGAGTCCGTTCGCGCCGCGAGTGGAAGCCATTACCATCAATCCGGATAAAATCCGGGAAGTCATCGGCAAAGGCGGAGAGACAATCAATAAGATAGTGGCTGAGACCGGCGCTGAAATCGATATCAAAGACGACGGTACGGTTATGATAGCCAGCCCCGACAAGAAGAGTATCGATGCCGCCATACAGTTCATCCGCCACTTAACAGCCGAGCCGGAAGTTGGTAAGATATATGAAGATTGCCGTGTGGTAAGTGTTCTCGACTTCGGCGCCTTCGTCGAAATCTTACCCGGGAAAGAAGGATTGGTACACGTAAGCGAAATGAAAGAAGAACGGGTGGAAAAACCAAGCGACGTGGTCAAAGAGGGCGACAAGGTCGCCGTTAAGCTGGTGGCCATCGATGACCGCGGCCGCCTGCAGCTTTCCATGAAAGCCGCCGCCCGGGAGCTTAACAAGAAAGGATAGATGGATGGCGCGCAGGGTCAGCCGCAGAAGCCACGAACAGGTATTGATGCATCAATGGTGGGTCAGGGCGTTAATAGCCATAGCGTTCGTAGCTTTGGCTTACGGTTTCGCCAGCCTGGCCATAGATAGCGGCAGCTGGCTGGAGTATATAGCCGCTATCATCCTGGTGTGGTGGGGGTGAAGCACGCTTACCGCGCCGTACGATTCGCGCTTGCCCGTTAAGGTATGACCGCCGATAAAAAGAAACTTCTGGAACAGATCAAGGCAGATATCATCAAAAAGAATGTCTGCCCCAATTTGGCCCAAGAAGCCACGCAGCTTGTCTTTGGCGACGGCAACGCCGACGCCGATATAGTTTTCATAGGCGAAGCTCCCGGAAAGAACGAAGATGAACAGGGTATACCTTTTGTCGGCGCCGCGGGGAAGTTCTTAAATGAGATGCTGGCCGGAATCGGATTGTCCCGGGAGGATGTTTACATAACCAACATCGTCAAGTATCGGCCGCTGGACAACCGCGACCCGCTGCCAGATGAAAAAGCCGCCTTTCTGCCGTTTTTGCAGTCCCAGCTGGAGGTTATCAAACCCAAGCTGGTGGTCACCCTTGGCCGCCACAGCATGGATAGCCTGCTGCCGGGCCTGCAGATAAGCAAATGCCATGGCCAGCCTAAACGCTACAACGGCCAGGTATACCTGCCGCTGTTCCACCCGGCCGCGGCGCTTTATAACGGCGGCATGAGACAGACGCTGATAGACGACTTCGCCCGCATCCCGCTGGTGCTGGCCAAAATTTAATCA
>DASSNG010000036.1:0-5864 GCA_035688135.1 Saccharimonadales bacterium (SeqCode) | reverse complement strand
CCGGGCGGTCGCCAGGTTCGCCGGTATCTACGATTTTAAGGTTATAACGCGCGTCATTTTTTGTCCCCAGAGCTCTAAGCAGGGTGCGAAGGCTTTGGGCCGTAGCGCCGCGCTTGCCGATAACCCGTCCCAGGTCTTCCGGGTCGACTTCCAGTTCAAGCAGCACGCCTTTCTCATCTATGGTGCGCTTTATCTTAACGCTGTCGGGGTTGTTGACTAAGGATTTTACGATATATTCGATGAATTGCTGGTCAATACTGTTAGCCATAGGATTCTCCTTCATGAACTTCCGCAAGTTCTGCTTGTTACTGTCCTTTAATTATAACAGCCGGCTCAATCGCCGGATGTTAGATTTGCCAGCTATTTATTCAGCTGGTTTTTCTTCGGATTCGGTTTCAGCGGGGGTTTCCGCCGGCTGCTGGGGGGCTTCTTCTGTTCCAGGCTTTTCGGAGGCGGCTTCTTCGGCTGCGGGCGCTTCTGCTTCGGTTTCCGAAGGAGCTTCATTTCCGGGGGCCGGAGCTTCAGGCTGGGCGGGAGCCGTACTGCGGCGCTTTTCAGGATTGCGCACATCCCGCTTCTTTGGTTCGCTAAGACTTACCCACGACGGCAGCTTTACGCCTTCTTTCTGGAGCAGGCGGGCCACCCGGTCAGAGGGCTGCGCGCCATTTTCCAGGTATTTTGCGGCCTGTTCGCTGTCTACAGTAGCCGTTTTGGTGTGCGGGTTATAACTTCCCAGATACGCGACAACCCTGCCGCGCGTAGGACTGAAACGGCTGTCCTGGACGATGATTCTGAACTGGGCGTGGCCGCTACGGCCGGTGCGCTGCAATCTGATAGCAAGCATTAAAAGTAATTACTCCTTAGGATGTTTACAAACTTCTCAATTATTTTACAGATATGAACACTTTACGTCAAGGTGTTAGAGGATTCGGTCTTTTTTGATGGGGCGGATGAATAGGCTTTGATAGCCGACGTAGCGGCGGCGACCTGGGCCGCCTGTTTGCTCGGGCCGCTGCCCCGTCCCATAAGTTTTCCGTCCACGAATACACCGATTACGAACAGCTTGTCGTGATCCGGGCCTTCTTCGCTTATGACCTTATATACGGGCGTAAATCCTTCTTTGTTCTGGACCAGTTCCTGCAGCCGCGACTTAGGATCCAGCCAGGCGCCTGATTGAAGTATGGTTTCAAAGGTAGTCAGCAAAGTCCGGGAAATGAATTCCTTGGCGGCTTCGTAGCCTTTATCTAAGTACAGCGCGCCGGTAACGGCCTCGTAGGCGTTCGCCAGTATCTGCTGGCGGGCCCGTTCCGAACCGCGGCGTTCTCCCCGGCTTAGCCGCAGCAGCGGCTCGAAGCCTTCACGGGCCGCGGCGGCGCTGATGCTTTCGGTCCTTACGAGAGCACTGCGCCAGTTAGTCAGGATACCTTCCGGCTCTTCGTAATTCCCGTACAGGTATTCAGTGACCACCAGCTCCAGAACGGCGTCGCCAAGAAACTCCAGGCGCTCGTTGTGGCCGGATGCCGTCTTTTTGTGCTCGTTCAGGTACGAACGGTGCGTAAAGGCTGTGACTAATAGGTTGATATCGCCAAACCCGCCAAAATGGCGGCTGGCGAAATCCTGATATTTACTGACGTCCATGATAAACTCTGAATCTCCTAGCTTCTGGTTCTGATTTTCTTTAACGCTAACAGCATAAGCTTGCCGATGTCTTCATATTCGATCTTATCCAAAGCCTCGTTTACCGGGAACCACTTGATGCCCTTCATCCACTCCTGGGGGATTATCTTATCGGTATCACCTTGGGCCTCTACCAGAAAGATTTCCGTGGTCATAAGCACCAGGGTATCCACCCTGCGGTACCGGAAGTTTATCTTTCCCAGCCAGTCGAGCATCTTCATCTCTTTCAGGCCGGTCTCTTCCTGGATTTCCCTTTCGGCGGTCTGTACCGGCGTCTCGCCTTCCTCTATATGCCCTTTGGGAATCGTCCAGCGGGTCTTGGAGTCGGCAATCAGAAGTATCTCAAGCTGGCCGGCTTTGTTGCGGCGATACACGATGCCGCCGGCGGTTGGCTCGCGGACCACTTCTTTGATAGCCGGGCGGTGGGTCTTAACAAAATTACGCAAGCCGGAAATCGGCTTTGGCCTTTTCATCATCTTGGCTGATTATCCTTTTTTAGTACTTGGTTTGGGTTTGGGGGATTCCGATTCCTCGCTGTTTCGCAGAATCGTCCCTAAAACACCGTTGATGAATTTTGAAGAATTGTCGCCGCCGAATGCTTTCGCAAGTTCCACGGCTTCGTTTATAACAACTTTAGGAGGCACGCCTTCCTCGAACAGCAGTTCATAGACGCCGATACGAAGTATCACCCTGTCCATCCTGGCAATCTGTTCTATGGGCCATTCCGGAGCTACCGGACGGATAATGTCGTCCAGCTCCTGCTGCCTGGCATGCACGCCGCGCACTAATTCCCCGATAAAGTCCTTATCCTCTATCGTCTCATCATAACGCCCAATGTTACGCTCCAAAACTTCGTCCAGATTAATACCCGGATCGTCCATTTCTTTGCGAAAATCTTCTTCGTAAAGAGTTTGGAGGGCTACAATGCGGCCAAGATGACGATTAGCGCTCATGTTGTTAATCTTTCTTTGCTTTTATAGCGAGCCACTTATTTAAGTATACTCCAGCGGCTTTGCGGCTACAGGTTAGGCTTCGGTCGAAGGTTTTTTGGAAGCGCCCACTTTGACCGGGCTTTTGGCGTTGACTCTCCGGGCCAGCTTATTCACCAGATGGCTCCGGCGCATGCCCGTACGGCGGGAAGACGTCCTTTTTTTTGGTTTACCCAATTTTAAATACTCCTTTTCGAACCCTAATTTAACTTGTAGCTTGGCCTAATTATACCTTAAAAACAGCAAAAATTACAATAGGTCAGACAACCAGGCTGACTAACCGGCCGGGCACGTAAATCGCTTTTTTGATTTCTTTGCCCTGGATATACGGCGCCACTTTTTCATCGGATTTGGCGGCGCTGACGGCGTCTTGTTCGGATATATCAGCCGCGGCGACGATCTGCGAGCGGACCTTGCCGTTTACCTGTACCGCCAAGGTGATGACTTCCTCTGTTACCAGATTCTCATCCCAGCGCGGCCATTCGGACACGTGGACTGAGCTTTCATGGCCCAGGTGTTCCCAGACTTCTTCGGTTATATGCGGGGCGAACGGCGCCAGCAGCTGGGTCAGCGTCTCCAGCGCGAAACGCCAGGCGGCGGATCTGCCGATGCCTTTTTCGGCTTTGGCCTTATAAAGGCTGTTCACCAGTTCCATCATGGCGGCTATAGCCGTGTTAAAGTCCATCCGGCGCAGGTCTTCGGTAACTTTTTTGATAGTCTTATGGACCTGGGCTGTAATCTGAAGCCCTTCAGGGCTATCCCCCTCGGGCGCGGCCAGGAATTCTTCGGCCAGAGTCCAGTAGCGCTGCAGGAACCGGTAAGTGCCGCCGATACCCTCTACGCTCCAGCTGACGGCCTGGTCCCACGGGCCTATGAACAGCTCCATCAGGCGGATGGAATCCGCGCCGTAGCCCTGCTCCAGCAAGTCGTCCGGCTCTATGGTATTGCCTTTGCTTTTGCTCATCTTCTGGCCGTCGGGAGCCAGAATCATCCCCTGGTTGCGCAGGCTCGTGAAAGGTTCGTCAAAGTCAATAAGGCCGTCATCAAACATTACCTTGGTCCAGAAGCGGGCGTACAGCAGGTGCATCACGGCGTGTTCGGCGCCGCCGATATAATCGTCAACCGGCAGCCAAAAATCAGCCCTGTCGCGGGAAAAAGCCTGCTTGTCATTACGCGGATCGGCATAGCGCAAGAAATACCAGCTGCTACAGGCAAAACCGTCCATGGTATCGGTCTCTCGCCGGGCCTCGCCGCCGCAGGCCGGGCATTTGACGCTGACGAACTCCGGCGCGTTAGCCAGCGGGCTGCGCCCGTCGCCGCTGGGTTCATAACTCTCCAGCTCCGGCAGTACCACCGGCAGGTCTTTTTCCGGGACCGGCTGTATCCCGCACTTGCCGCAGTGAATCATCGGTATGGGCGCGCCCCAGTAGCGCTGGCGGCTTATCAGCCAGTCGCGTATCTTATAGTTAATTTTTTCCTTGGCGATGCCTTTCTTTGCTAAATCTTCGATAATCTTGTCGCGGGCCGATGAGGAGTCCATGCCGTCATATTGTTCTGAGTTTGTCATCACGCCCTCACCGGTATAGGGTTCGTCTAAGACCAAGTAGCGATACATGGCCTCGTGCGTGCCGTCATCCAGCATAGCGGCGACCTTTGAAGCCGGCTGCCAGCTGACTGTGAACTTATTCTTTTCGCCATGGTCCAGTTTTGTCTCCGCCCGCTCTTCGTCTACCAGGTCATACAGATAACCTTTGCCGGAAGCGTGGACATTTATGTTCTTGGTATTGCTGAAAAAATAGCCGTGGCCCTTGAATTCAGCCTCTTTGACCAGTTTAAAGTTCTTATAGCCGGTTTCTTCGGCTATTTCGCGCCCGGCGGCGGCTGTATGCTCTTCACCGGCCTCTACCGTACCGCCTATCAGCAGATTACCGCCCCAGTTCTTATGCCTTGGACCCCAGTTCAGCACGGCTATGGAGTTATCGGAAGGCCGGCGTAAAGCCACGAACACCTTCTCACTCTGGATATCATCGCCTTGGGCCTGGCCATAAGTTGGTTCGACCACGAAGCTGACAGGCAGGCCGAACTTTTTGGCGAACTCGTAATCGCGCTGATCGTGGCCCGGCACAGCCATGATGGCGCCGGTGCCGTAACCCGGGAGCACGTAATCAGCGACCCATACCGGGATTTCCTTGCCGTTCGCCGGGTTAACCGCGTAGACGCCCGTAAAGACTCCTGTTTTTTCCCTCTCTGTTTCCTGGCGCTCAATATCGCTCTTGCGCTCTGCCGTGCGTATGTAATTGTCGATGGTCTGGCGATGGCTGTCAGAAATACATAACTTGTTAAGTATTTCGTGCTCGGGAGCCACTACCAGGAACGTCGCGCCAAAAATCGTATCCGGCCGCGTGGTGAATACTTTTAGGACGTGTTCGGAATCCTTTATTTTGAACTTTACTTCCGCTCCCCGGCTCCGGCCTATCCAGTTATGCTGCATGGCCTTGATAGCCGGCGACCAATCAAGTTTTTCCAAATCCTCATCCAGCCGGTCGGCGTAGTCCGTAATCTTGAAGAACCATTGCTTCAGGGCTTTTTTCTCTACCAGGTTGCCGCAGCGCCAGCAGCGGCCGTTCTCAACCTGCTCGTTCGCCAGCACCGTCTTATCATGAGGGCACCACCACTGCAGGCTTTCCTGATGGTAGGCCAGGCCCTTCTTATATAGCAGCAAGAAGAACCACTGTGTCCATTTGTAATAATCGGGGTCGGTGCTGTTGACTTCACGGCTCCAGTCATAAGAAAAGCCCATCTGCATCAGCTGCTTCTTGAACCGCTGGACATTCTGGGACACGGCTTTCTGGGGGCTGATGCCGGTTTTTATTGCGTAGTTCTCAGCCGGCAGCCCGAACGCGTCCCAGCCCATGGGGTGAAGCACATTGTTGCCCTGCATCCGCATGAACCGGCTGACGCAGTCACCGATAGTGTAGTTGCGCACATGCCCAACATGCATCGCGGCGCCGCTGGGGTACGGAAAATACTCCAGGATGTATTTCTTGGGGCGGCTTTTGTCTTCAGTCGCCTTGTAAATCCCGGATTCTTCCCAGATCTTCTGCCAGCGTGGCTCAATTTCCTTAGGGTTGTACCGCCTCATATTGTTTTAATTTTAACAGAGAGAAGCGGCTATCGGGGTATCCGCAGATAAAATGG
>DASSNG010000015.1:0-7019 GCA_035688135.1 Saccharimonadales bacterium (SeqCode) | reverse complement strand
GGATTTCCTGCAGCTGGGCGGTGTCGGCATTCAGGGCCGCTTTGGCCGAACCGAAACGCCGGATAAGCTTTTTCTTAGTAAGCGGGCCTATGCCCGGCACCTCGTCCAGGACGCTGGCGGTCTGCCTACCCCTTTTTAAGGTGGAGTGATAGCTGACCGCGAACCTGTGTGATTCATCCCTGATGCGCTGCAGCAGTTTTACGGCATGCGAATCCTTGGGCAGCTCCAGGTTTATAAAATCTTCCGACTCGCTCACGTAGGCTTTGGCTTTGCGCGCTCGCTGGAGCCAATCGGCCGGTTCGGCGCCCGGTAAACTGTTTTTCTTATGGATGATTATTTCTTCCTGCCGCTTGGCCAGCCCAATCATGGGGATTTTTTTGCCGCAGGCGTCGCGGCTTGCCAGCGCCGCCGCCAGCTGTCCCCGGCCGCCGTCTATCAGCATCAGGTCCGCTATCCCCCACTTTTTAACGTTCTCTTCGCGCAGGCGCCGCATGACGGTCTCGCTCATGTGCGCGAAGTCGTCGTTGCCGCCCAGGCGCATCTTGAACTTGCGGTAACCGGCCTTATCGGGCAGGCCGCTTGTAAATACCACCATACTGGCGACGTTGTCCGTACCCTGCATGTGGCTTATATCATATCCTTCTATACGGCTAGGCGGTTTAGGCAGCCCCAGCAGCGCGGCCAGGTCTACCAAGGCCTGGTCTTTGGAGGCATCCTGCAGTTCGCGGTCCGAAAAAAGTATCTGACGGCTAAGGGACTGCAAAGCCTGCAGCTGGTTGCGCAGATGGGCGGCTTGCTCAAAGTCTTTTGCCTTCGCGGCCCGCTTCATGTCGCGCTCGATATCGCGCATCAGGCCCATGCGGTCGCCGCGCAGGTACTGCATAAGTTTCCGCAGGTTGGCCCGGTAATCCGCCAGGCTGGTGCGCCCTTCTTCCAGGCCGGGGTCTAATCCTAAGTGGTAGTAAAGGCTGGCCCTTTTCTGGCCGTTAGGCCGGCTGATAGCGTACGGAAAAGCGCGGCGCAGAAAACGCAAAGCCTTTTTAACCGCGAATCCGTTCACGTACGGGCCAAAGTATTCGGCTCCATCGTCCAGCGGCCGGCGCACCAGGGTCACCGTTGGATAATCACTCTTATAATCCACCCGCACGAACTGCAGGCTCTTATCATCGCGCAGCAGGATGTTGAACCGGGGCTGGTAACGCCGGACTAATTCAGCTTCCAGGAAAAGGGCGTCGGCTTCGGTTTCCACTTCCGTCCAATCTATGTCGGCGATTTCCGAAACCAGGATATCGGTCTTGGGATCAAAGGCGCGGCTTTTTTGAAAATACTGCCGCACCCGGTTGCGCAGGCTGGCCGCTTTGCCAATATAAATAATTTCGCCGGACTTATCTTTATGAAAGTAGACGCCCGGCGTGTTAGGAAGCTGTTTTAACTTCTCCTCAACCTTGCTCATATCGCACATAAAGGTTATCAAATCGTTAAAAGTTTGTCAGAGGTTAAGCGGGGTGTTACAATTTAACAACTATTAATAAGGTAGGAAGGAGCGGCAAAAATGACAGATTCAAAATTCACCCAAACAGCACGGGCCGCTTCTTTCGGCCCCACTCGTCTTTAAAATAAAAGGTCCCAAAAAGTAATTAATCGCGCGGCAGGAGGCCGTGCCCATGCACCAGGCAAACAAAGTCAAAGCCGTTTTTGGCTATTATATTCAGCGCTTAAAAGCCTATCCCCGGGCGGTGACAGGCTCTCTGCTGGCATTGCCTTTGGCCGTCCTGCTTAATAATTACATCCCCCCGCTCATATTGGCCGATGTCCTTAGCCGGCTGAGCCAGCACAAGTATCAGGCGCATCATATCTGGAGCAGTTTTGGCCCGCAGCTGGTCATTTACGTGGCTACGCTGCTGGCGGGTATGGCCGCCTGGCGGCTGGTGGACAGGTTCATGTGGCAGCTGGAAGGAAACGTTAACAAGGATATCGCCGAAGACGTCCTAAGGCACATGCTAAGCTTAAGTACCGACTTTCACGCCAATAACTTCACCGGTTCCCTGGTGTCTCAGACAAATAAACTGATGGGTTCCTATGTGCGTGTGGCAGATACCACTCTCTTTCAGGTCTATCCGCTGATAGCCGGTATCGTGATTACGGCGATAATCCTGGGCCCCAGGGCTCCCCTGTACGTGATTCTGCTGGTACTGTTTTCGGCGCTCTTTGTTGCGCTGGCGTTCAAGATATCCAAGCCGGTCCGGCATTATGGTGCGATTACGGCGAATGATGAGAGCCGGCAGACCGGCTACTTAGCCGACGCCATCACCAACGTGGTAGCCATAAAAAGCTTTTCCAGGAGCGATTACGAAATACGGCGCTTCCGCCAGGCTACGGCTATTACCCAGCGCTCGCTGCTTCAGTTCGCCAAAGCCCACCAAAGGCAGATGAATTACCTGGGCACCCTGAGCCGCTCCATGGGCGGCTTGGCCTTGGTGATGGCCGTCGTAGGCGTGATGGTCTTTAACGCCAACATCGCTACGGTCTTCCTGATATTCAGCTATACGTCGAGCATTGTCGACCAGCTGTTCGGGTTCGGCAACCAGGCCCTGCGCAATTACAACCGGAGCATCGGGGATGCCTTTGATATGGTCCAGAACCTTTCCCAGGAACCGTCCGTAAAAGATCCGCAGGCGCCTGAAAAACCCAGGATGGGCGCCGGAGCGATAACTTTCAGGGATGTCGTTTTTGACCACGACTCCAAGGATAAGCAGCGCAAAGTACCCCTGTTCAAGGACTTCAACCTGCAGATAAGGCCAGGCGAGAAAATCGGCCTGGTAGGCCATTCAGGCGGCGGCAAGACCACTTTGACCAAGCTGATAATGCGTTTCATGGATATAGACGGCGGCGAAATCCTGATTGACGGCCAGAATATTGCGCGCATCACGCAGGACGATCTGCGCCGGTTCATAACATATGTGCCCCAGGAGCCGCTGCTGTTCCACCGTTCATTAGCCGAGAACATCAGCTACGGCAAGCCGAAAGCCACGCAGGCCGAAACCGTTCGGGCCGCAAAAATGGCGCATGCTGACGAATTCATAAATGTCCTTCCGCAGAAATATGACACGTTGGTAGGAGAGCGTGGTATCAAGCTTTCCGGCGGGCAGCGGCAGCGCATAGCCATAGCCCGGGCAATGCTTAAAGACGCGCCGATATTGGTTTTGGATGAAGCCACCAGCGCCCTGGACAGCGAAAGCGAAAAGTTAATACAGGATGCCCTATGGAAGCTTATGGAAGGCCGTACCGCCATCGTCATCGCGCACCGGCTCAGCACCATCCAAAAGATGGACCGTATCGTGGTCCTGGATGAAGGCAGGATTGCCGAAGAAGGCACCCATAAGCAATTGCTGGCCAAAAAAGGCACTTACGCCAAGCTGTGGGCCCATCAGTCCGGCGGCTTCCTGGAAGAGTAAGGTTAACGAGGCATCAGGTCTCGTACGACACAGATCGCACTGTGAAGGTCATCAAGGTAATGCTGGAAGGTATGCTCATCCTGATCAGGCTGACGTAGTGATCTGGTAATAACGGCAGATTCGATGATTCCGCTCTGTTTGTTCACAAAAGCATCTATCATCTCTACCAGCAAAACTCCGCGAATATCCTTTTCGACCAAAGTTCTTCCATAATAGTAGCCCATGTGAGTGGCGATTTTACGTCTTTGAAGCCTATCATAATGGTCAATGTGGCCAATAAGTAATTCTGCTAAGCGCGTGCGGCCTTCATACTCTCTGTCAGTGTGAAAACTTTCTCCTGGTTCGCATTTGCTTGGATCGAAAGGTACGAAACTGGGCACTTCATCTTCAGTGATCCGCAGCTCAGCAGCATTAGTACTATCTTCCGTAGGTGATAATACATCGGCCCAAAATTCTACCCTTTCCAGTGCTGCCGCTGGCGTGGTATTCCCCCTTACCGCTAATGAGGTAGCGGCTGCTCCGGCTTTGTACGCTTTGATAAGCGCCAGTGAACTCTCGGGTGATTGGCCATTCAGCAGCATCTGCAATTCGGGATTTATCCCGACAGCTACATCTAATCCGTTTCTTCTCACCATTAGGAGCAATTATCATGCAGCAATCTAACAGATGCAAGCATGAGCAGTTTGTTAACTACTCTTTGTCGGGAGCCTGCTGGCCAGAAGCTTCGCCTTCGGTGCCGTCGGCAGCCTGGCCTTCGGCGCCCTCTTCGCCGCCCTCGCCTTCGGCCTCGGCCTCGGCGGCTTCTTCGGCGGCCATAGCTCGGCTTTCAGCAACGGTCGCGATGGGATGTTCAGGGTCGGTTAGTATGGTGACTCCGGATGGAACCTGTAAATCAGCGACGGTGATTTTGTCATGCAGTTCGGCCAATTTTTCGGCGCTGACAACCAGTTCATCGGGAAGGTTCTTTGGCAGTGCCTCTATTTGTACGGCATCCAGCTGGTGCAGAATCATCAGGCCGATTTTCTCGGCGGGCACATCGCCTTCGATGCGGATAGGCACCTCGGCTTCTACGGTCTCGTTCTGCTTGATAGCCTGGAAAACCACGTGCTGCAGGCGTCTTTTGACAGGGTCAAAGTGGGCGTCTTTGATAAGGGCCAGATATTTATCGGAACCGACCTCCAGGTTAAGGGGGTGGTGCTTACCGGCCGCCAGGTAGACGCCAAGCAGTTCCCTTTCGGGAGCCATTACATGGATGGATTCCTGCCCGTGATTGTGGATGACAGCAGGCACTACGCCGTCGCGGCGCATATGCTTCAGGCCTTTGCCTAAAAGTGTCCTTTGCTCTAATTTTACGGGCGCATCAATATCAGCCATTAATAGCTTAACTCCTTAATTCTTGGTTAATTATACCATATCTCAAGGTGTACGGTTACAATAAATACGATGTTCAACGTCCATGACATAGTGCAGACCGGCGGCATCCTGGCCGTGGCCGCGATAATATTCGCGGAAAGCGGGCTGCTCCTTGGATTTTTCCTTCCCGGAGACACCCTGCTGCTGACAGCCGGCCTGTTCGCCGGGCAGGATAAGCTTCCATTATGGTGGCTGATGGCGGCGGTTATCATAGCGGCCATAGTCGGCTATCAGGTGGGATACCACCTCGGGGAAAGGATCGGGCCCCGGCTGTTCAAACGCAAGGATGGGATATTATTCAGAGAAGACTATATCGGCCGGACGCGCGAGTTTTTAGATAAATACGGCCCGGCCACGGTTGTGCTGGCGCGTTTCATAGCACATGTAAGGACCTTTATATCGGTTATCGCGGGCGCCGGGCAGATGAACCGCGCCACCTACTTCTTTTATAACGTGGTGGGGGCCGTTCTGTGGGGCGGCGGCGTAACTCTGCTTGGGTATCTGCTTGGCAGCGAGGTGCCTAATATTGACCGGTTCTTCTTCCCGGTCATCGTGGCCCTGCTTATTGCCATATATATCATTACCGTATGGCAGCTCGGCAAAGACCCTAAGCGCCGTGCCACCCTGAAAAAAGGCCTGAAAGAAGACTGGGACTACTTTTTCAAAAACAAAAATACTTAACGAGTCAAGTATTAAAATAAGGAACCCCTTCGCGGTTCCTTATCGCGCCGGGTAAAAAGTGTGATTTTTGCTTGGGCTATCTTCCGGATGAGTTAAAAGAATCACTAGCGTTTGAGCATTTTTGCCAGGAAATGGCCGGTGTGGCTGTCTTTGTTTTTGGCCACCTGCTCCGGCGTTCCTTCGACGATTATCTGGCCGCCGGCATCCCCGCCCTCTGGTCCCATATCGATAACGTGGTCGGCGTTTTTGATAACGTCCAGATTATGTTCAATGACAATCATGCTGTTACCGGTGTCCACCAGGGCGTGTAGGACATTTAGCAGCTTATCGATATCAGCCATGTGCAGGCCGGTGGTCGGCTCATCCAGGATATAAAGCGTGCGGCCGGTTGGGCGGCGGCTGAGTTCGCTGGCCAGCTTGATGCGCTGGGCTTCGCCGCCGGACAATGTCGTGGCCGGCTGGCCCAAGGTGATATAACCCAGCCCCACATCCACCAAAGTCTGCAGTTTACGGGCGATAGATGGGATGTTCTCAAAGAATTCCAGCCCCTGCTCGCAGGTCATCTCCAGGATGTCGCTGATAGTCTTGCCCTTATAGTGGATTTCAAGGGCCTCACGGTTGTAGCGTTTGCCGTGGCAGACTTCGCAGGGCACGTAAACGTCAGGCAGAAAATGCATCTCTATTTTGATGACACCGTCGCCGGCACAATTTTCGCAGCGGCCGCCTTTTACGTTAAAGCTGAACCTGCCCGGACCATATCCCCGCAGCTTGGCTTCGGGCATCTGCGCGAAAAGTTCGCGGATGGGGGTGAAGACTCCGGTGTAAGTCGCCGGATTTGAGCGCGGCGTGCGGCCGATAGGTGACTGGTCTATTACTATGGCCTTGTCCAGGTTCTTTATCCCTTCGATATCGTCATGGCGGCCGGGGACAGCATTGGCCCGCATCAGCCTGGCGCTGAGCTCTTTGGCCAGGATATCGTTGATTAGGCTGGATTTTCCGCTGCCGGAAACACCGCTGACGACTACCAGCTGCCCAAGGGGGATTTTGACGTCTATATTCTTCAGGTTATTCTCGCGGGCGCCGCGGATAACCAGTTCCTTGCCGTTATTTGGGCGCCGTTTTTTAGGAGTGGCTATCTTGCGCTCGCCGCGCAGGAAAGCGGCGGTGACGCTGTCTTTGATTTTGGCCACCTGCTCCGGTGTGCCCGTGGCAACCACTTTCCCGCCATGGATGCCGGCGCCCGGCCCGATATCAACCAGGAAGTCGGCCGTTTCTATGGTTTCTTCATCGTGCTCGACTACCAGCACGCTGTTGCCCAGATCGCGCAGTCTTTCAAGCGTGTTTAACAGCCGTTTATTATCGCGCTGGTGCAGGCCGATACTGGGTTCGTCCAGGACATAAAGCACACCCTGCAGGCCGGAGCCTATCTGGGTGGCCAGGCGGATGCGCTGGGCTTCGCCGCCGCTAAGG
>DASSNG010000053.1:0-5581 GCA_035688135.1 Saccharimonadales bacterium (SeqCode) | reverse complement strand
AGGACCGATGCCGCCAGCGCGCCCTCGCCGGGGCAAAGGAGGCAGGCCATGCAGCGTCCGGCCGGACGTTAAAATCCCAAGGAATTCTAGGGAGCATGTCTGAAAATGCAATCGGCGCATATAACCCCTGACTTAGGCAGTCAGGGGTTATATTTATTTAAGATAAGGAACCCCTTCGCGGTTCCTTATCGCGCCAGGCAAAAAATGCGATTTTTGCTTGGGCTATCTTCCGGAGAAAAATGGCCCGTTTGATTATTGGGCGGATTGGGTAGAGAGGCGGGTGTCTATAGCCTGGTCCAGGCTTGTGAGTTCTACCGCGATAGCGTTGCGCTCTACCACCAGCTGGTTATAAGCGGAGATTTCCCGGCGCAATCTTTCGACCCCGGCGTTATAGGCTTCTACTTCCCTGTTGAATCCCGGCACTCCGGAATTATAAGCCTGGGTGTCGCCGGCGGCCTTCTGGCTGTCAAGCCGGGCCCTGTCGGCGTTGATAGCCTGCGCCTGGGCCCTCAGCGAAGCTTCTTGGGATTCTATGTCCGCTTTCATGGAAGCCAGCTTAGCGTCATCAGCTTTTATCTGGCTTTCACGGCTGGTGAATTCGCCCTGGTAAGACTGCTCGAACCCTATGACTGCCTGGCGGTCGGTGAAGTAGCGCTGATAGTACTTTTCCAGCGGCGCCGGCAGGCGCGCGATTTCGGTGCCGAAAATCGAATGCATCTCGTTTACCAGGTCGTTCGGCTCGGTCTTCTTATACTCGTTAATGGTATCTTTAATCCGCTGGTCGGTAAGCCCGGTATTGTAATAGTCAGCAAGCATATTATCTACGCTGCTCTTATCGCTGGCGCTCAGGCGGTCATAAGCCGCGTGCAGCATTTCGTGGGCAGCCGTAACCTGCTGGACGCCCGCCAGCCGCTTGTCCTGGACGTCGTATATGAATATCCCGTTCTGGTCGGAACGGTAGCAGCCAAGAACGATGGTCTGTTCGCTTTCGTTACAGTCCGCCCGGAACTGGCTGGCGCTTGATTCCAGATCCGGATGGTTCACATAAAAGACATGCCGGGCGTAAGGGGTCATGGTGTCCTGGGCCGCTAAAGAAGAAACCGGTTTTGGCGGCGTATAACCGCGCAGGCGCCACCAATCTGTCAGCGCCTGGGCGTTGAAGTAAACCAAAAAGGGTACGGACAGCAGCGCAAGGGTCAGCGCCAGACCTGATATCCTTTTAACGGCTTTCATCCTACCAAGTATAGCCTACTGGTTACTCTATGGCCGCAGCGTATGTCAGCTCTGTTTCGCGTTCCTTGTTCCGCTTGGTATTCACGGTAACGACATCGCCGGTATGGTAGCTGTCTTCCAGCAGCCCTCCAGCAATAGCGTCCTCCAACGTTTCCTGCAGCAGGCGGCGCATCGGCCGGGCGCCATTGTGGGCGTCATAGCCGCGCTCCATAAGATATTCTTTGGCTTTAGGGCTTACCTGCAGGCCGATTCCCTTTTTGAGCAGGCGGGCGCGCAGGTCATCCAGCTGGATATCCAGTATCTTCAGTGCGTCCTTTTTGGTCAGGGCCCGGAAAACGATTATCTTGTCTATGCGGTTAAGAAGTTCCGGCCGCATGGTTTTCTTAAGCTCTTCTAAGACTTTGTCTTTGTTGGCCTGGTGCAGCTCGTCAAGATTGTCAAAATCCGAGGATTTCAGGGCGGAGAAACCAAAACTGGCTTCTTTCTGCAGTTTTTCGGCCCCGATGTTGCTGGTCATTATGATGATGGTGTTCGTGAAGTCTATCTTACGGCCCTTGGAATCGCTTAAGACGCCGTCTTCCAGTATCTGCAGCAGCATATTGAATACGTCCGGATGGGCTTTTTCGATTTCATCGAACAGCACGACGCTGTATGGCTGGCGGCGGATACGGTCGGTCAGCTGGCCGCCATCGTCGTAACCTACATAGCCGGCCGGGGCGCCGACTAATCGGGCTACCGTATGCCGTTCGCCGAACTCGCTCATATCTATCTTTACCAAAGCGTCTTCGCTGCCAAAGAATTCCCGTGCCAGCACCCTGGCTAATTCGGTCTTGCCGACACCTGTCGGACCCAGGAATATGAATGAGCCTATGGGGCGCTTCTCGCTTGATATACCGGAACGGCTGCGCCTTACGGCTTTAGCGACCGTTTCTACGGCTTCGTCCTGGCCTATTATGTACTTGCCAAGGTTCTTTTCCAGATTGACCAGGTATTTAGCCTCTGAGCGGATGACCTTGGTGACGGGAACGCCCGTCATCCGGGCTACGGTGTCCGCCACATCATCCGCGGAAATCGTAATAGGCTTGCCGGCCCGGTGGGTAGCCTCAAGCTGCTTTATCTCTTCGCTTATCTGGCTGGCCCGCTGTTTTTCGCGGGCGGCTTTTTCATAGTCCTCGTTATCTACAGCTTCGTCTATGCGGGTGTTGACCAGTTTCATCTCTTTCTGCAGCTGGCGCAGTTCGGGCGGCGTCTTGCCTTTGTTAACCCTTAGATACGCCGCGGTCTCATCCAGCAGGTCTATGGCCTTATCGGGCATATAGCGGTCGTTGATGTAGCGGCGGGCAAAGTTGACGGTATCTGAAAGAACGTCATCGCTGACTTTGACGCCATGGAATTCCTCGTAATGGCCGCGCAGGCCCTTTAGTATAGCCAGCGTCTCATTTGGCGTGGCTTCCGGGACCTGGATTGGCTGGAAGCGGCGCTCCAGCGCGGCGTCCTTCTCTATGTAGCGGGTATATTCATCCGTGGTGGTAGCCCCTATCATCTGGACCTTCCCGCGGGCCAGGCTGGGTTTAAGGATATTACCGGCGTCCATGCTACCTTCGGCGGAACCGGCTCCGACTATCAGGTGCAGCTCGTCTATAAATACGATAACGTTCTTATCTTGCTCCAGTTCGGCGATGACTTTCTTGAGCCTTTCTTCGAATTCACCGCGGTATTTAGTGCCGGCTATCATACCGGCCAGGTCCAGCATTATGATTTTCTTTTCCAGCAGGCTGTCAGGGACTTCTTCGTTGATTATCCTCTGGGCCAGGCCTTCTACTATGGCGGTCTTGCCAACGCCGGGTTCGCCTATCAGTACCGGGTTGTTCTTGGTACGGCGGTTAAGGATGGTTATGACGCGTTTGATTTGCGGTTCGCGGCCGACCACGGGGTCGAGCTTCTTTTCTTTTGCCAGTTTAGTAAGGTCTGTGCCAAAGAATTCCAGGGCGGACTTCTTGCCGGCCTTGCCGCGGCGGCGGCCCTCGGCAGATGCCTGGCCGTCGCCTTCATACTGCTGGCGCTGCAGAAACTGCTCCACTTGGGTGCTTAGCGCGTCCACGTCAACGCTCATGTCCTTAAGCAGTGTGGTGGCACGGGCGTTCTTTTGGCTTAAGATGCTGTAAAGGATGTGCTCGGTACCGCAGTAATCCTGGTTGAATTCCTGGGCTATTTCCCAGGCCATCTTAAGAGTAAGCTTGGCTGTTTCGCTCAGGCCTTTGCCGCCCATATTTATAACCAGCGTCTTTGGGGTAAGGTTAAGGGCCAGGCGGGCGCGGTCCAATGTCACGCCGGCGCCTTCAAGGATCTTAGAGCCCATACTGCCCTCTTGAGCCAGGACACCCAGAAGAAGGTGCTCAGTGCCTATATAGGCGCTGCCGCTGGCCCGCGCGATAGCGTCAGCATGCCGCAGGCTGTGCAGCGCGTTATTGGTCAGGTGTGATAAAAATTCCTGAAAATCAGGTGAATTTGGAATCATATGGTTATTTTATACCCTCTTATTCTTAGTGCTCGCTGTAACCAGCTTTACAGAAGTGGATAATCGGTTAAGCGTAATTCAATTATAGCACAAATTGGCACTCGTCAAGTGCGAGTGCCAATTTTTATATTGACCGCAGAAGTCGCATTACCGCTCCTTGCGAGCAGACTTACTTTTCCGGAGACTCTGAGGGCGCTTCCTGTTTGTCGGTGCCGTGCTCTTCGATAGCTTCCAGCAGACTGGATTCCAGCTCTGATTTCTTCTTCAGCTTCTGGACGACGGGTTTTGATTCGATGCCTTCTGACGGCTTCGTTTCAGCGGTTTCGGCGCCAGCCTGCTTATCGGCTTCAACGTCCAGCTCAAAACCGGTGAGCTTACCGGCAAGGCGGACATTCTGCCCGGCTTTGCCGATGGCGATACTCAGCTGGTCCTCGGGGACTATAACGGTTGCTTTCTCGCCTTTTATCTCAACGCGGGTAACGTTGGCCGGCTTCATGGCGTTGCCTATGAACGCAGCCTTGTCGTCGTCCCACACTACGATATCAATCATTTCCTGGCTGCCGATTTCGTCGCGGACGGCATTTATGCGGGTGCCGTGGCCGCCTACGAAAGTCCCTACCGGGTCGACTCCCTGGACATTGGAACTGACCGCTATTTTGGAGCGCACGCCGGCTTCGCGAGCCACAGCCTTGATTTCCACGGCTTTATTCTCCATTTCCGGAACTTCGGCGGCGAACAGCAGTTCGATGAACTCCTTGCAGCCGCGGCTGACAATCAGCTGCGGGCCGCGGAAGCTTTTTTCCACGTCTTTAAGGAAAAACTTCAGCCGCTGGCCGGGGTAGTAGCGCTCGCCTTGGATCTGCTCGCTGGCAGGCATCAGGCCCTGGGCGCGGCCCAGTTCGATTCGGACTACACGGCCCTCGACGCGGGTTACGGTACCGTTGACGATACCGCCTATCTTATCCTCGTATTCGGCCAGTACGATTTCGCGCTCCGCCTCGCGCAGTCGCTGCAGTATTACCTGTTTGGCGGTCTGGGCGGCTACCCGCCCGAAATCTTCCACGCTCTGGACGATTTCCACGGTCTCGCCTACTTTGGCGTTCTTCCGTACGGCCTGGGCCTCGGATAAGCCCATCTGCATGTGGGGATTCTCGACTTCGTCAACGACTTCTTTGGTCACATAGGCGGTTACTTCCCCGGTATTAAGATTCATGGTCACGCGGACTTCCTGTTCGCGGTCTCCGTAGTCGCGGCGCCAGGCGGCGGCCAGCGCCTGCTGGACGATTTCCTGCACCTGCTCTTCCGGCAGATTCTTTTCTTCCGCTATCAGCTTGATAGCCTGTGCCAGCTGTTTAAAATCCATTTCCATTTTTTACTCCTTTTCTATGAAAAAATCCGACCTTAGTGGCCGGATCAGCTAATACTAATTTAGCACAGACTTAATGCTTAATCAAATCATTCCGGCTGCAGCTCCACCTTTCGTTTCAGGTGGTCAATCAGATATCGCGGGTTCAGCGGTTCGCCGGTTATCTTTTCTATAAGCTCGTTCGGGCGGTAGCGGCGCCCGTGCCGGTGGATATTCTGCCGCAGCCATTGCAGGAAGGGCTTAAAGTCGCCGTCAGCGAATCTCTTATCAAGGTCCTTTATGTCGCGGCTGATGGCGCGGAAAATCTGCGCCGCGTACAGGTTCCCCAGTGAATAGGTCGGGAAGTACCCAAGCGTGCCATGCGACCAGTGTATATCTTGAAGGACACCGTGCGCGTCATCGGGCACCTTTATACCGAAGTACTCCGCGACTTTCTGGTTCCAGGACTCGGGCAGGTCATCGAC
>DASSNG010000035.1:0-19970 GCA_035688135.1 Saccharimonadales bacterium (SeqCode) | reverse complement strand
AATTGATGGCGGGCGGCACTCCCTCCCCCCAAACACTACCCTTTCGGCCGAACTCCATTCTGACCCTATAGAACTGGGTAGCTTTACCTTGGATCCTACGGGTAATTTTTCATCGCCAGTCCTCATCCCCTTCGATACTCCAACGGGTTACCACACAATTCATTTTTATGGCACTGATATCACCGGACAAAAAATTGATATTTTCAAGACTATATTCGTCGGCGGCACGGCGGACGATATCGATGGTAACGAGGCGCCAGATAGAACCCAGGGCTGTATTTTCGTAATTCCCTCTGGCCAAGATTACGACCAGGATGGCGTGGACGATGCCTGTGACGGCACCATTGACTTGCCGCGGACAGATTTATCAGACGCAAGGAATAGTCCCGTTGTTTCTAAAACCAGTACCGTGCAAACTATCCCCGTAGTCGGCCGCGAGGTTGATTCTTCCAAAACTAGCACCTACTTCATTCCTAATACATCAAGTGTCCTGGCTGTATCTACGCGACAAGTGGTCTATAAAGATACTAATTCTAAAACCCAGGTAGCCTCTGATGGCTACTTATTTGCAGGTATGGGGTTTTTAGGCACATCAATACTTGGCCTGATGCTTAAACGGTTTGTCTTTTAAATCTACAAACCGGGGGCGCGGGCGGTGATTAGTATTAAAACTCAAATTCGGAATCGTCGTGCTCGGCGTCTTCTATAAATATCAGGGCTACCAGGGCGTCGGTTGGTGATGCATCTGGATTCTGCGTGTAGGTATTGTGAATGACAGCGATTTCGACCGGCTCGTCTGCCGGAACACCGGCCAAAGGTTCGCCGGGAACTATGTTTATAAATTCTTCTCTTTCGGTATGGTATTCATCTACGGGAACCAGGTCGAAATGCTGCGGGCCGGATTCCGGCTCGTCGTCTATGACCGCTTCTCCGCCAAGTTTTATGGCGCCGGTATCCGCCGGGACTTCTTCTCTGTTTTCCGGATGCTCTGGAACATTGTGGTCGTATACGGCGGTAAGCTGGTTTTTGTCATATACGCCCAGGCATGGTTTTCCTGATTCGTAATATCTTTCCGCGTATTCGGCGGGGTTGGCTATGTCGCCGCGGCTATTTACGGCGTGCCGCCAGCCGGCCTCGTTCATAACATAAATAGCGTTATGGCGCGCCGGCGGCTCACCGGCGGCTACTGACTTGCCATCAAAACCGCTAAAAACCAGGTTTGCCTGGTCTAATCCATTCTGCTCGAGAAATGCCAGCAGCTGGTCTAGGTACTCCATATCGCCGGAAGAAACATATCCTTCGGGCCGGAAGTGGAGCTGCGGTAATTTATTTGGTCTTTTTGTTTCTGGTGACACTTGCTACATACTACCATATTTTTGGATAAAAATCAATATATACACCTTTCACTGATTGACGTAAGGAGTTTTTAAGGGTATAATATACCCAGTTAGGTTTTATTGAGGTGTATAACCGTGCATTTGCCCGGGTGGTGATTACTGCTGTCGTTTTTCTGGCGGCCTTATTCACTTTACCTACCCCCTGCCATGCCGAATCAGCCAGCGCTAAGCCGGCTTTTACGGATACGCCGCTTGAGCAGATGCAGCCCATGGATGTAGAGCTGGACCCCATTCTTACGCCAACCAGGACCATGGATTTGACCACTACCCCGCAGCCGGCCAGCGCCGTAAACGTAAGCCCGCCCAGTGATCTTTTGCAGGCATCGACTTTCCGGGCCTTGGCCGTTGGTATAAGCATGATGGCCGCCGGCATATCTTTGATTTGCATACCGATTGTGGCAGAAGGCGCAGGCTCAAAAAACCCCCGTATGGCCGTACGGGCGGCTTACCCTAAATCACTGGCGCGATTTGTTCTTGTAGCCGCGGGCGAAGGCAGCCAGCAGCCGGCCGCGTAAATCGTGTTTTTGGTACACGTCTAACTCTTTTAATTTGACGGCGTAGCGTTTGGGCGGCAGGTAAAGCCCGTGGTTTTCGGCGTATACTTTCATGCCCTCGGCGCCAAGAACCAGAATCTGGGCCGTGTAATAAAACCACAGCAGCAGGACCACCAGGGACGCGGCGGCGCCGTAGGCACCGGCCGTGCCGTTGCGGCCGATAACCCACCCTAGGATTATTTTTCCAATCAAAAACAGCAGGCTGACCGCGGCGGCGGTTTTTAACGCCAGCGGGCGCGGCGCCGAAACGTCCGGCAGTACCCGGTACAGAAGATAAAGGATGATTATAAAGACGGCCCAGGACGCGGCCGCGTTTATTACTTCCAGCCACACGCCTTTGCCCAGCCCGGCAATCAGGGCCGATGCCACCACCGATGCCACAGCGACCACTGACGCCAGCATTACCATGAAGATATTCTTAAATTTAGTGTAGACGGTGAATTTTATGCCGGCCTTTGGATCGGGAACCGCCCGCAGCACTGTATCGAAAGAATTCTGAAGCTGGGTTGTTAAGCCGCCCGCCCCTAAAAGAAGGCCTATTATCCCGAATACCAGCGCCACCACGCCGCTGCCGGTATGGCTGGTGTGCGCCACCAGGTGCTGCAGCGACCTGGCGGTATCGGGCCCAACCGTTCCGGAAAGCCGGTCAAACAATTGGCCCGAAGCGGCCTGCTGGCCATAAATGAACCCGACGATGCTGACTAAAACCAGCAGCAGCGGACCGATAGAAAAAACCGCCGCGTAAGCGAAGGCGGCGCTCATTTGCCCGGCCTTGTCATGGCCGAATTCGGAAAAGACGCGCTTGATAAAATCGAACATTACCGCTTTTTGCCGATGGCTTTTTTGGCCTTGCGAACGATGCCGCCGGTGGCCAAGGCCGCGATTTCACCGCCCTTTTCGGCGATGTTGGTAACGGTGTTTATTTTGCTTTCTATGGCCTGCTGGATTTTGTTGACTTTGCTCCGGATTACGAAAACTGCCGTCACCAGCGCGATTAACATCACGAATATGACGCCCATGAAAACGATAGCTACTATATAAAACGCTTCCTGAAGTCCTGGCATAACCCCTCCTGAATTACTGCTCTGATTATATTAGTTTTTTTATGAACGGATATATGAAATAGCTCACACGGGGCTATTTAACGGCGGCGCCGGCCGCGGCGGCCGGAATGCTTGTTTAACGCCCTGGCGTTACTGTCTGTACGCCGGCCGATGTTGCGGATAGCCAAAGCTTGGGCTCCAGGCAGGACGCTTAAATATATTCTTGTCCTGATTCCGGCATTGCTTTTCAGGCTCAGGCCCTGGGCTTCTTTGGGCTTGAATTCCCAAACCGGCAAGGGTTTCAGCCCGTTGCCATTAAGAGATACCGGGGCGTAGCCTTCGGTTACGCGGATAAGCCCGCTAATTGCACCGTTCCCAAAATTCAGGCGCGACAGGTAACCCAATATCTTATCTATATCTTCTTTTAAGTGCGGCGTGTTTTTGTACTTATCTAAATAAGACTGCACCATATCTATGAACTCCGGGGATTCGGCATCGTGCAAATTGCCCTGGTTGTCGACGCACATCAGAGGGATGGGCTCCCTTTCGGCCGTAACCTCTTCTTCGGGCTCCTCAGGTGCTTGGGCCTCTTCTGCCCGCGGCTGGTGGCGGCGCTTAAGGTGACTGACAGCGGTTTCGCCCACGACCTGTATGGCATGGTGGATAAATGAATCCGTTTCTATATCGGCAAGTTCGTCAAAGCTTTTATACATATGAGCCTTATAGTCGCGGCCTTCTACTGTAACGACTCCGGAGACGAATTCAGTAACAACGGTGGCGGTCAGATAATCAAGGGTGTCTTGAAGGATTTTGCGCTGTTTGTACAGAGCCGACTGCCGGTCTTTGGACCACAGGCCCATACTGAATGTTTCCGCCATGCGCGCCAGCATCTGGCCGTCAGCCGGCACGCCGGCTGAATGCTCCACAAGCGTAATCATGTTCTTTAGGGCGGCTATTGGTTCGGGCGGCTGGCCCGGGAAGTCATAAGAGGCCGCATAATCCAGCATGTCGCGGGCTATATAATGGTCGAACTCGCCGTCAATCAGTTTTTTGCATAAAAGTTCCGCTACCGGAGTATGCTGCCGGTCGGCTCTGACAAGGGCCAAAAGCGTCAGCCAGCGCTGGGCCTGCTTGTCGCGCGCAAGGATTCCGTTATCCAAATCTTCTATGGTCTCCTTCGACTGCACGGAAGCAATCAGTTTAAGCAACCCGTACTGGTTAGCCGTGCTGTCGCTTATCTGTTCAAGTATGCGCTGCTGCACCGGCCGGCTGTGCTCATTTATAGCCCTGACGTACGCGACACCTTCGTTGATGTCGATGCTGTTTAAGGCTACGCGTAAATAAGTCTGGTCCTCTACCCGCACCTGCCTGTCCTGCTCCCATTCCTGTACCAGGAACCAAAAGGCTTCTTGCCTAGCTGATGGGTCGGGTACGGCGGACATCAAGTGAGCGGCGGATAAAACGGCTCTTTTCGCGGCGCTGTGATAACGTGGGTCCAGCGCACGGCTGCGGCGTTCTTCACGGCTGACGCCGTTGCTCTTTAAGGCTTCGTCGGTCAGAATCGGAGCATCGAACAAATCCACAGGCAGCCTATGCAGTTCTTCTGCCTCCGGACAGATGGCGAATATCTCTTGGGCATTGGCCGACACTAAAACCGGCGCCAAAGGCTCATAAGGCCTGGGGCCTGGTTGTCCTAATTCACCGGTTGGTACGCTGTGGAGTACTGCCATAAATGTATATTTTACTACTTTTAAGCCTTAATGTCAAAGCTTACAGTAGTCCCGAATAGCTCTCCTGATATTTTACCACCTCTGTTAAACTACTCATATGGCATTGAGTATAGGGATTGTGGGACTGCCGAACGTTGGCAAATCCACCTTGTTTAACGCACTGACAGACGCTGACGCGCTAGCGGCTAATTACCCTTTTGCCACTATTGAACCGAACACCGGCATCGTGCCGATTCCGGATGAGCGGCTTGGGAAATTAGCTGCGATTTATAAGACGGGAAAGATAGTGCCGGCGACAGTTACTTTCGTGGATATAGCCGGCCTGGTGGAAGGCGCCAGCCAGGGTGAAGGCCTGGGCAACCAGTTCCTGTCGCACATCCGGGCCACTAACGCCATATGTCAGGTAGTGCGGGCTTTTAAGGATGATAATGTCCAGCGGGCCGGCTCGGCCGACCCGCGGCATGATATTGGCATCATAAATACAGAGCTGGTGCTGGCCGATCTTCAGACCGTGAACAACCGGATACCCAGGCTCGAAAAAGAAGTAAAAGCCGATTCAAAACTGCTACCGCTGCTGGAACTGACCATGAAAGTAAAAGCCGGGCTGGAAGACGGAAAGCTTGCGGGCTCATTCCTTGATGAAGAGGAGCTGGAAGCCATACGCGACTTACAGCTCTTGTCCGCTAAGCCTTTTCTGTTCGTATTTAACCTGAGCGAGGACCAGCTGGGAGACGAGGCGCTGAAAAAGGAACTATCCGGCCTGGTGGCCCCCGCCCCGTCGGTTTTTTTGTGCGCCAAACTGGAAAGCGAGCTACGAGGCCTGGACGGCACGGATCGACAGGAACTTCTGGAAAGCTACGGCCAGAAGGAACCCGGCCTAAACCAGCTGATTCATGCCGCCTATGATGCCCTTGGCCTGCAGAGCTACCTGACGGCCGGCGAAAAAGAAGTGCGCGCCTGGACGGTTCCAAAAGGCGCAACCGCGCCGCAGGCCGCCGGCGTCATTCATAGTGATTTTGAACGCGGCTTCATAGCTGCCCAGGTGGTGGACTACCACGACTTGATAGCCGCCGGCAGCGAAGCCGCGGCCCGGGCCGCCGGCAAACTGCGCACCGAGGGCAAGACTTATGTCATGCAGCCCGACGACGTGGTTGAGTTCAAATTCAACGTATAGAACATAAGACACCCCTTCGGGGTTTCTTATCGCGCCGGGTGCGGGATGAATCCGCATCTCGGGCTATCTTCCGGAGGAATGTAAAGTTACTGGTTAAGGGCGGCTGAGACGGATACCCAATTAGTCCGCTTTAACAGCCAGTCCTGAGTAGCTTGGCTGCCCGGGTGCGTCACCCGGTCATTCAGCTTATCCGTCGACCTTTCGCCGGAGATGATACCGTAGGAATATTTCAGGGCGTACTTTTTCAGCCCCTCTTCTTTTGCCGTCTGAAGGCAGGAATCCTTGTATTTGGCGCAGCCGGAAGCCATATCCAGATATTTCTGAAGGTTGCTATCGACAGCCGCGGAAACCTTGGCGTTGACGATTAGCGACTTGGTGACTTCGCTATCGAACCACTGGTCGAATATCATGTCGCCAAAGTCATAAACTATCAACTTGCCGTGATAGGCCTCCGTTTCCTGGACATAGTGCGGGTGGCTGCCAAATACCGCATCCGCACCCAAATCAATCATCTTGCGGTAAAGGGCGTCCTGCTGGGCGTTTGAATGAGTAGCGTATTCGGTGCCTCCGTGCGGGAAAACCCACACCGGGAAATACTGCGCGTACCTGGATATCTGTGCCAGCTCGGTATCGGTAGGCATGCGCGACAGCCAATGGTAGCCGCACATGGCGATAGGCAGCTGGACGTCCCGGCCGTTCACTTTCGCCTTAAGCGCCACAACGTCGCACAGATTATCCGTCTGCCCCAGGTCGTAGTCGCCAAAGAACTGGATTCCGTATTTGGCCAGGTTTGACCTGGTGTCAGCCAGGCCCTGGGCGCCCACGTTGCCCATATGGTTATTGGCAAGCGTGAAGGCCGTAAAGTACTTGCTGGCGGCCGGCAGATATTTGGGCGAGCATGAGAAAATCAGCGAATTTGTCTGCAGTGAAATGGGGACCTGGATATCCGAAACCGGGCACTCCATATTAGCCAGCCAGCCATCATAGCCCTGGGGGTTGAACTCGTTCAAACGCGAAAACGGCCAGTCGTATTTCTGGGGTGTCTGCTGGGCAAAGAAGTCCACGCCCCTGCCCCAGAAGACATCGCCCGCCACCAGATAGCTGGCGGCCAGTTCGGGACTGCTTTTAATCTTTGCGGGCGCAGTCTGCCGGGCGGCAGGCTCGGCGGTTTCCGAAGTCTTATGGGCCAGCTTATAGCCGGCGCCCGCCACAAGCGCAGCCAGAGCCAAGGCTGCTAATACCGCTGGTACCCGTCTCATTCAGCTCAATCATAAGTGATTTGGCGCCTTCTATAAAGTTTCCTGGTAGGACTGGCTGCCGCCGTACGGGCGGCGGGTCGTCAAGGAGCCTTGGATATACGGATTGAAGGGCTGGGGCCAATGATGAGCATGGCTGGCCTGTACAGCTGTTGAGCCCACTATGTGCGCCACGTCGTGCTGGCTAGTGAACGCCAGGCTATGATCATCGGAGGTGGCCGGCGAATAGCTATAAGAAGTACCGAGCGGCGGCGCGGCCGGAGCCGCCGGTGCCAGGGGTGGTATATCCTGCTGAGCGGCATGGCTGCGAAGCTGGGCTACCCTTTTCTGGACGTAGTTGGTGATATCCCTTAGTTGCTGCCGGTGTTTAACGGAGGTAAACCTGTGGGTCTTGTTGACCGTAAACACCGTGAGTGTGGCGCTGTAGAACTGAGAATTGAAGTCTATCTCTGAAATCATGTCGTAGCGCGTATCCTCGTAGTTCATAAAGAACACCCGCTTATCTATCAGCAGCAGCCTTTGATCGGTGGCTACCAGCAGTGCAAAGCTTCCAAAATAGCGCCCGCAGGCGAGCGCTATTATCTTTTCGTGGTCCATAAGGATATGCTGCAGTTCGTTTATCTCTGCCTGGAACCAACGGCTAGCTTTGAATCTAAGCTCGCCCAGCCTGGCTTCGATGATGCTTGGGTGGACCATGCGCATTCCTCCTTTTCACATCTATTAGTGTGAGATATTTTGCGGCAGCCGGCAGTAATTTACGGCACCCTGTGGGAATGATAAATATCACAAATAAAATCGTAGCCGATGAATCCCCCGGTATGGCAAAATAAGAGTATGCTGGCCAGCGAAAGACAAGTCGCAGCCTTGGTGGGGCTGTTCAAGGCCGGCACCTGCCTGACTTACAAGAAAGGTGAATACATAATCCGTCCCGGAGAGGCGCCCAGCGCCGTTTTTTATATAGAGAGCGGATTAGTCAAAGCTTATAACATCACCAAGTATGGCGAAGAGAACCTGCTGATAATCCGCAAGGAACACGAGATTTTCCCGCTGATATGGGCGATAACAGGCCAGGAGCGGGAAATCATATACCAGGCCATGGCGGCCACCATAGTATGGCGCATAAGCCCCCAGGAATATCTGACCTTCCTTCATAACCATCCCGCGGCCCTGCCCCCGCTGCTGGATATGGTGACAGAGATGTACCGCATCCATTCAGAAAGACTGCTTAACCTTGAATACCGGACCGTCCGGGAAAGGCTGGTATCTTTCCTGCTGACAATGTCCAACCGCTTCGGCCGCGAAACGGATAAAGGCACTGTGATAGAAGTCCCCCTGCGGCACCAGGATATCGCCAGCTCGATAAATGCCAGCCGCGAAACCGCCAGCCGGGAGATTTCGGCCTTGGAACGCAAAGGCTTAATCAGTAATAAGGATTCTTTCATAGTCCTGGAAGATACCGAGAAGCTCCAGGAATATCTATAACCTTGTGACGAGACGGCCGTCAGGTGGTGGACATCGGGCGGCCCGCTTTCGCGGGCCACCCGGTCCGGATGTTCGCACTAATTCCTCGCTTTCTGTCAGAGCCCGCAGAGCGGAGCCGTCTGGGACCACGGCGAGAAGCCGCTGACCTCCCAGTAGCGGGCGGCTGCCCACAGCTGGTCCAGCTTGCTCGCCTGGTAGGGGTAGTCCTTGCCCGTGTAGGGCTTGCCGAACTTGTCCCATTCAGCCTTTCCCATCTGGACCCCGCCGTAGTGGCCGTTGCCGCCGCTGTCGCGGTCCGTCCACGACCCTTCATGGGTGTGGATGCACTCGAAGTTCGACTTCTGCGGCGGGTTGTCGTAGGCGGAATACGCCTGCCGGGCCATCCGCCTCCAGCGGTTGAAGCGGGCTTCGATACTGCCCGCTGACGCCAGCTGGCGCCTGGGTTCCGGCGCGCCCATAGACCGGCGCCATAGACGCACGGAACTCTGGTACGCCGCGGTCCGCCGGGACATCCACCTGCGAGCACGGGCGTGAAGACGTGCCGATAGCGACATCCACTTCTTGAGCGACCATCTGGCATAGGCGACACTCGTGGTGGCGTACGCCAGATGGCTAGCCTTACTCGCCGGCATCCCCATCAGGGCCTGCCAGCGTCTTGCGGACTTCACGTACAGGTAGATCCGGCGCTTCGTCCGCTGCAGCACCGCCGTGTTAGCAGTGGTGCTTGCGGCGGCCGTGGAAACAGTGGCCGGCGGCTGGGCGTCTCCGCCCAAAGCCGTTCCGCTGACGGCAATCGCCGTGATCAGCGACAGCAGAAGGAACAAACAGATTTTATTGCGAGCAGTCAGGATCGTCTCCCTACTAGCTTACAGGAACGACGGACCAGTTGCCGGGTCCGTTAGCGCGAACCGCCAGATTGAAAGATTGTCGAGCCATCCACCTGGGTGAATGAATAATCTTTATGTGTGAGCCTACCAGAGAGGCGTAAGCCTTACTAAAGCCTACAGTCTGCTAGACATATGTTCACACCGGCCTGGCGGCCGTCTACGAAACAGTTAACACGGATGCTGTTTAAAAGTCAACAGACCGTTTATGAAAAAGGTAGAATCTTTCCCTGTTGCCCTTGGCGCCCGAGACCTCACTGTCGGCCTTGTCCATAAGAATGAACTGGTCCTTGGACCACTGCTCGAAGTCTCTCATTATCCGACGCCGTATGGCGTCATTTTTTATCACACCCTTGTTCACATCTTTGGCTCCAGCCTCAAACTGCGGCTTTAACATTGCCACGATTTCCGTATTCTCCCCCGATAGCCGATAGATAGCCGGCAGTATCTGCCGCAGGCTTATGAAACTGACATCAATCAGGACAATGTCGGAATCCCGGTCCAGAGAAAATTGCCGGATGTCAGTTTTTTCGTGCAGCTCCACCCTGTTGTCCCCGCGCAGGCTGGGATGCATCTGGTCGGTGCCAACGTCAACGGCTATGACCTTATCGGCGCCGTGCTTAAGGGCGTAGTCCGTAAAGCCGCCGGTACTGCTGCCCACATCCAGCACCGCCTTGCCGCTAAAGTCCAGTTTGAGCTTTGCCGCGACGCTTTCCAGCTTTAGGGCCGCCCGGCTGACGTACTGCTCCTGGCCTTTGATTTCCAGCGTATCGCCGTCCCCGACCATCGTACCGGGCTTGCTTACGGGCCGGCCGTTTACCTTGACCTTGCCCAGTTTGATATAGCTTTCGGCCTGGGACCGGGTGGACGCCAGCCCCCGGTGCGCCAGAGCCACATCCAGGCGCTTCTTACCCGAGCTCATATTCCCTCACAAGACTCTTTATCATGCGCCCGGACTTCTTCAGCCGGACCTGCCTTATCAGGGCGAACCGGTTGATAATTAGTGCCGTTCCTGCCGCCGGGCGGAAATTTTCTGATTCGTGGTTCCTCAAAGTTACGTGCGGTGTGTATTTATCCCCCAGGTAATCCTTTTGGTGAATGGAAAAACCGTTATTCTCTAGGCTATTAAAAACATCCTGGTGCAACTCAAGCAAAGCGCCTTCGTCTTCGATTTTTAAAACTTCGAACTTATCTTTCCCGCCCCATACCTCCACTTCGCCGGACGATACTTCCAGAGGTCGGTGGCGGCGGGCTACCTCAGACAGGACGGTGCCCAGTCGGCGGCTATCATCGCAAGGGAACCAGGGGACTATAGTTATATGGGGCGGCCAGATTTCGAACTCTTCACCCGGAAGCTTGGATTCAAGCATCACCACCACCAGGCGCTCGTTCTTCTTAGCCAATCACTTAGCCCTTTCGCGGTAGGCGCCGGTAGCCGTATCTACGGATATGATATCGCCGGTCTTTATAAAGGCCGGTACTTTCACGGTGATTCCGGTTTCCAGCCGGGCATCTTTGGTAATGGCACTGCTGGTGTCGCCCCGCACGGCGTTTTCCGCGTATTCCACTTTAAGAGGTACGTTTTTGGGCAGCTCCACGCTGATAATCCGGCCTTCAAAGAACTGCGCCGTCACGTTGTCGCCTTCTTTCATAAAGCCGGCTTTGTCTTCCATGGCGTCGGCTTCCAGCTCGAACTGGTCATAAGTTCCCGGGTCCATAAAGTAGAACAGGCCGCTGTTGTTATACAGGTATTGCAGGGTGCGGTTGCTGACATCCGCGCTGTCCACGGTGTCGCTGCCATGGAAAGTCTTGGCCAGCACCTTGCCGTCAATCAAGCTTTTGATTTTAACGTTCACGGTGGAACCGCCCCGCCCCATTACTTTCTGGCTATATTCAGTCACTCTGTACGGCACCCCGTCCAGCTGAAAAATCGTCCCTTTTCGCAAGTTCGTAATAGATAATGCCATTATTTCAAACCGTCCTTTATCTGTTCAATCTGGGCCGTTAGGTGGGCCACGTCTATTGGCCCGAAAACGTTGAATTCGCTGGCCCTTAGTATCCTCTGCCGGGCCTGCTCCAGCCATTTTTTAGCTGAGGCGGCATTTTGCAGCTGTTCATCCCGCATCTCCGACAATTCATAGTCCGCAGCGTAAACCTTAGCGTCGCTTAAGAACTGCCGCAATTCCTCTACCGCCCTCCGGCCCTTCTGGTTAACCGCGTCCCAATCAATTCCGCGCAATATCATATTCACCTGTGTCTCAACCTGTTTCACCAGGCCGCCGGGCGAATAATCAGCCATTGGCGACAAACGGCAGTAAGGCGATGTGGCGGGCGCGCTTGATGGCGCGGGCCAGCTGGCGCTGTTTGCTCTCGGTCAGGCCGGTCTTTTTACGGGATTCTATCTGTCCGTACTGGTTAACGTAGCGCAGCAAGGTCTTAAAGTCCTTGTAGTCAAAGTAGGCTACGTCTGTCTTTGATTTAAATATCTTTGCCATTGATTCTCCTTAATTTAGAACGGTATGTCGTCCAGGTTTATCGGCTCGTCCCCGATATCCTCTATGACGACATCTTCATCTTTCTTGCTGGATTTCTTGGGCGCCGGGGCTGCCGCGGCCGGCTCATCGGCTGAGCCTACGGAACCGCCGCCAGGGCCGCCCAGGAAGGTCACGTCGTTAGCGACCACTTCCACTTTACTGCGCTTCTGGCCTTCCTGCTCCCAGCTGCGGCTTTGCAGCCGGCCGGAAACCAGCGCCGGGCGGCCTTTGCTCAGGTACTGCGCCACGCGCTCACCCAGAGGCCCCCATGCGACTATATCTATGTAGTCGGTAGCTTCCACCCAATTGCCTTCAGCGTTCTTGTAGCTGCGGTTCAGCGCCAGGCTGAAACCGCAGACCGTCGCGCCGCTGGGTGTGGTGCGCAGCTCCGGATCCCGCGTTAGGTTGCCCATCAGTGTTACTTGGTTGAAACTTCGTGCCATGTCCTACTCCCTCGTTTGATTCAATTGTACTATTCTTCTTCGGTTTCGCTATCCTCGCGCTCATCACGCTCGGCAGCTTTCTTAGCCTTTTCGGCGCGGGCGGCTTCGGCTTTAGCCATAGCCTTCAGGTCCGGTTTGGTTATCAGGAAGCGGACGATCTCGTCGGTTATGTTGAATGTCTGCTCAACCCTGGCGACGTTCTCAGCCGGCATATCCACCGTATAAAAAACATAGACGGCAAACTCCTGCTTCTTGATAGGATAAGCAAGTTTGCGCTTGCCCCAGTTGTCGGTTTTGGTAATTTCGCCCTTGTTATCGGCGATGATTTTTTTGATGCGGTTCTCAGCTTTTTCCAGGTCTATCTCAAGATCAGGGTGATAAAGTACCGCTATTTCGTAAGTATTGATACGAACTCCTTCCTTTGGCCTCGGGCCAGCCGCCATGGATGCGCTGACCTGAATTAGTTTATTGCTCAATAATTTTACCGCATTCACCCCTGTTAGTCAACGCCCGAGATTGCTAAAGTTTAGAAATAATCGTACTGTGATTTTAGGCTCAGGTCGCTTGGGTAACCTCGCGGGGAGCCAATCGACCTTCGACATGTGAATCTTCGTCCCCGAAGGGAGGCAGGATGCTTATTGGAATCATCTTCAACAAGCCCGCCCGCCTCCTGGATTTTCTGGGGAGGCTGGCCATGCGGCCGTTCCGGCGGCCGCTGTGGTGGACTCACCGCAGGCTTGACGAGCACATTCTCGAGCGCCCCGGCTTCCCGGGAAGCTTGTGGCGGCTGTTCCACAAGACCGACTGGCAGCGCAGCGCCAAGTTCAGCGCCCGGGTATGGGTGGTGAGCTTCGCGGTCTTCTGGCCGGCGGCGCGGCACTTCGGACACCCCTGGTGGGTGAATCTGGGGGTCACGCTGCTGGTCGACACCCTGGCCTACATCTTCCACAAGGAGTGGGTCTGGGCCCGGCGCGAAATCGAGCTCAGCCGCAGCGCCGTCCTGTCGTACACCTACACCGGCGTGACGTTCATGGGGAACCTCGGTTTCGCGTGGTACCTCCTGAACGAGACTTCGCTGGGGAACGCGCCGTCCAAGGTGGTGATGGGGGCATTCGGGGTGCTTATCAACCCGCTCGTCTTCCTGTTCCGCGACAAGGTCGCCCTGCGTGACTGTTCGAAGGCCGACAAGGCGTGAGGCCCGGGATACTCGAATATCCCGGGCCTCACGCCGGCACCAAAGGGTGTTATAATGCTTGTGACAAGATTCAGCTTGTCCCCTAAGATTTTGAATATCAGACACTTGTTTCCAAAATCCGAATAATAATTTAACCCTTGCGGGGTGTGGAGGGCATTTTTGTTGCGCTTACGATCTCTTTTTTACTCGAATAAAAATAAAGTCATAAAAATTATAAGGTCGCATTTTTGGCGCTGGGTAAGGTTCAGCGCCATGGGCGGCGTTCTGACTGGCATCAGCTTTGGCATCCTGTTCGTGCAAGTACATAACGGCATCAAGCCGCCTTTCGCGTACTTGGTAGAGAATGTCTTTATGCTGCAGCTCGGCTTTGCCTTGAACCGCTACATAGTTTTTGGCGATCGCACGCTGCCTTTCTGGCCGGCCATATTCAAATGGAACGCCTTTAAGTCGGTGACTTTCGTCTTAGGGCAAGGCCTGTACTTTTTATTGGTCCAGGTGGCAGGCCTGCAGTATATGCTGGCCAGTGTTACCGTTGCCGCTACCTTCGGGATATTCAGCTATGCCATAAGTAACGGCTGGGCCTTCGCTAAGGAAAACTCCGATTAATTAGTCGGGCATGTCGTCGTAGACATCGCCGCCGGTATCGCCTAAGCCTCCGGCCGGAACGGGTTCCCCGCCTACTTCGCCGCCAAATACTTCATCGGCGCTGCCCACAAGCACTTCGCGCGGGCGGTTGGTGCCATCGCTCATGGCAATTATGCCCCGCTCTTCCATGACGTCCATCAGGCGGCTGGCCCGGCCATAGCCTACCCGTAATTTTCGCTGCAGCAAAGAAGTGCTGGCTTTGCCGGCGGCACAGACCACTTCTACGGCATCGTGCAGCGTCTCGTCATCATCGCCTCCGGTGTCTGTGCTGGCCACCACCCCGCCCTTACCAAGCTGTACGGGCTGGCTGACCACTTCGTTATCGTACTGCGGCGGACGCTGGCCCCTTAAGAAATCGGCCAGCTTGTTTGTCTCGTCGCTGGTTATTAAGGCGCCCTGAACGCGGATAGGCCGCGGCAAGTCGGTAGTCTTGAACAGCATATCGCCCTTACCAAGCAGCTTCTCGGCGCCGCCCTGGTCTATGATTATGCGGCTGTTAATCTGGTCTTTGACCGCAAAAGCAATCTGGGCCGGGACATTGGCCTTAATTATTCCGGTAACCACGTTAGCGTCAGGACGCTGGGTCGCCAGCACAAGATGGATACCTGCTGCGCGGGCTTTTTGGGCGATACGGGCGATCAGTGCTTCCACGTCGCGGCTGGCGACCATCATCAGGTCTGACAGCTCATCGATAACCACCACTATGTGCGGCATGCCTTCTTCTTTCTTAAGGTTGTTATAGCCCTGGATATCGCGCTGTTTTACTTCAGCGAAAGTCTTTAGGCGGCGCTCCATCTCGGCCACGGCCCACTTAAGGGCGCTGATGCACTTTTCCGGCTCGGTAACCACTGGGGCCAGCAGATGCGGGATGTCATCGTACGGCGCCATTTCCACGTGCTTGGGATCTACCAATATGAGCTTAAGGTCAGACGGGGTGTTGCGGTAAAGGAAGCTGGCCAACAGCGTGTTAATCATTACGGACTTACCGGACTTTGTCTGACCGGCAATCAGAAGGTGCGGCATTTCTTCCAGGTCGGCCACTATAGGTTCCCCGGCGATGTCTTTACCGACGACAAAGCTCAAGGGCCCTTTGCTATGGCTCCACTTTTCACCGGCCAGCAGACCGCGCAGAGTTACGGTGGCCGGTTTGACATTCGGCACCTCTATACCCACGGCACGCTTACCCGGAATAGGCGCTTCCATCCGCAGGCTGGTAGCGGCTAAATCAAGAGCCAGATTGTGTTCCAGCGCCGTAAGCTTGGTCAGCTTTACCCCGGCCGGCGGCCGCAGAGTGTACTGTGTGACTCGGGGGCCTACATTGGCGCCTTCAACTTCCACATCTATACCGAAGTTGGAATAAGTATCTTTGATAATCTGCGCGTTACCCTTCACGTCGCCGGCGTTGGCCTTGTCTTCTTTGGCGTTAAGCAGGTCCAGCGAAGGAAACTGCCAATCAGGGTCTTTGGCCGTAGTAAGAGCGGCTTGAGGAGCTGCGGGCGCCATCTTTTCGGCGCTGGCCCGGGCGGCTCCCAAGCGGGCTGGAGCCGTATGCTCTACCGGCACACCTTCGTGCAGCTGAAAGTCCGGCGCCGGTGCCATCTTGCGTTTCAGGGCGCCTAAATCTTCGGCCGCCCCTTCTTCTTTAGGCTCCCTGGGTTCCCGTTTGAACAGGTTCAGCAGAGACCGCGGCTCTATAGCAAAGGTGAACAGTATGGAGAAAATTGTCAGCAGCAGAAATACTAGCGACGCCAGGAATTTACCCAGGGCGTTCACCAGCAGCCCCCCGACCGCCTGCCCTACATGGCCCCCATGGCCGCCTGTCAGATTACCGGATGCGTCGGTGTTCAAAAATGTAGTGTGGAACCAGCTGGCCAGAAAGACCAGCAGTCCAAGCGTGCCTATCATATTCGGCAGCGGTATCCGCTGTTCCTCGTTTATAAATTTAAGCAGACCAAGGTAAATAAGAGCGAAAGGGGCGGCTACGGTAGCGGCTCCCAGCGCCCACCAGAACCCGTGCCAGATATCACGCGGCAAAGGCGCGCTTATAAACGCTCCGAACAATAAGATGACGCCAAAGATAATAAGGGCTACGGCAGCCACGCTGCGCCAGAAGGCGCTGTTGCTCTTCTTATTTTTCTCGGCTTTTTTGGGCGGGCGGCCCCTTTTTGCTTTTTTGGCCATGTCTCTAGATTATACCCCTTACCGCTCATGTTAGAACAGAGATGAGCGTTGTAGTAATTATAACACGTTTATGCTTATCATGTCAAGGCGCAGCCAAACATGCTTAAATGGCAGTATGGATGAGCAGCCGAGGGTCGGCGTGGGTGTTATGGTCTTCAGAAACGGCAGCCAGGTGCTGCTGCATAGGCGCAAAGGCAGCCATGGTGCCGGCGAGTACGCCAGTCCGGGCGGGCACCTGGAGCATGGAGAATCCGTAGAGGAGTGCGTGCTCAGGGAGATAAAAGAAGAGGCCGGTCCGCAATTCAAAGTAAAGAACATCTCGTTCGTATGTTTTATTAACCTGCGAAGATACATGCCCAGGCATTACGCTCACATCCAGATGGCCGCCGAGTGGAAATCCGGCGAAGCTAAGGTTATGGAGCCGGACAAGAACGCCGGCTGGGCCTGGTACCCGATAGATAGCCTGCCCCAGCCTCTCTTCGGCACCACCAGTCAGGCTATTGAAGCCTACAGGACCGGCAAGAACTTCTTTGAAGCCTGATTGTGATAATGTATAGACAATAAAAGAAGATTCAAAGATGGACCCTTTTCCTAGTCCTCCTCCCAAAAATCCAAATATGGCGCCTGCTGCGCCGGTTAATCAGCCGGTCGCATCCACGCCGTCCGACCCACCAAAATATAATCCCGGCTCTGTTTATCCGGTTTCCGGCCAAGCTCCTAGCGCCGCCACGAGCATAGTGATGCCGCCCCTGGTCGCAAAAAGCGAAACAGAAGCTAGCGTTCTGGCACCGGTACCATGGGGCGTGATTATTATCTCAAGCGTGCTCATGAGCGGGTTCATATACAGCGCTTTGCTTGTAGCGGCGTCCCTGCTTCTGTCGGTATCAATACTGAATAGCCATATGGCGTTATGGTACATCTGCTCTGTAGCTTTTTTCGCCCTTGGCGCGTCAATGATCCGAAAATCTGAGTTAGCCCGACTCCTAACCGTTGGCTTGCTCGGAGTAGGCCTGCTTTATATGATTTACTCATTCATAAAAGTAGCTTCGTCTTCACTTGTACGCTCATTCGCGATAAGTATCTTTAGCGGCAGCCTAGGAGCCAGGGTCTATGCGTTCTTAGCGCTGGAGACCCTAGCCATCATAGCTTCTATTATCTACCTGAATTTACCTCGAGTCAGATACTGGTTCCAGGGCTAGTCGACGCGGGCGTCCTGGTTAAGCAGCCGCTGGCGCATCTGCGCGAACCGGCGCTGCTGCTCTAAAGCGATTTCCTCCGGAGTCTTTGGCTGTTCGGCCACATTGCCGCTGCCGTTCTTATTGTGCAAATCGTTGTTCACCTTTTCGCTGCGGCTGCCGATTATATTCACCACCGGGATGACAATCGGGCTGCGCTGGGTCTGCTCGTACAGGAAGTGGGTGACGTAATCTTTCAGCTCGGCCTTGAAGCGGTCCAGGTCCACGCGCTTAAAACGCTGCTGGACGGCGCGCCGCAGCTCGTTGCGAAAGGCGTTCATTAGCTCTTCATTGTCTTTCATGTAAATGAAGCCGCGGCTGATGATGTCCGGGCTGGTCAAAAGAGCGCCGGTCTTCTTGTCGATGGTCAGCACCACCGCTACCAGGCCCTCCTCGGCCAGCAGCACGCGGTCTTTGACCACCACGGTGTTAACGATGGCACCGGTCTGGTCTACCAGCACGGTGCCGTGCGGCACTTCGCCGCTGATTTCCAGCTGGTCGCCGGCAATCGTAACCACGTCGCCGTTATCAACGTTGGCCATATTCTTGCGCGGCACACCCGCTTCTACCGCCAGGTCCATATGGTATTTCTTGGCGGTGTAGTCACCATAAATCGGCAAAAAGAATTTGGGTTTTAGCATCTCGACCATTTCGCGGTACTCTTCCTGGCTGCCGTGTCCGGATACGTGCAGCGGACCGATGTTATCGACATCGTGGGTCTCGTGACGGTATACGTGCACTCCCTTCTTAAGCAAATCGTCCACCATAGCACGTATCAGCGCGTCGTTACCGGTGTAAGGAATCGGTGTGCTGGAAAGGATAACCGTATCCTGCTCTTTCAGACTGACGTGTTTATGGTCGCCGGTGCTCATCCGCACCAGAGCGCTGTTCGGTTCGCCCTGGCTGCCGGTACAGACTACCACCACGTCATCGTCCTTAAGGCTGGATACGCTGGCAATCGGTACAAAGGTACCTTTAGGGATTTTCATGAAACCGTTGCGGACGGCCATTTCCAGGGTTGATATCATGCTGCGCCCGTCCATAGCAACCTTGCGGTTATGATGGACAGCGGCGTTCACGATCATCTGTACGCGGTTCATGTTGGTAGAGAACAGGCCCACGAATATGCGCCCCGGAGCGTTGTTCATGATGTCGATGAAACTCTGCTCTATGGAACTTTCGGTAGGAGTGCGGCCGGGACGTTCGGTAGTTGTGCTTTCGCTCAAAAGAACCGTCACGCCTTCTTTGGCCAATTCCTTGAAGCGCTCCATATCGGTCTTCTCATGGTCCAGCGGATTAGGGTCAAATCTGAAGTCGCCGGTGTCTATCACACGGCCGGCCGGCGTATCGACGACCACCGAGGTGCTTCCCGGAATTGAGTGCGTCACCCGCACCAGCTCTATATAGAACTCCCCTACTTTAAGGCGCTCGTGAGTGGTCTCGTTCATAACCACGGTCTTAAGCTCAAAGCCGTCAGGCATCGGCAGGCCGAAGTTCTCAAAGATTTCCTCTACCCGGCCGATAGTGAAACGGCTGCCGTAAACCGGAACGTTGTACTTGGGCAATATATGGGGCAGCCCGCCGATGTGATCAAGGTGCCCGTGGGTAATTACAAAACCCCGGATTTTGGATTTTATCTGGTCTAAATAGGTAGTGTCGGCGATGCCGTAGTTAATGCCCGGCAGGTCCACTCCCAGGTCGTTGCCGCAGTCAATCACGATGGCGTCATTCTGGTATTCGATGACCATCATGTTCTTACTGCCGCCGCCGTCCATGCCGCCCAGACCGATTATTCTCAGGCGCGGTCTGTCATCTATGAAGTTGGCGCGGCGGGGCTTTTCAATCGGGTTCGAAGAGGCATCCAGATACTGGCTGGCAACGCGGTTGGCGTCCTGTACGGCCTGCTTCTGGGCCCGCAGAGCCGCGCCGCGGCTAACACTCCTGCCCGTGGCCGTCTGGCCCCGGTTATTCCGTGGCGTCCTGGATTTAGGAGCCGGTTTATTATTGGATTTATTATTTTGATTCATCTATAAATTTTTCCTTTCTTAATTTGATAAGTATTAATAGATTTCGGATTGATTAAATTTTGGCCAGCACCAGCGGGATGCGGGCGAAGTCGTCTATCAGCGTCTGTCTCATGCCGCCGTTATAAAGCGCCGCGGCCGGGTGGAACAGCGGCAGGTATACCTGGCCGTTGTAGCGTTTAGGCTGGCCATG
>DASSNG010000011.1:0-4607 GCA_035688135.1 Saccharimonadales bacterium (SeqCode) | reverse complement strand
GCCAAGAAAATTTTTAAAGCCGACCACGCCAACGTGCAGCCGCATTCCGGCGCCCCGGCAAACGTGGCGGTTTACTTCGCCTGGCTGGAGCCCGGCGACACGGTTATGGGGATGAAGCTTGACCATGGCGGCCACCTTACCCACGGGCATCCGGTTACCACCATGGCTAAGCTGTATAACTTCGTACGTTATGGAATCAAGGACAAGGAGACGGGTGAAATAGACTACGATGAGATGCGCAAAGTGGCTCTTAAGGAAAGGCCAAAAATCATCCTGGCGGGCTTTTCAGGATACCCGCGCAACCTTGACTACGCCAAATTCGCCGAAATCGGCAACGAGGTAGGCGCTATGCTGATGGCGGACATGGCCCATATCGCCGGCCTGATAGCCGGTAAAGCCCTGCCTAATCCATTCGACTTCGGCTTCCATGTAATCACGACTACCACCCATAAAACGCTCCGGGGCCCGCGCGGGGGCATGATTCTTACCAAGGGCAAGGTTGGCAACCCGCTGAAACCGGTGGATAAGACTCTGGAGAATTTACCCACCCTGATTGACCGCGAAGTCTTCCCCGGCTTTCAAGGCGGACCTCACATGAACAATACGGCGGCCAAAGCAGTAGCTCTGGGGGAGGCCCAGCGGCCCGAATTCCAGCAATACGCTAAGCAGGTGCTGGCAAATGCCAAACGCCTGGCTGACGAGATGATGAAGCGGGGCTTTAAACTAGTCACGAACGGCACGGATAACCATCTGATAATGGCCGACGTATACACCAGCTTTGGCGTGAATGGCCGGGAAGTACAGGACCTGCTTGATAAGATTGGCTTGTCCGCGAACTGCAACTCCATACCCGACGATCCTCTGCCGCCATTCAGGCCCAGCGGCCTGCGCCTGGGGACTCCCGCTATGACGACCCGCGGGCTTAAAGAAGAGGATATGGCCCAGGTAGCCGAATGGCTGGCCAAAGCCATCAAAAACCGTAGCGACGACAAAATACTTAACATGTTAAGTAATGAGGTGAAAGAGTTCTCTCTTCAGTTCCCCCTGCCCAGCGACAATTAGATTCCCTGCCTGTCAGCTCGTCCGTTTTGCCAGCCAGGTCATAACCGCCGCCGACGCTACCCAATTCGGGACAATGTATAAGACGGCCTGCGCCGTATCGGCGGCCTTTTGCCAGCCTATAACCATAGCGAATACCAAATAGGCCGTAAACGGCAGATACGTCAGCCAGCCTTTCCAGTTATTCGGCAGGTAGCTGCCGCGCACAGGGATGAACCATTTGTCTTTTTTTGTTTTTTTAGCCATGAGCTCATACTATCATCTAAAATTCGCCCAGGAAACGGACTTCCGGTTCCAAGGTGATACCCAATCTTTCTCTGACTGTCACAATAATATTCTGGACTGCATCATAGATTTCCTGGGCCGTTGCACCGCCGGTATTCTCAATCTTCAGGATATGATCAGGGTGCAGCCTTACCCGGCCCCAGGCCTGGCCTCGCTTAAACCCGGCGGCCAGTAAGACATGCGCCGCTGAGACGCGGGTTTTATCGCCTCCGTGAATGACATTCTGCCTTAGAAGCTGTTCGCGACTAACTCCCGATTCGTCATGCCCAACTATCGCCTGCACCTGGGACTCATCTACCAGCGGGTTCTTAAAGAAAGAGCCGGCTGTCCAGGGGCCTTGGCTGACGTCGGCTAATAATGATCCGGCGCGGCGGCGAGCTTCCATGATAATCCGGCGGCGATTGGATAACGTGTCAGGCTTGATACCGATATCCGCGGCGGCTTTCAGCGCCGACTGATATTCCATCTCGCCCGTCGGCTGATGCTCCAGCTTAAAGGACACCTTAAGAATCACAAATTTAGAATTCTCCGGCAGCTGCATCCTGCTGCGCCGATAGCCGAAATCAAATTTATCCACCCCCCACGCAGAAACCTCGCCCGTCTGCGTATCCAGGACTTCGGCGCTCACAAACCGGTCAGACACCCGGTGGCCGTATGCAGCTATGCTGCCCGCCACGGCCGCGCCCACTCCGCCCGGTATACCGCTGGTGAATTCCAGCCCCCACAGTCCCCGGTCTATTGCTTTAACGACTAGCTCATCCCAGTTGGCGCCGCTGTCCGCCCGTACAATGCCGCTCTCATCAATATCGATGCTGCCGGATTTATTTATCAACACGCTGCCGGGCAGGCCTTTGTCGGAAACCAGGACATTCGTACCGTAGCCGAGTACACGCACCGGGCGCTTAAGGTTTTTTATGATTTCCCGCAAATCATCACCGGCCTCAAGCTCTATGAGGTCCTCGGCCGCCCCGCCGGCGTGCAGGGAAGTATAAGCCGCCAGCGGTACATGATGCTGTACTTTCATCTAACTTATTATACCTAGTAACTGCGCTCCAAAGGCAGGCTAGACCTGTTCCTGATATAATAAACGCAGATGAACAGTTCAGAGGCCACACCTTACAGGCCGCTTGGGCGGCATTTGAAGAAATTACGCACCAGGGCTAATGAGAGCCTGGCGGAAACTTCCGGCGCGGTAGAGATTGACGTCCGCGAATTAGCTAACTTTGAGCTGGGAGCTTCAAAGCCCAGCGAGGATGTTCTGCTGCTGCTCATAAGCCACTTCGGAGCCCGCGATGACGAGGCCGTGAGCCTGTGGGAGCTGGCGGGTTATGCAGGTGAAAGAATACCCGCGGCCAGGATGGACAACTCTGAAAGGAGCCCTGATGTACTTGCTAACAGCGATAAGCGGGTATTATTCACGGATACAGTAGACATCATGGTCAATAACTACGGCGTGGTGATGAACTTCATGCAGACCGGCCCGCAAGGCACCCAGCCGGTAGCGCGAGTCGGCATGAGCCGCGAACACGCCCAGAGCGTATTGAGGGTTTTAGAAGACACTCTCTCCCAATTCCAAAAATTCAAATCACAGAGAACCGGGTCAAAAGACCCTAAGACACCTTAGAGAGGTGCTATAATACCCCTGTTAAGCGCGTGTAGCTCAGCTGGATAGAGCGTTGGTTTCCGGTACCAAAGGCCGGGGGTTCGAATCCCTCCACGCGTACCACGCAAACGGCAATATCATTAAGACATGAATGCAGGATGAATATGAACGGCGAAGAGCATCATAACGAATTTAAACTAGAAGGCTTTCCCGGCGACGGGGAACCCGAAATCATGCTAAGCCACGGAAAGCCGGCCTATTGGACTCGTACCAATACCATCATATCGGCTGTATCTATCCTGATACTGGCCATAATCGCGGCCATTGTCTTCTCGCGCATGACATAGCGGTGATTTCGTTAATATCTGGTCTTTCTGCCAAGTAATCGCCCTAGGTTCAAAAAAATAATCAGACATATCACCGCTAATAAAACTAAAGCGGCTGAATACGATTTAAACATCTGGTAACTAAAGCCCATGATAAGCGGCGGGAAATAGCCGCCTAATCCACCGGCCGCTCCTACCAATCCGGTTACGGTACCGACTAAAGGGCCTTTGCAGCGGTGGCCGATAATAGCGAAAACCGCGCCGTTGCCAATACCCAAAGTAGCGGCTATAGCTAAATAAATGAAGGTTCCTATCGGGCTCAAGGCCGGCCTGGCCGCCGCTATGCCCGCCAGAACGAATAACGCAAAAAAGACCGTTCGTACGATGATTATCCCGCTCAAACGGTCGCTTAGCCAGCCGCCAAAAGGCCTGGCAAGAGTGGCCAACAGTACGAAGCCCGCCGCCCGGGCGGCGGCATCAGCCGGCTCCAGCCCGTAAGATTGGTTAAGCAGAACCGGCAGATAAAGCCCCAGCGCCACGAATGCGCCGAAAGTTACAGCATAAAGCAGAGCCAGCCGCCAGGTGAACCACCAATCCGCGGCAGCTTTGAGCTGATGCCGCAACGGCGTCCTGACCGGCCTCCAACCAGGTGCGTCACGGCCAAATACGGCCATGGATGTCCCCGCCGCTATAAGCAATGCCGTTATTATCCAAAATAGAGTGCTGCGGCCAAGCAGATCAGCCAGCCGGGGAGTCAACAGGCCCGAGACAGCCGTGCCGGCATTACCCATCGCGTATATGCCCAGCGCAAAGCCGCGCTGGCGGCGGCTGAACCATGAGTTGACAAAAGGGACGCCGACTGCGAACGCGGCACCCGCTATACCAAGGCAAACCGCGGCCGCCAAAACAGAACTGTAGCTACCCGCCAGTGCTAGCCCGCCAACCGACAAACCAGCCAGCCAGCAGACCGCTGTCAGCATTCTGCGGCCGCCATAACGGTCAGTCAGCATTCCTAAGGGGATACGTCCCAGAGAGCCGACTAGCACCGGCGCCGCCACTAATGCCGAGACAGCCAGCGGCGACAGCCCAAAGATATGCTTATAGCTAGTAGCCAGCGGAGATATCAAAGACCATGCCCAAAAATTCAGCGCCAGTAGCAAGGTAGCCACAGCCAAGGCGGCGTAGCGATGGTTTTTATTTGGGTTTGGCATATTTTTGTTTTTAATTCTATGGATTGGACTGTATTTCCAGGCCAGCTGATCGTTAAATCGAGGCCTCCCAGTCAAACATGATGTTGTCTTCGCGGTAGCCGCCGCGGCCGCGTTCGATATGTT
>DASSNG010000055.1:0-17225 GCA_035688135.1 Saccharimonadales bacterium (SeqCode) | reverse complement strand
AATTCAAAATCAAATGGGCGGTCCGGTACCTCATCCTTCTTATAAAATTCGCTATGGACCAGCTTCCAGCCGCCGGGGTCGAATTTAAAGAACTTATCGCCATCAGCGACTACCGTATGAACCCGAGTAAGGTAGACTTTTCCTGCCAGCGGCAGCGCTTCGTTCAGCAGCTGCTCGCCGCCGATAACGAATACCTCCGGCGATTCTTTGACTGCCGGCAGGTCCAATGCGTCTTTTAACGACGAGGCGACCACGCCGCCCTCAGGAACCTGATAGGAGGGATTGCGGCTGACAATCACATTCAGCCTGCCCGGCAGCAGCCTGGGCTTTGCTTTATAAGTCTTGGGGGCTTCATATGTAACCCGACCCATTATCACCGGCTTGCCAAAAGTAATCCGCTTGAAAATAGCCTGGTCGCCGCGGACGAACCAGGGCACTACTCCTTTGCGGCCGATAACATCATTATCAGATACGGCGACAATCAGCGAAACTCCCATAGCGGTTCAATCATAGCAAATCAGGCTGCCATGCGCTTGCTAAGCGGTTTTTACTACAGTAAGCTTAAGAGTAATGGACGCTTTTTACCGAAGCTTGAAACAGAAAGGCTTCGAAGGCGATATAGACGATTCGGAAGAATCGCGTCAGCTGTTCAGCCATGACGCTTCGCTATTCGAACTGGTGCCCAAAGTCGTAGTCGCCCCAAAAAATACCAGGGACCTGGAGCGTTTGGTTGACGCCGTTAACGAATGCCGCGGCGAAATACCGGACCTAAGCCTTACCGGCCGGGGCGCCGGGACGGATATGTCCGGCGGGGCCATCAGCGAATCCGTAATCGTTGATTTCCGCAAGTATTTCACCAAGGTCGAATCAGTCAGCGAGTTCGCCGCCCACGTCCAGCCCGGCGTCCTGTACCGAGATTTCGAAGCGAAGACACTGAAGCATCGCGCGCTGATGCCCACCTACCCCGCCAGCCGGGATATGGCCAGTGTCGGCGGCATGGTCAACAATAATTCCGGCGGCGAAAAGTCCCTCCAGTACGGTAAGACCCAGGATTTTGTGACCGAGCTTAAAGTCGTCTTTTCTGACGGCAAAGCCCGTTCCGTGCGTCCCCTAAGCCGGGCCGAACTAGATAAAAAGATGAAACAGAAAGACTTTGAGGGGCAAGTCTATAAGAAGCTTTTCCATCTGATAGATGATAATTACGACCTTATAAAGAAAGCCAAGCCCCATGTGTCCAAAAACTCGGCCGGGTATTACCTTTGGGACGTCTGGGACCGGGAGACCGGCGTATTCGACCTTACACAGCTTATCTGCGGCGCCCAGGGTACCCTGGGACTGGTCAGCGATATCCACTTCAAACTTGTCCGCGCCCAGCCGCATTCCGGCCTGCTGGTGTTATTCCTGAAAGACATAGACGATTTGGGCGAGCTCATACCAAAGGTGCTGGAGGCAAAGCCGGCCACTTTTGAATCCTTCGATGACGCCACGATGTTTCTGGGCATCAGATTCATGCCCAGCTTCCATAAGATGCTTGGCTGGCTGGGGGTTGTAAAACTGCTTTTAAGCTTCATATCCACCGGCTGGCACGTGAACGCCTGGCGGGGGATTCCAAAGCTCATCCTGATGGTCGAATTCAACGGCGAGACCGAAGAAGAAGTCCGCCGGAAAGTAAAAGGCCTGCACCGCGTTCTTAGCCGCCATCGGGCCCGCTACGAAATAAACGGCTTTGAAGAGGACGCCACCGAAGGCAAGAGCGAGAAGTTCTGGCTGATGCGCCGCTACAGCTTCCAGCTGCTAAGAAGCAAGGTCAAAGACAAGCATACCGCGCCTTTCATAGACGACTTTATCGTGAGACCGGAGTACCTGACCCAATTCCTGCCAAAGCTGCGTAAAATCATCAAGAAATATAACCTGTTCGCGACAATCGCCGGCCATATGGGCGACGGGAACTTCCATGTCATACCGCTGATGAAGATAGAGAATCCGCCTGAGCGCGCCAAGCTGGAACCGGCTATGAAAGAAGTCAATAAGCTGGTGCTTAAGTACGGCGGCTCGCTAACCGCCGAGCATAACGATGGGATGATCCGCGGTCCGTGGCTGACGCAGATGTACGGCCGCCGCGTAGTCGACCTGTTCCGCCAGGCAAAACATATAATGGACCCGGCCGATATCTTTAACCCGCACAAGAAAGCCGACGCCGATTGGAGCTACTCTTCTTCCCATATCCGGGAAAAGTTTTGAAATCACTAACAGATGCGTGAAAATCTGTGAAATTTATGAAAAGCCTGTGAAAGCTATTCGGCGGTTCGCTCCTGACGGGCCAGTTTGCGCCGCGCGGCAACCAGGCCGCTGACCGTAAAACCAACGTAAAGCAGGCCGCTCAGGCATACCGACACGATGCTCAGATGTTCGCGCAAGACAATCGCCGTGCCGCTGGCTATGGTGGCCATCACCAGGCCGTAAGAGAACCGGATACGGGACAGGCTGGGAGACAGCAATGACAAACTGCTCATTACTATCCCTCCCAGAGCCGCCAGTATGTGCACTATTAATATCATTCTTAAATTATACTACCTGCAGCGGGCGCTTAGAACCGGGCTGGGCGCCAAAGCCTAGAAATAGGCGAATCGCTGAATCGCCGATATGCCGGAGGCAGTCCTGAATATTATTCATGGATTTTAGCGTCAGCATAAGCTGACGGATCGCCTCGTGAGTACCTTCACCGTCAGGAGCCGGCTTTCCTATCCCCTCGGAGCGTATACTACCCTTTTCCGCCTGGACAGCCGCCAATCTGACAAAAAGTTTTACCAGCTGAGGGGAATTTTCGGCGTCCACAGTTTCTATCAGAAGATAAAATAATTTCTCAAGCTCTTCAAGATTTTCAGCGGCTTCCTGTTCAGGCGCTGATTCTGTGTCCGATATACGGTAGACGCCGGGCTCTCCAGGTGTTATATCGCCAGTAGAGCTAATTGCCTCTATCCTTAGGGTAATTTCTTCTAAGATCTCATCCAACGATTCACCTCCCGGTACCCGGTATTCATTGACCGACTCGGCCAGCAGCATAAGCATATCCTCGGCTTGTCCGAGCTGGAGGTCAGATTCAGGATTGGCATAGATATCCGCAGGGTTACCCTCTACGGAAAAAGCATAGGGGGCTTCACCTTCGATGCCGTCTGTTTCCCGGCCAGGGTCCTCTGGACCTATGGGGCGTTCGGTGAATGCGGTCTCTGGCAGCGGCCAATTCGGCAGTCCGTCTTCAAATTCTTTGATAGCTATGGCCTCTGGTGTAACGCTTGGTTCTTCTGCCTGTAGCTCCATGACATTTTCTTCAGGGATAAGCAGGACCTCGCCCGGAGTTTCTGCTTCGCCGGCTGCAGGGCCCGCTAGAGACATATCGATTATTGGTCCCAGGAATTCAGCCGCCTGTTCCATGGTTCCCTGATTCCGCTCCAGGTTTGGTAAGGGCGCCGCCTGCGATCCTTCCGGCGCTGCCCTGCCAGGCTGGCGCACGATAGCTTCTGATGTTTTTTGAGGCCTTGAGTATGTTTCTTTTTTTCCTTCAGAGTGTCTCTGGGTCTTCCGGGCCGCAGGAATGTCTTTGATTAAAAATGGGTGAGGGGTACTGGGCGCGCCCTCATAGCCTGCGGTGATAATAGTTGCCGGCTCAGAATATTTTGCCTCGGCTGCTTGATGCGCGTGAGCAATCTTAAGAGGCGCCTCGGGTTCGGCTGATTTTTTTTCTGCTGCCGGGCTTTTCTTTTCCTCTTCGTCGCCTTTGGCTAATTCAGTTTTTTTTTAGACTCTTGTGGCTCGGTTTCTTCTTCAATAGCCTCTTCTTCGTTAACTTCCTCGTCTTCTAAAGTCCGTCCGGCCGCCAGCAGAGCATGCGCTTCTGCCAGGAACTTATGGGCATTTTCTTCTGTAACCGGTTCGGGACAGGCGTTCATAAGGGCCTGCAGCGGCAGCGGTACGCCCGGCAGCCGCGGGCTTTCCACGATAACCTCGCCGCTCACAGCCATTAAATCGTTGAATTCAGCCAGAGCCTGCGCGCCTTCGGCCTCCGGCCGGCCAAATGCCTCTGTTCTCTGCGGCTCCGGCGGCTCAGTGCCTTGAGCTTCTGCAATAGCAGCTTCTGAGTCAGATGGCGCCCCATACCCTTGCTCCATATTATAAGAATAATAACCTTAAGCTCTTTATATACGCAAGCGAAGCGCTTATGGTATTAACGGTCCAGCCGAGAGGGCGACGCAGTAAACCAGGATTATTATCATGGAGAAATGGAACACCCGACGGGCCCAGGCGTCGCTGCCGCCTCCTTTCAGCCCCTGCCCGGCGATAGACAGCCAATAAATCCCCAGAACGGCCATGACACCAAAATATATCCATCCGGTATAGCCGAAAACCGTCAGCAGCAGCGCGCTGGCAACGAACAGCACCATATAAAAGAAAATCTCTGCCGCTGTACGCTTAACCCCTTTTACCACTGAAATTATCGGCACTCCGGCTGCGGCGTACTCTTTTCGCCTGTAAATCGCTATCGAGTAAAATTCCGGCATCTGCCAGAAGAAAAGGCTGGCGAACGCCAAAGCCGCCCCGGCATCGATACGGTCCGATACGGCGACATAGCCCGCTAGCACGGGTACGGCGCCGGAGATGCTTCCTACAAGAGTGCCATGCACAGACCGCCGTTTGCTTAAGGCCCCATACAGCCATACATAATCGATGAAACCGGCGATACCAATCAGAACCACCAGCCGGTTGGTCCAAAGGCTTAGGACGGCCAGCCCGGCCGCCAAAAGCAGAATCGAATAAGTAACAGCGCCCGTGCGGCCTATCTGCCCAGTGGCCGTTGGGCGTTTGCGGGTGCGCTCCATGATGCTGTCTATATCCCTGTCTAGATAGTTATTGATAGCGCAGGCCGAAGCGATGACTAAAGACGAACCGGCGAACAGCGCCAGGAACCGCCAGCCGTAAAAGCGCCCGGCGTTGCCCGAAGCCAGCAGGTACCCGGCGGCGCTGGTAAGCGCGTTGGCCATCATCACCCGCGGCTTGGTAAGCGCCGCGTAAGCCTTTAGGAGTTCCACGGTTTTATATCCCGCCATCCTGCTTTATCAGGTATTGGTCCTGCTGGTGAGGCGTCATGGAGTAATCCAGGTGGTACATGATCCATATCGAGCCGGCCACCAGGATGAAGATAAACATCAGGGCCAGCAGAAAAGCCATGAAGTTCCAGCGCGGCCGCGACTCTTTATCCAGATGCAGGAAAAAGACAAGCTGGACCATCAGCTGGACGATCGCCAGGACCGATATTATCGCCAGCATGAAGTTATCCGATAAGAACGTATGCCCGGAATCAACATGCGCCTTTACGGCGTAGAACGCCACCAGGGTGAGGCATAAGGCCAGGATATAGCCGATCACGTAGGTGCGGGCAGATATTTTAGCGGGCCTTGGTTTCGCGGATTCCTGCCTCATAACACTATCCCTGTCAGGTAAACGATCGTGAATATGAATATCCAGACGATATCCAGGAAATGCCAGAACAGGCTCAGCATGGTCAGCTGGCGCAGGCTGGCACGGTTGAATCCGGCGCGGCGGACACGGGCCATCAGGGTCCCCATCCATACCAAGCCGACGCTGATGTGGAGGCCGTGGGTGCCGACTAAAGTGAAGAAAGCGCTTAAAAAGCCGCTGCGCCGCCAGCTGTTACCTTCCTGGTACAGGTGGCTGAACTCGTGGACTTCAAGGAATAAGAAGGCCGCGCCCAGCAGAAAAGTGGCCGCGAAAAGCGCCAGTGTCAGGCGGCGGTTGTTCTGCCTGGCAGCTAAGATGCCCAGGCCGCACGTAAAACTGCTGGTAAGGAGTATAAGGGTCTCGGCCAGGACGAAATTAAGGCTGAACAGCACTTCGCCGTTAGGCCCGCCGAACGTGCTGTTGCGCAGTACGGCGAAGGTGGCGAACAGGCTGGCGAACAGTACGCAGTCCGTCATCAGGTAAAGCCAGAAACCGAACAGGGTCTTTTCGTCCTCGCTCTTGCGGACGGCTGCGGCGGACGGCGCGGCTATGGCTTGGGGTGTCTTCATGCCCTGCCTCCCGCCAGCCTGGCTTCAATAGCCGCGATCTCTTTAGCTGGGATAGTGGATTCGTTGCTTTCGCTGGCCGCCCGGTCGGCGATTACGGCCACGCAGGCGGCTATACAGACGCCGGCCAGCCACCAGATATGCCAAATAGCGGCAAACCCCACAATAAACGACAGGCCGCCGATCAAGATGCCTGTGGGGTTATTTTTAGGCAGCCTTATAGGCAGATAGGTTTTGGGCGGCCGGCGGTGAGCCTGTTTATCTGCCCAGAACTGGTCGCGCGCAGTCACCGTAGGGATGACAGCGAAGGCATACTCCGGCACCGGTGTCGGCACCGACCATTCAAGTGTCCGGCCGTTCCAGGGGTCAGGGCCAACCATATGGTCCTTGCGGCTTATCACGCTGATTCCCAGCTGCAGCAGCTGGCAGATGCCGCCGATAGTAAGCACTCCCACGCCAATGGCGGCGACTACGAACAGCGGTTGCCACCCAAGGCTTGCGTCATAATGGTCCATCCGCCGCGTCGCGCCCATCAGGCCAAGGATATAAAGCGGTCCGAAGGCTAAAATAAAACCGGCAATCCAGAATTTCGCGGCCAGCTTGCCCAGGGCTTCGTTCAGGCTGAATCCGATGAACTTAGGGAACCAGTAGGTGATGCCGGCAAAGAACCCGAAGACCACGCCGGTCACTATCATGGTGTGGAAATGAGCCACCAGGAATAAGCTGTTATGAACCTGGAAATCAATCGGCGGCACGGCCATCATCACTCCCGTTACGCCCCCTAGCGTGAACAGGAATACGAAGCCCAGGAACCAGAACATGGGAGAAGTAAGCCGTACCCTTCCCTTGTACATCGTGAACAGCCAGTTGAATATCTTTACTCCTGTCGGTACGGCTATGAGCATCGTCGTGATACCGAAGAAAGCATTTACGTCAGCTCCGGCTCCCATGGTAAAGAAGTGGTGCAGCCAGACGGTGAAAGACAGCAGGACTATCCCCCAGATGGCCCAGACCATCGAGGTGTATCCGAACAGCCGCTTGCCGGAAAAAGTCGATACTATCTCTGAGTAAACCCCGAATGCCGGCAGGACTAATATATAAACTTCAGGATGGCCCCAAGCCCATATGAGATTCACATACATCATGGGGTTGCCGCCGGCCGTCGAGGTAAAGAAATGGAAGCCGAAAGCCCGGTCTAGGAACAGCAGAGTCAGCGTGACGGTAAGGATTGGAAACGCGAAAGCCACCAGCACCAGGCTGCCGAACGCGCTCCAGGTGAACATCGGCATCTTCATAAGGCTCATGCCGGGCGCCCGCATCTTTATGATTGTCGTTATGAAATTGATACCTGACAGCAAACTGCCGATACCGGCGATTTCCAGGCTCCATATCCAATAATCCACCCCTACTCCGGGACTGTACGCCAGTTCCGATAGCGGCGGGTAGGCCAGCCAGCCGGCCGCCGAGAATTCACCGAGTACCAGCGAAGTGTTTATAAGGGCCATGCCGGCGGCAAACAGCCAGAAGCTGGCGGCATTAAGCGTCGGGAACGCCACATCGCGCGAGCCTATCTGCAGCGGCATAACCAGGTTTATAAGGCCGAACATAAGCCCCATGCCTACGAAGAAAATCATTATCGTCCCGTGAGCCGAAAAGACCTGCTGGAAAGTATCGGCCGAAATCACGCCGTGATGGCTGCCGACTGAAGTCGCCTGCTGGGCTCGCATCATTATGGCGTCAGCCAGGCCCCTTGCCAGCATCAATACCGCTACCAAGATGTACATGATGCCGATTTTTTTGGGGTCGACGGTTGTAAGCCACTCGCGCCAGAGCCATTTCCAGCGGCGTTTATAAGTAATGAAAGCGGCCGCCAAAACCAGCATCGCAACCATTGATATGGCCCCGCCGATTGTGACAATTTCTTTTGGAAAGGCATCGGTATTCAGTTTTCCAAGCAGTGCCGAAGCCACACTAATCATGCTGGTGCTCCGTCTCTTGGCCGGCATGCTGTACCGGCGCCATATATTTATCAAGCACGCTGCCGTATAAGCCCGGCTGGACCGAAGAATAATGGCTAACCGCAACATCCGTGCCGGGTTTCGCCAGCGTGTCATAGGCTTTCAGGTCCAACAGGGGGCCTGAGCTTTTCACCTGATTCATCCATCCGTCAAACTCTCCGCTTGGCAGCGCCGTGACCGTGAAATCCATCGCTGAAAAGCCGCGTCCGCTGATATTGGCCGAACGACCCTGGTAGCTGCCGGCCTTGTCCGCCTGAAGGTTCAGCTGGGTATCCATGCCCGGCATGGAATATATCTGGCCTCCTAAGGCCGGGACCCAGAATGAATCCATCACCGTATCGGATGTCACATGGAAATTAACAGGCTGCCCGATGGGCACGTCTATCTTATTGACCGTGGCGATACCCTGGTCCGGATAAATGAACAGCCACTTCCAGTCCAAAGATATGACCTGTATCTTAAGCGGCGGCTGGCTGCCGGCCAGAGCTTTGAAAGGATCCAGGGCGTGCGCGCTGTTCCAGGCCACGACAGAAAGAATAGTTATGATTACGCCCGGAATCGCCCACCAGGTCAATTCTATGAGCCTGTTCCCGTCCCAGTCAGGGCGGTAGTCGGCTTTATGATTATCGGCCCGGTATTTGGCGGTTATAAAAATAGTCAGCGCAAAGACCGGTATGACAACTATAGCTGACAATATGGAGGCTATAAGGATAAGGTGCTTTTCATTGCCGCCAACCGGCCCTGCGGTCTCCAGGACGGGTATCTTTACGCTGCTCAGATAGTATGCCGCCGCGGCTACTGCAATAACCAAAATAGCGGATACGAACAAGGTTTTGGTTTTCCCGCTCATGCTTAACTTCTACTATATCAGTTTTTGCGCATCAGGATAAACCGGGCAGCGTAATGCCGGCGAACCTTTTCAGATATTCCTGCGTGTCCGGCAGCCCGTTCAGCGCTTCGATAGCGGCTTTATGAAGACGGACTGCCTGATCCCTGGCCGGCCGAAGCTGGCCGGCCTTGAACTCACCGTCTTTGATGTCGTCGAGTATCTGGTAGGCCTGGCCGTATTTTTGCCCGAATTCAGCCAAATGTCCGATCTGATCCTCTTCTCTTTTTGCCAGCCGGCCGCCAATTATAGCCGCCGCGCTGAATAAAGAGCCGGTCTTTAGCCGGCAGACCTCAAGATAGGCGCTGTCGTCCGGCAGGAAACCGGTTTTAAGCCCTGCTTGCCGGAACTCACCCTCTATCATCAGGGCCACAGTGTCAGCTAAGACCTGGGCAGTCTGTCTTCCCTGTCCGGCGCCGATCGCCATCGCGGAGCCTAAAAGCAAATCTCCGCCCAAAAGATACCGTGCCGTCTCGGAGGTGTCCTTATCTAAAACGTCATCATGCATCTTTGAGGCCTGGTGGACCAGTTCTATGGCCGCGGCGGCACGCAAGACCGGGGTTCTTGATTGCGCGCCCGCTGCCAGTATCAGAAGGATCGGCCGCAGCCGTTTGCCGCTCTCTATGCGGCGCATTAAAAACCCCTCCATACCAGATCCTACTGCATCCATGATAATCTGGTCGACACGAGACATACCGCCGCTAAGTCCAGGCGCGTCCAGCATGGTAATGATTCGTTCGGGGTCCACTTCTACTGCTTCATTCTATTCAGGGCGGCGATGATGCCGGAGTAATCCCCGAGCCCGGCCGCGGGAGTCAGGGTATCGCCGCTGTAATGCGTGCTGGCAAGGTAATTAATGCCGTTTAAGTCCCTTAGGCTCAGCGATTCCAGTTTTGAGCTTGGAATGTCGTTGAAGGTAGAGAATATTGTCCTGATTTCGTCGGCTTTGATGTCGGTACGGATGTTGTCCGAGGCGGCCTGTAAAATACGGCCGTTCTTAAGAGGGTTCAGAATCAGCTTCCAGTTAAGCTTATCCTTAATAGCCGTGAAAACCTGACGCTGATGTTGGGTACGGTCAAAATCGCTCTGGCCAAAGCCATAGGCATAAAGGCCGCAGCCGCAGGGGTCGCCACGCGCCCGCGTGAGGTTCAGTGCGGTCTGACCGTCAATGACATGCTTGCCGTTGCTGAGTTTAAGCGGGCCGCCATCGGCCTTGCTGATATTAGGATCATATAAACCTCTTGGGTCATTGCTGTGTATATCCACAGTGATACCGCCAAGCGCGTCAACCGTTTGCCTTACCGCTGCGTAGTCAATCAGCGCGTAATAACCTATAGGAGTATCAAAGTCCTGGCTTACGATGCGTGCCAGCAGCGGCATTCCGCCGTCTTTATAGGCCTCGTTTATCTTGCCGTAGCCAAAACCGTGTATCTTGACGTACAGATCACGCGGGATGCTCAGCATGAATCCGCTGTGCTTTGTGCCGTCCATGCTTAGAAGTATTATCGAGTCCGTAAGCGTTGAGCCGGGGTGGCCCGGGTCATCAATCGAATAGCCTACCAGCAGCACGTTCACCCGCCCATAGCTGTCGGTTTTGACCGGCCGCGGATTGATCAGTTCCAGAAGGCTGCCGGACCCGAACATCTTGCGGCTGGCGGATGTTATGTTCCGCGCATCCCAGGCAGCGATGACAACGCTAAAAATGATGGTGGCGGCGAGCAGGATCACAAAAGTGCGCAGGATAATTTTTCGCCAGCCCGCCGGTTTCAATTCGATGGGAGCTTCCGGCTCCGGTTCGGAACGCCTGTCGTTATCGCCCGGCCGGTAGGAGCTGTAGCGCGGCGGTATGGCCCGGGCGGAGGCTTTTTTAGCGGCTGGTTTCTTGGCCATAGCTAAATATTACTATGAGGATGGCAGGAATACCTTGAAAACCGTTTTCTTCCCCGGTGTGCTGCTGACCTCGATATGGCCGCTGTGGGCATCAACGATATTTTTGGCTATCGCTAGGCCCAGCCCGTAGCCATCGGCCCCGTCCTTATGGCGCGAACTGTCCGCCCTGAAGAAACGGTCAAAAATATGAGGCAGGTCGGCCCGTTTTATACCGATGCCATGGTCCTCTACCTCAAGGACCCCGAGTTTGCCTCGCTGGAAGCTGCTTATCACGATTTCTGAACCATCGTGGCTGTATTTTAGGGCATTATCTATTAAAATGGCCGTTAATTCGGTAAGGCTGTCCCGGTCCCCCAGCACATTAAAGTCGGACGTCTTGTCGCTGATAGTTATCTGTTGTTTATCGGCTACCTTCAGGTATCTCTGGACGGCCGCCGCCGTTATATCGCGTACAGATACCGGGCCGCGCGCTGCGCCTCCCTGCCGCCCGGCCAGCCTCAGCAGGCCTTCGGAAAGGGCTTTCAATTTACCGATTTCCTCAAGATTGCTTTTCAGCAGACCGATGGCCTGTGATTTGGACAGGGATTTATCACGAAGAGCGACTTCATTTTCGGTCTGGATGGCTGTCAGAGGCGTCCGCAGCTCATGGGAGGCGTCGGAAGCGAAGCGCGCCTGGATGTTAAGAGCCTCTTCGATGGGGTCCAGAGTGCGGCGAGCCAGCCAATAGCTGGCGGCTCCTCCTCCCAGCAATACCAGCAGATTAAAAACGATTAAGTTGGCTTTCAGATGGCTCAAATCTTCGTTCAGCTGCCTCTGGCGCAGCGCTCCGTAATCGCCTGCTTCATCCGGGCCGATAAGGTTATTGAAATAGCCGATTTGGCGGTTGACGTTCCGTCCCAGGTCTTCGCTGGAAACATAGTACAGCGACACGCTGAATATAAGGCTGATAATCATGATTATGGCCAGGTACCAGCCGGTAAGCCGCAAGGCGGCGGAACGGAACACTACTTAGCCCCCAATACATATCCAAAGCCGCGGTTGGTATGTATAAGCTGCCTGCCGAAGGGTTTGTCAATCTTATTACGCAGGTACCCGATATAAACCTCCACGGTATTGGGCAGGACGTCGGCGTCAAAATCCCAGACATGGGAAATGATACTTTCTTTAGTGAGCACCCGGCCGGGATTGCGCATCATATACTCCAGCAAAGCGAATTCCTTGGCGCTAAGTTTCAGGCTGCGGCCGCCTCTTTTGACTTCGTATCTGACGGGATCCAGGGACAGGTCGGCTACTTTAAGTACTTCGCCGGCCGTAGCCGCCGGCCGCCTCATCAGGGCGCGGACGCGGGCCAGCAGTTCTTCAAACGAAAAAGGCTTTATAAGATAGTCGTCGGCGCCGGCATTAAGCCCCTCTACCCGGTCACGCGTCTGGTCTTTGGCTGTCAGAAGGAGTATCGGCGTGTGTATCCCGGCTTCCCTGACCTGCCGGCATATGCCAAGGCCTTCCATGCTTCCCGGCAGCATCCTGTCAAGAATCATAACGTCGTAAGCCTCATTAAGCGCCGCTCCCAGCCCGGCATCGGCGTCGTATTCGACATCTACCGCGTAATTTTCCTGGGTAAGGCCCTGCTTGATGGCGTTCGCTATCTTATGTTCATCTTCAACGACCAGTATTCTCATACTCTAATTCTACCGGAGTAAATCTGAAAACAGGCTGAACGTTTAGCCTAAACCAAAGTGCTCCAGTAGTACCAGAACCGCTTCAGTATCAGCAATATTATTATCAAAAACCAAACTATGACTAGGTCGGCGTGATGCCTGCGCAAAAATGCGGCCGGCTTTCCCATAACGGCCGGCAAGGATATATTTCCCTCGTCCAGATTATATAAGGTGGTATACCAGAACATCGGTATAGTGCAGGCCCAGACTATCATGCAAAAGATACATAAGGCGCCGATACGATAAAGAGTCTGGAATTGCAGCCAGGTAATAAAGGCGACCGCAAACAGAAGGCCGGCTTCGGTCAGCCGCCAGAACCACCGGGCGAACTTGGCGCCGGCGAGCATAGCCGCGCCTATGGCGGCTACGGCGGCGTAGCCTGCTACCCCTATGAAATAATTTGGAAATCCAAATAAGTGCGCCTGGTTGCTGTCAGCGACATTCGTGCAGCTTAATATCGGATTAAGGTTGCACGCTGGAACATATGCTGGGTTTTTCAGCCGGTCGAACACCTCAATGGACAGCATGATGGAAGCAATAAGGGCTATAGCCCCGGCTACCAGCAGCAGCCAAGGTAAAACGGCTTGCAGGCTGGAAGCGGATTGGGCGCCGGGCTTGGATTTAGCCATGTTATTTGGAGTTTAACATATCCATCATGGTTATCCCGTACGCTGGAGATTATGTACAATAAAAATGATGCGAAGACATAAAAACAAAAGAAGATTAACCGGCCTGCTGGTGATAGCCGTTCAATCAGCGGTCGTTTATCTGCTAATCCCGGCGCCGAAGACACAGGCGCCGCATCTGAATGATAACAATCGGCTGCCCGCTTCCCAGATTAAGAACACCGGCCAGGTAGTATTTGATAAGACAAGTTATCCAAACGATCAGGCCGCCAGCTTGTGGGCGGTAGTGAACAAAGGCCGGAGTCTGCCCGGCGACTATGTACCCGCCGGGCTGATCCAGCCGCAGGTAGCGGCTGCCGGCAAAGAGCTGGTGCGGCCGGATACTGCCGCTGCCTTAAAAGCCATGTTCGAGGCGGCTGCCGGGGACGGGATCAGGCTTGAGGTGGTCAGTGGTTATCGTTCTTTTTCATACCAGCAGCAGGTTTATAACGGATATGTCCGGCAGGTCGGCATAGCAGCGGCTGACACCTTCAGTGCCCGCCCCGGGCACAGCGAACACCAGACCGGCCTGGCGGCGGACATCGGCGCGGTCAGCGGAAAGTGCGAGCTAGACCAGTGTTTTGGCAATACCGCCGAAGGCCGCTGGCTGGCGGCCAACTGCGCCGATTACGGTTTCATTATCCGGTATGCTAATGGTAAGGATAAACTTACCGGTTATGAATACGAGCCCTGGCACGTGCGCTACGTCGGCAAAGATCTGGCTGCCCAGATAAAGAAAAGCGGACAGACCCTTGAACAGTTCTTAGGCCTGCCGGCCTATGATTCCTATCCCGCCGACAGCTTAACCTTAAAAGAATGATTAAAAAAACTGCCAAAAAAGACCGCGCTATGCAGCGGCTGACAAAAAGGCCCTCTGGCTTAGCCATGGTCATTCTGGCTCTGATAGCAGGTTTAGCGGTGTTCATAGTTTATGATGTGTGGCACAGCCATACAGAAAGAGGCCAGTACGGTATTGCCGATACCTATGCGGGCGAGAACCTCTACCGTAGCCTGGACCTGAAGGTTACCGCAAAAGCCAGATATTACTCATCACCAATCAGGATTTATAAGGATTTAGGTAAAAAAGACGGCCTGCATCAGCAGGAATTCGAATATGATGTCAAAGATGATGGGCTGACCGAGTACGGCCTCGTGGTTAAGCCATCTTCCTGCTCCTCGGGTGGCTGCCCGGTCTTAATATTACTGCATGGCTATATAAATCCGCGCCGCTACCGTACGGATAGGGATTATCTTTCAGATATGGAATTTTATGCCCGGCATGGGTTTTTGGTGGTAAAGCCGGATTTGCGCGGCCAAGGGCTCAGCATTCACAGCGGTTCTCCCGTCAGCGCTTATTACTCCATCGGCTACAACACCGATGTCATGTCGCTGATATCAGCCATAAAGCAGACAAAAGGTATGGATGCGTCGAATATCAGCCTCTGGGGGCATAGCCTTGGGGCCTATATCGCCTTAAGAGCCGCGGTCCTATCGCCGGATATCAAAAATACCATCCTTCTGTCCGGGCCTGTAGACAGCTTGGAAGAGATGTACATAACATATCTGCCGCCCTCAGACGAGAACAACCCGAATGCGCTTGCTGACCGCGCTAACATGTTCGCAAAATACGGAACGCCGGCCGAAAATCCTTCATTCTGGCGTGATGCCTCGCCCATATATTTCCTGTCGCACATCAAAGGCAGGGTCCAGATCCATGTCGGCCTGCGGGATACTGTCGTGGCTCCAAAATTCTCAGCCGATCTTAATTCCGCGCTGAACAAAGCGGGTATCAGCCACCAATACTACACCTATCCCGATGGCAGGCATTCTTTATGGCCGCAGCGCTCTCAGATCTATTCACGCTCTCTCAGGCTCCTGGAAGAGGGGCTGCCTCTATCTAGCGCCTAAACGCTTTTCTTGGCCTGCTGCTTCATTGGAAGTCTCAAATTTCCAGCTATGGATGGCCAATATCTTTTGAACGCGTACGTCAGCAGGACAAGCAGCGTCAGCCCGGCTCCAGTTATCAGGAAATTCTGCAGGAGGTTCGTGCTGCCCGGAATAACGTACATCCTAAAAGCAAAGACGATGAAGGAATGGATGGTATACACCATCAGACTGTTTCTTCCCAGAAGCTCAAGCACGCCCCGGCTGTAGCGGGCAATCGCGTCTTCGTAGCGCCTTACGGCCCAATAAAGGGCTGTGAACCAGAATCCGAACAATACTATCCGCAGCGGGCCCATTGTCCATTTATCCGCATAAAGCCAAATATCATGGTTCCAATTACCCCAGTCGTAGGCAATATGCTGGCCCCACTTCGGCAGCCGGTCAACACCCCACATATAAAAGAGCAGCGATAGAAGGTAGACGCTCATATAGCTTGCAAAAAGTGTTAATCCGGCAGTGCCCAGCACGGCTAATTTAAGGCGTCGCCTGGTGCGCGACTTCAGGCTCCTGAAGGCAGATTCTATTTTCTGCCAGTAAAAGCCGATTATTATGCCAAAATTGAATATCAGCTGCCAGGAGAGCGTGAACCCCTGGCCGCGGAAGCACCAGGCAATCACTATCCCGGCGGCAGCCAGCCACCACTTCCCTTTTGATACCAGGTAAAAGACAAAAGGAGCTATTAGCATCAGAAGCGCAAACCTTACTAAGAAGTCCGACCAGCCGTACGTGAACCGCATCAGCAGCGTCTGCTCGATTATGTGATGCCATGGCAGCGGGTTGGGCAAAGCGTCCTTAAGGGTCGTGTGGTGGCTGAATTCCGCCCACGCCAGGAACAGGAAAGTCAGAGCGGTGCCAACGACATATAGTTCGGCGGCCCGCAGCCACATCTTTTTGAATATAAAACGCATGCCGAAAGCCAGGCGGCGCTTATAAATCATACCTATCAGCAGCCCGGATAAGAAAAAGAAGCCCTCGGCGGCCGATACCCACAGCCGGCCTTTTCCGGTAATGAAATCGAATATGTCCGGATAAAGCTCGATGTGGTCAATCATTATGACTATCAGAAAGAACCCCCTGATAAGGTCGAATGCCAGGATCCGGCGCGACTTTGGCACCTTATCTTTTAAGATAATATCGTTTTCGATGATATTGCTCATTTGACCATATCCTGAAGCTTGCCGATCTTGGCTTTGCCGCTGGGAGTCCGCGGCAGCTCATCAATACGGATAATCCTGTCGGGCCGCCAGGAGAATGGCAGGTTCTGCTTGCAGAAATCATGGATTTCCTGGTCCGATATTTCGGAAACGATAAAATATATCAGCTCGTCGTTCGGGCTGTCAGCGGCTTGCCGGCCGATTACCGCCACGTCTTTGATTTTGGGATGCATATGCAGGGCCCACTCCACGTCTCGGGGAGAAATGGTATAGCCGAACTTTCTTATCCGCTCCTGCCTGCGGCCTTTCAGATAAATATAACCGTTCCGGATTTCAGCGATATCGCCTGTTCGCCAAAAACCGTCGGCAGTCTGTGACACTGCTGTAGCTTCCCGGTTTTTGTAATAACCGGGAAAGACCCCGCCCGACCTTACCTCCAGCTCGCCGTCTTTGTTCAGCCGGGCCTCGACTCCGGGCAGCGGTTTGCCTGGCGAACCCTGGACGCGCTCGTCCAGCCGGTTGCCGGCTATCCGTCCGGTCTCGGTGGAACCATAGGTCTCGACGATCTCTATGCCGTAACGCGCCTTGAATTCGTTCCATACTGCCGGCGGCAGCGGCGCTGCCCCTGAAACGCATAGCCGCACTTTAGAAAGATCGTAATCCTTATCCGCGGCCTGCAAGAGCTTTATATAAGCCGAAGCGGCGTGCGAGAAAAAGCTTATCTTCCCTGACGCTAATGCTTCAAGGGTAGCTTTTTCGTCGAACCATTCATGAAGATAGAGCGTATTGCCATGGTAAATAGCGCCTGATAATCCCATCACTATCCCCAGCATATGGCTAAGCGGTACGGTAACCAGGAGCGTATCATCG
>DASSNG010000029.1:0-2303 GCA_035688135.1 Saccharimonadales bacterium (SeqCode) | reverse complement strand
CGGGCTGGACCTTTTAGACCTAAAAAAAGGCCAGACGGTCTACGACCTGGGCTGCGGCGACGGCCGGTTCTTAAAAGCCGCCGCCCGGCGGGGCATAAAATCAGTCGGTTACGAGCTTAATCCGTTCATGTTCGCCTACGCGTGGCTTACTACGCGCAGGTATCGCCGGCTGGTAAAGGTGAGGTGGGGAAATTTTTGGAAAGCCGATTTATCGGACGCCGACGCTATCTTTATTTTTCTGCTGACCAAATACATGGCCAGGTTCGACGAATTCGTCAAAGCCAAAGCTCCAAAAGGGGTAAAGGTTGCCAGTCATGCTTTCAAGATTCCCGGCAAAAAACCGGCAGCCAAGGAATACGGCGTCTTTCTGTATAAATACTGACAGCTGCGGCCCGCTTGTTTAACGGAAGAATCTGCTTTAACATTAGCTGTATGAATCCCGTCAGAAATTCACATTTATTAATGCAGAGCGTACAACAAAAGATGTACGTGCCCAGAAGGGATTTCTAACGGGATGAATCCTCAGTCCGAGCCGGCCGAAACCTACAGAGGGTCCAATAGCCACATCATAGTGATAATCGTGCTGGCGGTACTGCTTGTCGCCGCCCTGGGGTTCGGCGGCTGGTCCTACTCCAAAATGAGCGATTATAAGAATAACAGCGATAAAAAGGCCGCTGCCGCTGTCGCCGCCGCCAACAAGCAATTAACCGCCCAGCTGCAGGCCCAGTTCGCTGAGCAGAGCAAATCGCCCAACAAGACTTTCAAAGGTTCCGCCAACTACGGCAGTATAACTTTCAAATATCCCAAGACCTGGAGCGCCTACGTTGATTCAACCGACGGCAGCGAGCCAATAAACGCCTACTTTAACCCGGGCGAAGTGCCGGGCGTCCAGAGCCAGAGCGCCTACGCCCTGCGGGTAGAGCTGGTAAACGATGATTATTCCCAGGTTATCCAGCAAATGAATTCCAATATCGGCGCCGGCAGCCTTACAGCCAAAGCTTACCTGCCGCCGTCACTCAAGGGCGTAACGAACGTCACTCCCGGGGTTTACTACAGCGGACAAATCAACCAGCAGAATGATTCCCAGAGGGGCTACATGCTGGTAATCAAGGTCCGCGACAAGACTTTGGAAATCTCTACCCAAAGCCAGGAATATCAGGCCGACTTTGACGGCACGGTGTTAAAGACGCTTAGTTTCGCGCCCTAATTACAACAGCTGCGCCCTTTGCGCGGTGCTATAATTTAGCCTATACAAGGGGGTCTTCAGTCTGAAAAAGTCCGCGTTTGCGCACCAGCAAAACGAACTCGCCCGGCAGCGGGCGCTGTTGATGACGCTTAGCGAAGACCTGGCGCTGCCGCTGCTTCAAATAAAAACTTCCGCGGACCTGCTGGAAGGCAAGAACTTCAGCAAAGCGGCCGCCCGCGACCATGTCCGGGAGACAGAGCTGAATATCAGCGCCGGCCTGCAGCAAATAGAAGCCTACCGGCATCTGCTGGCATCAGAAGACCTAAGCCGGCTGCCGGCGGAACCTTTGGCTATCGGCGCCCTTATGGACGATATAGCCCACCGCCTTACGCCATACGCCAAGCAGTACGATACGGTCCTGGAAGTCAGCGTCCAGCAGCGCCTTGCGCCGGTCCTGGCTAACCAGGCAAGCTTGGCGTCAGCGCTTGAAGTCTTAAGCTCCAGCCTTATACGGGCCCAGGCCGCCCAATCAGAGCAAAAATCCTTCCGGCTGGTGTTAGGAGCGCACGGCGCGCACGATAAGGCCGTAGCCGCCGGAGTTTTCAGCAATGCCCAGGGTATCAGCGACCGCACGCTCAGGGCTGCCCGCAGCCTGATGGGCAAAGCCCGCCAGCCTTTGCCGGCCGTACCGCAGGGCGCTGCCGCCGGCGTGCTGGTAGCCGATATGCTCTGCGCGGCACTCTGGCAGCCGCTCCGCACGGCGGCGCACGATAACCTGGCCGGACTGGCAACCAGCCTGCCGGTAAGCCGCCAGCTCAAATTCGTCTGATTATGTCAAAACAGATCTTTATCCTAAGTTCGGACAGGCAGATGGCGCGCAACACCGCCTCTTATCTGAAATTAAAGGGATATTCGGTCCATACGTTCTGCGATCCGCAGGAAGCCATAGTCGGCGCCGACACCACCCGGCCCGACCTGGCAATCATAGAACTATCCTTAGCCGGACGTTCCGGCATTGAATTCCTGTACGAGCTTAGAAGTTACCCGGACTGGCAGTCGCTGCCGGTAATCGTGCTGGGGCACCAGCATCTGGCGGACATAGAACCGTACCTGAATG
>DASSNG010000002.1:0-2225 GCA_035688135.1 Saccharimonadales bacterium (SeqCode) | reverse complement strand
CTGGAGGCCGCTCTGGTCACCGGCGGTCACATCGCGGCCGAAGCCGGAAATGATACCTTCGGTGACAGTATTTTGGAACTGTCCGAGAGCATTGCCGATAGCAACCACCTTGTCGCCCACCTGCATCTTGGAAGAATCACCAAGTGTTACCGGTACCAATGAGTGGCCGTTCAGGTCGCCAATCTTCAAGAAGGCTATATCCTGGGGGCTTGAGTCGCTGGTCCGGCCGATCACCTGGACATTGTCGAATTTAGTGCCGTCGGCCAGCGTGACACTGACCGAGGTCGTGCCGCTTGGTACGACATGCCGGTTAGTCACGATGATGCCGTCAGCCGAAATGATGAAACCCGTTCCGGCGGCTTCGGTCTGCTGGGTCTGCGGGAAGCTAAAGCCGAATATATCCGGCACACTCGTAGTATCCTGCCCGACTACATCGATTGAAACCACGCTTTGGCCGACGTTTTTAGCTATAGATGAGATCAATTCGCTTTCGTTAGAAATGTACTGCTGTTTGGCGGCCGTGCTGGTGGCGATGGCGGTCTTGCCGTGGGTCTGCGCCCAGGCACCCAGCCAGCCGGCGCCGAAGCCGGCCACTAAACAGATGAGCACGGCGAGCGCCAGATAACCCAAACGGCCCGGTAATGGCGGGCGACGCTGGAAACTTGCTTGGGTCCGTGATCTTAAAGCGTCGAAATTAATAATCTGCTGGGGCTTGGTCGAATAAACTGAAGGCGTGTTTTTAGGATTTTTGCCGGGAGTCTCTTTATCCATCCCGTTAGACTCCACTTAACTTTCGTACCATGGTTGACGATTGAACCTCGGTGCTTGCTTCAAACGATAAATAAATGCCGGTCGTTTTTTGGAGTCTAACGGGATCCATAACTACTATTGTAGCCAACTATCTGAAAAAAGGCTGAATAAGCCTACAGGGTTGCGCCGGTCCAGTTGGAGAAGACTAATATGATAAGTAATACAGCCAGCATCCCGCCGAGCAATTGCTTCTGCAGGCCCCGGCTGAGCCGGTCGGTGGCGTCAAGATAATACAAAGCCGCCAGGCCGTAGCCGATGGTCGTCAAGATGACTATTATCTGGGCGATTGAGCCGTAGAACAACAGCCAGTGAGCCAGGATGAATGCCAGACAGGCCGAAAAATAGGCCCAGATATGGGACAGCAAAGGCCCGTGCGGTTCTTCGAAAGATGTCAGATAATGCCGGGCCGCGAGATACGTCACCAGCCAGGTCCCGGCTACCAGGCCGACGATGCTGGAATCGCCGAATTTTATGAATAAGACAGATAAGCCCAGCAGTTGGCCGACCATCGCCTGCGCCGAAACACTTAATACGTCGTAACGCGGCTTGAGCCACACCAGCCAGCCGATGTAGGCGGCTGTCCAGAACAACTGCCACCAGCCGACGCTGGTGCTGGCCATGAAGATTATCAACGAGATGGCCACCATGATATCGACGCCGTTCTGGACCAAATTGGCGATCCAGTAGCGCGGACGGACGGCGAACATCCGCCATTTGCTCAATATCACCAGCAAGATGGCCAGGCCGACGAAATCGATCCTAACAAGTATATAGGCCAGCACCGGCAGGGCCACATTGAAAGCTACATAAAGCGCGTGTGAGAAGCCCTTGGTAGGCTTAATCCTGGTTGGAAGCCGCAACATCTTCACCTAGGATTATAACAAAATTGGCGTCCGCGGGAGGTGTGATACCGAGGTCCGAGGGCATTTTCTCGGTGGCCGTCACGCCGTAACGCTTCTGGAGATAATTGCGGGTATATTTATCCTTGCCCTTGGTCAGATCGACGATAGTGGTCGCCGACGGGTTAGCGGCGTTGGCCGGGCTGTCAGTCTTGGTGACGTTATAACCGTATTCTTTCAATAAATTAGACTGGGCGGTGGCCACGCCGGAGGTATCGGTGGCGTTATAGACCGCTATATGGGCGTTCTCCTTGAGTATCAAGCCGTCTTTGAGCGAGCTGTGCAGGAACTTATGTATCTCATCATATTGATATAGGCCTTCGCGCGGCTCTACGATAGACAAGCCATTCATATTACCGGTCGTTAATAAGTTATTCGGCGGGGTGACCATATCAAGCGATTGGATGGACGAGGCCGGGATGGTCGATACCTGCCTATAAAGACATTTGATATCGCCGGCCGAGAAATCGGTGAATACGTTCTGTCCTAAGCTGTCCAGCAGGCTGGATATCTTAA
>DASSNG010000025.1:0-3231 GCA_035688135.1 Saccharimonadales bacterium (SeqCode) | reverse complement strand
AGCCGGGGTTCGGCCAGCTCAGCCTTCTTAAGGCGCAAGAACAGCAGCCCAAAAACCGGCACGCAGATTACAAGGGACGATACCGGAACGACTACCGTGTCAAAGCCTCCGCTGCCATTCAGCAGATTAAGAACTACCCAGGCGGCCGTAGAGGCCGCTACCCAAAGCGCGATAGTCATCATGCCGTACTCAACGCCGCGGACGCTTAGAACACGCACCACCGGCATAGGTTCATCAGATGCCTGCTCTGCCGGCTCGCCGCTCATGAATGAAGGTCCGGCAGCGCCGGCTCCGCCGGAATCAAATACGCTATAAGAGGCAGGTTTATCTATCGGTTCGTCTTTTTTTGATTCAGATACCAGTGGATTTTCCTTGGCTTCTTGAGCGCTGGACGCCGTAGCGGCTTGCGGCGCGAATGTCGTACCGGCCGAATACTGGCCCGGCAGCGGATGACCATCAGGGGTGTCAGCGCCAAAATTCCCCCTGAATGCGGCGGCCGAAGCTTCTTGTCCGGCTTGATGTAAAGGCTGCATGGTTTTTCCTTTTTTAGCTTTAGCCGAAGATTAGCATATGCGGTATAAAATTACAACAAAATAAAACAGGCCCTAATGGGCCCGTTTTACGCTTTGACAATGTTTATCTTAGCGGTTACCGCGGCGGCCCCAGTTCCAAGCGGCCAGACCAACCAGCAGGCTGGCAAAAGCGGCATATACCGCCATGGCGAACAGCGCCGGGAAGTCCACGTACCAATGACCTGGAGTAGCCGTTGGGGCTACGAATACACTACGGAACGGGCTTAGCAGCACGTCGGTTGTGTAGTACACCCATCCAAAGAAACTGCCGCTGGCTGTGGTAAAGAAAAAATGTACCACAACCCGAACCAATAGCAGAAGCTCGGTAAGGGTTAAGAACAGGTTTGTCATGCTGGCGGCCGAAAAATCCAGGCCAAGACCAAGCATCTTTCCAGGGTAACGCATTGTACCTCCTTAGATTGTTAATAAGCTCATGATATTACCGCTTCAGCAAATTATCAATATAATATCCACAAGTTTGATAAAACGGACATATTCACCCCTGATGAGTGTTGTCACGTTTACTATCGAGCTCATCAATTTTGCGGTGGTCAAGTCCGAAATAGTGGGCTGTTTCGTGCCAAACGGTATGCCCGATGTTATACCTTAGCTCCTCTTTATCGCCGCTGGCCAGCAGCAGCGGCCATTTAAAAATCGTTATCTTATCGGGAATCGTCTTTTCGGCGCCGCCGCGGGCCGGCAGCGGTATGCCTTCGTAAAGCCCCCACAGAGTCTGATCCGGCCTAAGCCGCATCTTTAATCTTTGCTCCGGAGTGGGTTCATCTTCTAATATGAAAGCGACATTCTGGATGTGGTCTATATATGGCTTGGGAATCTTATCTATGGCCTCGGCCAGCAGTTCTTCAAACTCCTTGTCGCTAATCTGCATATCTTAAAGTTTATCAATAAAAAAAGGAGCCCTCACAACCAGGACTCCTCTTCCCCAAAACCCCTCGGCGTCTATTATCAAGCATAATCTCAGGCCGCTCTGTTAAAAATACGTTGGACCGTTAGTAAAAATTCTCACTTGCTTTGGGTGAGTTTACAAACGGCTCGAATGATTTTCTTAGTTTATAGTCGGGGGAGTTATGGGAGTGAGGGATGATATTAAAATCAATAAGCTTAGTTACGGGTCTCGTTACTCTGGATGTATACCTGCAAAGTCAGCTGTCTTCCAACGGACCCCTGTTCTATCTAGTCTCCGATAATACAATCATCAATATCCTGATGATTCTGTTAGCGGCGGCCGGAGTCCTGGTGACTTTCCGGGGACGTTTCAAAAGCTGGTACGGCTACATGGCCTGCCTGTCGCTGGGAGCTATTATGATCCTCATGGGGCTGGCCGGGGTTTTCTTTGACAGCTTGATATATTCTTTCTGGAGCGTCTTTTCGCCTCTGAATTACGCGCTGCTTTTAGAGTACGGGATTATATTCAGTATCTGTTCGCTGGCTTTCAAACACGCTAAGCGGCCTAAGGATGTCCGGCTGGCCCTGTCTCCCGCCTATCTGCTACTAAGGCTTAAGCTTGCATTACCGGTTCCCAAAATCCCTCACTTCCCCCCGCTATCACGCCGCGAAACGGCTTCCGGCACGAATTAGCTGGCTGGTTTTAATCACATAAATGAAAAGGGGCTCCCGAGGGAGTCCCTTTTCGGTCGGACTGGCTTCCGTAAGGAAGTTCGCCCGGGTGTCACCTCACGATGACGATTATTATTGTATGCGCCGGGGTATTTATTGTCAAAAGCTTATGATTATTTTAAAAAAGCTTGCGTTTTGTTTACAGATATGTCCCTGTGTATAAACTGTGGACATTTTCATAAAATCTGGTGTTAAACTGGTGGCAGATATGGACAGGTACAAGACTTACCGGCCGCAAAAACGAGCCGGGACACCCCTTCCAAAGCGCCGCCTAAGATTCGCTTTAGCGGTACTTCTGATAATCGCGGCATCTTTTTTGGGATTCATCCGCGTGCTCGGCAACAATAAGATTGACAGCCTGCCGGTCATCTCAGAAGTGGCCCGGGCTATCGACCCTCCCCAGGAAATTGCACCGTTAGTATTAACTGCCGACCAGCAGTCGGCTATGGAATCCCAGATAAATGCCGCCATAAAAGCCCGCCCCGATATGAAAGTGGGCGTGGCCGTCCAGGATCTTAATAACCGCCGGACTTATATATACGGGCAGACGCAGCCTTTCATCGCCGCCAGCGTAACAAAGATTATTACCGCCGCTATGTACCTGCATGGCGCGGAAACCGGCCGGTACAGCCTTAATAAAAAACTTAGTTTCGGCACGGCCGGTTATGAGCTTCAGCAGATGATAGTGGTCAGCGATAACAAGGCCTGGGACGACTTAGCCAGGGTGCTTACCCATAAAGGAATGACCGGGTATATGCAGGAGATGGGCGTAACGGATTACGACCCCCAGCAAAATACGCTGTCCGCCGGGGATGTTGCCCTGCTGCTTGGCAAGCTTTATAAAGGCGAGCTGCTGAACCGGTCTGATACTGATCTGCTGCTTTCCTATATGAAAGAGTCGGACTACTCTACTTATATACCGGCGTCGGTACCGACAGGCATAAACGTGTATCATAAGGCCGGCTGGCTTACGGAGCGCGTAAACGATGCCGCCATAATTGATAACGGCAAGCACCCTTAC
>DASSNG010000034.1:0-8031 GCA_035688135.1 Saccharimonadales bacterium (SeqCode) | reverse complement strand
TATAGAAGAAGTCGCCCAGGCCGTAGTAAACGCCGTCCAGGAAGCTGAACGCATCAGCGGCCGGGAAATCCATCACGCCACCGTGAACGTTAACGGCAGCCATGTTGAAGGTGTTAACAGTAAAGGCGTGGTGGCTATCAGCAGTCCCGACCGGCAGATAGGCATCGAGGACCGCATGAGGGTGGAAGAGGCCGCCACGGTAGTACAGCTGCCTCCAAATAAGGAAATCATCCAGGTCTTCGCCAAGAATTACCGCCTGGACGGTCAGGAGAACATCAAGGACCCGGTAGGCATGCACGGCGTCCGCCTGGAAGTCGATACCCATATATTAGTCGCCAGTACGCCGGCCTTAAGGAGCCTGGACCAGGTGATGCAGCGGGCCGAGCTGCGCCCCAGCCACCGTACGGTGACCAGCCTGGCCGCCGGAGAAGCCATTTTGGACCGCAAGATGAAGGAAAGCGGCGTCTGCGTGCTGGACATCGGCGCGGCCACTACGAATCTTCTGGTCATAGAGGATGGCGAGGTGGAGCATATCGCCGTGATTCCCATGGGCGGCACCCATATCACCAACGACCTGGCTATCGGCCTTAAGACCGAACTGGACATCGCCGAGCTTATAAAGTTAAAGCACGCCACCCTGAGCAAAGGTGTGACGGGCGAGACCAGCTTCGTAGTAAAAGGGCAGGAGCTGCGCTTTGACCGCGAGATGATGCGGCTTATCATCGAAGCCCGCGTGGAAGAGATACTGGAGTTCGCTGACCACGAGCTAAAAAAGATCCGCCGCAGCCGCAAGCTGCCCGGCGGCGTGGTGCTCACCGGCGGCACGTCCAAGCTTCCCGGCCTGGCCGATTTCGCCAAAGAAGTCATGGAATTACCGGCCCGCGTTGGCGGCTGGAAGCACATCAAACGCGTGGTTGACGGCATGGACGAGCATGAATTCGCGCCGGCCGTAGGCCTTATGCTGTTGGATATGTACCTTGGCCCGGCGGCCGACATAGGTTTCATAGAGCAGAACCATGGCATGTTCTCATCTGTTAATTCGTCTTTGAACACAATTATTAACCGATTTAAGAAGCGGGCCTGAGCCCGCGGGCCGGCTGAACCATAACGCGCCGCGCCCGGCATAGCCGGTTTGACCCGCCCGTCTGGCCTGAGTATTAATTGCATTCAAAAAATAAAGCCCATATAATTGAGCTATCGTTAATGGAGTTTATAAATAGATGCCAAAAGTAGAGCCTGCCGTTGAAACGTTTGCCCGTATAAAAGTAGTGGGAGTCGGCGGCGCCGGCGGCGCGGCCGTAAACCGCATGGTGGATGCCGGCATATCAGGGGTCGACTTCGTGGCAATCAATACGGATGCCCAGGCCCTGCATCACTCCAAAGCCAGCCAGAAGGTCCATATCGGCAACGACGCCACCCGCGGCCTTGGGGCGGGCGCCGACCCCGGCGTGGGGCAGAAGGCCGCCGAGGAATCATCAGAAGATATCGCCAAAGCCGTCGGCGGCGCCGACATGGTATTCATCACCTTTGGCGGCGGCGGCGGAACCGGCAGCGGCGCCGGACCGCTGGTAGCCAAAGCCGCCCGCGAATCAGGCGCCTTGGTGGTTGGTTTTGTCACCAAGCCGTTCGCTTTCGAAGGCGAAAAACGCCGGCGCAACGCCGAAGGCTCCATAGAACGCCTGCGCGGCAACGTCGATACGCTTATTACCGTGCCCAACGACCGGCTGCTGCAGACCATCGACCGCCGCACGCCTCTTTTAGAGGCTTTCAAAGTGGCCGATGACGTGCTGCGCCAGGGAGTGCAGGGCATTTCCGACCTTATTACCGTCCACGGGCTGGTAAACCTGGACTTCGCCGACGTCAAGACCGTGATGGCCAACGCCGGCTCCGCCCTGATGGGCATCGGCCGCGCCAGCGGCGATAATCGGGCTATGGACGCCGCCCAGCAGGCTATTTCCAGCCCGCTGCTCGAAGTTTCAATAGATGGCGCCCGCGGCATCCTGTTCAACGTCATAGGCGGCCTGGATATGTCCATGCACGAAATCAACACCGTGGCCGAAACCATCACCGCCGCGGCTGATCCGGAAGCCAACATCATCTTTGGCGCCACCATCAATCCGGAACTGGAAGGTGAAATCATCGTAACGGTAGTGGCTACCGGTTTTGACGACAGCTACTTCGCTACCCGCGACACCAAGACCGCCGAGCTGGTCCGCCAGGCCAAAGAGGAACCGGCCGCTGAAAGCAAGATTGACGCCGCCGCCCTGAAAGACATCGACCTGGACTTAAAGGACCAGACCCACCCGGCCGAGGATTTCCATAACGACGAAACCCCGAACATCTGGGCGCTGCCCGACGAAACGGCCTCTCCGGCCCAGGAGGCCAGCGAGGATGAGCTGGAAAAGCCGTCGTTCCTGCGCCGCCTGCGCAGCCGCCGCGGCCCAGAAAAAGAAGATTCAGCTTCGGCGGACGGCAACCATTCCGACCAGCCAGATTACCCGTTCGGCCATGCCGGCGATGACGATGATTCTGATGCTTCCGCCCAAAAATCCGACGACGGACCGGCCGGCAAAAAGGACGAAAAGTCCGCCAAAGCCGACAAAAAATAGCTCCAAAAGTGTAAAATCCTTGTCAAAATTACGGCAAAAATCCGCTTGCGTATGCGCTATGCATGGCGTTAATATTAATGTCACGAACGCTACATATAGTGGCCGCACATTAAATAAAAGTTTGTTAACAGGGGTAAATAAGAAGTGAAATGCCAGCGCTGCGGAAGCTTAGACAATAAGGTAGTGGAATCAAGAGACGTCGCCGATAACGACGCTATTCGCCGCCGCCGCGAATGCTTAAACTGCGGCTACCGTTTCACGACTTACGAGCGCCTGGAGCGCCCCAGCCTGGTGGTTATCAAGCGTAACGGCAACCGCCAGCTGTTCAGCCGCGAAAAGCTGCTCCAGGGCCTGCAGCACGCCACGGAAAAGACTTCCGTGACCAACCTGCAGCTGGAAAGCTTCGTGGCGCAGATAGAGCGCGACCTTTACGGCCGCGGCGAGCCGGAAGTTTCCAGCACCGATATCGGCGAGCTGGTGATGGCCTACCTGCCAAAGCTGAACGAGGTGGCCTACGTGCGCTTTGCCAGCGTTTACCGCAAGTTCCGCGATATCTCCAGCTTCGAGCGGGAGCTGAACCGGATCCGCGAAAGCAAAGAAGCACCGGCGCCCAAAAAGCAAACTGCGAAATAAAAATTTCAAAAAATGAAGTAGCCATTTGCTGCCTTAAGTATTTATGATGTAAGTACCATAGGGAGCAAAGGGTGGCGTTACCTTAGGTTAAGTAGCGTCCCAGACAAAGCTCAGCAAATAAAAAATCCAAAAATAAACTAAAAACAAGTAAGAGAGGGGTTAGAAAATCATGGCGCAAGCAACCAAACAAAACGTAAGGCGGGTATTCACCAAGCCAAAGAGCAAGGCTTACGACGCTTTGAATTGGGTGAAGCGCGACAGCGCCATCGTCAACCCCATGACCGGCAAAGCCGTGTTCGAACAAAAAGACGTAGAGTTCCCGGAAGGCTGGAGCCTGAACGCCATCAACATCGTCGCCCAGAAATACTTTACCGGCACCCCCGGCACTAAAGAGCGCGAAGATTCATTAAAGAAACTTATAGACCGGGTGGCGGACACCATTACCCGCACCGGCTCCCAGGAAGGCTACTTCGTATCCGACGCCGAAGCCGAGGATTTCCGCGAAGAGCTTAAATACATCCTGGCAACCCAGCGGGCGGCCTTTAACAGCCCGGTATGGTTCAATATCGGCGTGCGTGAGCGCAGCCAGCAGGCCAGCGCCTGCTTCATCCTGGCCGTAGAAGACACCATGCCGGCCATCCTGAACTGGTATGCCGAAGAGGGAATGATATTCAAGGGCGGCAGCGGCAGCGGCATCAATGTGTCCACCCTGCGCTCATCCAAAGAGCCTTTGGGCAAGTCCGCCGGCACCGCCAGCGGTCCTTTGAGCTTCATGCGCGGCGCCGACGCCAGCGCCGGAGCCATCAAGTCCGGCGGCAAGACCCGCCGCGCGGCCAAGATGGTCATCATGAATGCCGACCATCCGGACGTCCAGGACTTCATATGGTGCAAGGCTATAGAAGAGCGTAAAGCCCGCGTGCTTGAGCAGGCCGGCTTTGACATGACTTTGGATGGCAAGGACAGCTACAGCGTCCAGTACCAGAACGCCAATAACTCGGTGCGGGTGACCGACGACTTTATGAAAGCCGTACAAAATGACGACGATTGGGATCTGAAAGCCGTGACAACCGGCGAGGCTTTAGAGACCGTCCGGGCCCGCGATATTTTCCGGCAGATCGCCGAAGCGGCGTGGGAATGCGCCGACCCCGGCATGCAGTTCGACACCACCATCAACCGCTGGCACACCACGCCTAACGCCGGCCGTATCCAGGGCTCCAACCCCTGCAGCGAGTACATGCACCTGAATAACTCGGCCTGCAACCTGGCCTCCATCAACCTGCTCGAGTACTTAAACGACGATTTCAGCTTTGACGTGGAAGCTTTCAAGCACACCGTGGAAATCATGTTCACGGCCCAGGAAATCCTGGTAGGCTACAGCGAATATCCGACCAAAAGCATCACCAAGAACGCCCGCGCTTACCGCGAACTGGGCCTGGGCTATGCCAACCTGGGCGCGCTGCTGATGGCCCAGGGCCTGCCGTACGACAGCGATGAGGGCCGCGCCCAAGCCGCCGCTATCACCGCCCTGATGACCGGCCACGCCTATGCCACCAGCGCCCGTATCGCCAAAGTGGTGGGGCCGTTCGCCGGCTACCACAAGGACCGCGAAGGCATGAATAACGTGCTGCGCATGCACCGCGACGAAGTCAAGAAAATCGACCCGTCCATGGTAAGCGAAGAACTGCTGAGCGCCGCCGCGGCCTCTTGGGATGAGGCGGTGGAGCTGGGCGAGCGCTACGGCGTCCGCAACAGCCAGGCCACGCTGCTGGCACCTACCGGCACCATCGGCCTGATGATGGACTGCGACACCACCGGCATCGAGCCCGACCTGGGACTGACCAAGGTCAAGAAACTGGTCGGCGGCGGTACGATGTTTATAGTCAACCAGACCGTTCCGCGGGCTCTTAAGGCCCTTGGCTACAACCGCGGCCAGATAGACGATATCGTCAGCTACATAGACATCGAAAAGACCATCGTGGGCGCCCCCCATCTTAAGGAAGAGCACCTGCCGGTATTCTCCTGCAGCATGGGCGACAACGCCATCCACTACATGGGCCACGTCAAGATGATGAGCGCTGTCCAGCCATTCCTGTCCGGCGCTATTTCAAAAACCGTCAACATGCCCGAAGAAGTTACCGTCGAAGAAGTAGAAGAGCTGCATATGCAGGCCTGGAAACTGGGTCTTAAGGCGGTGGCTATCTACCGCGACAACTGCAAGGTGGCCCAGCCGCTGTCCATGGCTAAGAAGGACAAGAAAGACGAGGAGCCCGCCCTGGACGCTCCGGTGGCCGAAACCCCGGCCCAGGTGATGGCTACGGCCATAGAGAACCTGGTACCGCGCGGTCCTATCCGCCGCGAGCTGCCCAAGATCCGTAACTCCAAGACCTTTAAATTCACCGTTGGCGGCACCCGCGCTTATCTGACGGTGGGTGAATACGAGGACGGTACGCCCGGCGAACTGTTCATATCCATCGCCAAGATGGGCAGCACCCTGCGGGGTGTCATGGACGCCTTCGCCATCAGCGTCAGCCACGGCCTGCAGTTCGGCGTTCCGCTGAAGAATTACATCCGTAACTTCACTAACACCAGCTTTGCTCCGTCCGGCGTCACCGACGACCCGGATATCCGCACCGCCAGCTCGATAATCGATTACATCTTCCGCCGCCTGGGCAAGACCTATCTGTCCTTTGACGACCAGCTGGAAGTCGGGCTTGCCACCCTGGATGACATGCCTTCGGGCCAGGCCAGCCTGCTGGACGAAGCCGAAGTCGAACAAGAGGTAGCCGCCGCCGAACAGGGAATCGGCAAGGATGATGTCACGGAAACGGCTAACCTGGCGGCCTCGATAGCAACCGCCAGTACCTCGCTGGAGCTAGGCGACAAGCCCGCCAAAAAGCAGGCCCGCCAAGACGACTCCGCGCCGATGTGCTTTAACTGCGGCAACCAGACACAGCGCAGCGGCACGTGCTACGTGTGCACCAGCTGCGGCAGCACCACCGGCTGCAGCTAAAAAGATATCTTGGCCGGAAAGAAAAAGACCCAGAGGGGTCTTTTTCTATTTCTATTTCATAAAATAAATTAAAAAAGCGCCGCGGGCGGCAGGGCATAAGCCGCGCCCTTGGCGCTAGAGCCCCATCAGAGAAACTTGCGGTCTCTAATGGGGCTGCCCGGGCAGGTTTGCCAGGGACTTCCGGAGGACGGGCATCAATCGTCCGGTCCTGATACCGGGTCATCGCCGGGACCCCCCATCATCTCGGCGCGGTAGTTCTCCAGGATCCAGTCGACAGAGCTGCGGATGCGCGCTTCGATATTCGGGCCGTAGTTGCCGGAGCTCAGCTCCATAGCCACGGTCCATGGCTGGCCCGGGGAGTAGTCCATGACCATCTCCCGGACGGCCCCGAAGCCCAGGTGCCGGGTGAGCTCGCGGGTGAGGTGGCTGCACCAGTCCTCATCAAGCTCGCCTTCAGAACCCGTCTGCACCACTGTCACCTTCATGGGCGGCGGCGACAGGCGGTGCATCAGCTTTCCGAACCAGCCGGCCGGCGATTCGGGGTAGCAGCTGATGACGCAGTAGCCGTCGTAGTAGTTGCAGTCCGTGCGGGCGGTGATGGGGGAATCATCGCCGTAAACGATGCCCGCGACCTTGTCGTCGGGGCCGTACAGCACGCATGTGACGGGGGGGTCGTCCATGGCGCGTCTCCTTTCGGTCAGCTCAGCTGAACGACGCGTGGGGCGGCGGCGTTGCGCCGCTGCAGAGCCTCACGCTCCGGGCGCTCCGGCGGCTGTTCGCCGCGCTTGAGCGCCAGCTCGTAGGTCTCCTGCTCGGCAGCCATCCGGGCCGCCCGCTGGTTCGCAGTGAGCACGCTGCTCGCCGGAATCAGGTGCCGGGGGTTGTCGGCCGGCAGTTCTTGCACGAACACGCCGTAGCGCTCATCGTGCTTGCGTGTGTGCTCGCCGCAATAGGCCTTGATGACGTAGTCGGTCCAGGCCACGCGGATGTCGGCATAGCCCCGAAGGTGCCGGGCCCGCTTGGTGCAGCCCGGCTCCTGGCAGTTGCCTTTCAGAATGAGTTTTTCCTGTGGCACCTCGCTCCTTCCGGTCAGATGTGCTTGCCCAGGAACAGGCCGATGATGCAGCCTGCCGCGACAAGCGTGAAGAACAGACCCCACAGGAACATGGAGGCCTGCCGGCTGAGCTTCATGCGCTTCCTCCTCGTATAAGGGAAAGGACAAGCCTCGGCGCCAGCCGAAAGCCAGCCCGAAACTTACGCATATATTTTACAACAAAAGGAGTGAATTATCAACAGATGACAAGCGGTCAATTTTGATGTAACTTTATGCTTATGGCAAAAGCCAAAACGAAAACGAGCGTCCAAACTTACGCTGTAACACCTAAGACTCAGGAAATATTCTTAACCATGGCTGTGTTATCGGTGCTGATGCAGGCCGCCCTTATAGCTTATTGGGTGATAAGGCAGTACCCATCAAACCACAACCTTAGCGCTTACCTGATTCCGCTGGTAGAGGGAATCATAGCGCCCGTGGTCTTCTTCTTGAGCGCCTATCTTATGCATCGCCGCGGCCAAGGCGGCAGGCCCTTGTGGTTCAACAGCGCGATTTACGCGGCTATCGGATTGCTGGCGGCCGATGTCATAAGCCAGTCCACCATCTTCTACCAGCAGCTTTACGTATTTAACGGCGGCTACTGGCGCAGCGTGATTTACACTCTGGCGCCGCTTGGCTTCACCTATATCTTCTACCTGGTGTTCCTGTACCGCTTCAAACCTTAA
>DASSNG010000003.1:0-4767 GCA_035688135.1 Saccharimonadales bacterium (SeqCode) | reverse complement strand
AATTGATGCGGCTGCGGCTTTCAATCATGTATATGAAACCGATGGTACCGACAACCAGCAGCGTGATAAGCGAACTGGCCACCACCATCACCAGATTGTTTACATGGCCGCGCAGGGCCAGCAGAAAGACGCCGATTATAAGCAGCGGCTGGAAGCTGGCGTACAGCAGCAGCAGCTTCATAAGCTGGCTAAGGGTTGATTTTGGCCCGCTGACGCCGTAGGCACGCATGCGTACCGTAAAGTAGCTGATGCCGCTGATTCCGCCGCTGGGCAGGATATGGTTTACGAAATTAAGCTCCAGGTTCAGCCGGTACATATCTCGGTACCGCACGTTCTGGCCAAGGATTTTTAAGAACCGGACGTACATCCGGGCGTAGGCATCATAATTAAGGGCTTCTACCGGTATTATCAGCAGCAGAGCCAGGCTGTTAACCTGTTTTATGTTTTCTATTACCCCGCCTATGTCTTTACGGACACCGTAAATAAGCGCCGCCAGGGCGATGAATGTCAGGGCCGTTAACGCCGTCCGCCATTTGGACCTCTTAATCTTATGAGGCTCGCTCTCCATCTACTTAGATTATACTTGAATGCAGATGAAAGAGTTTGAAGCGAAAACGGTCTGTATACTTGGGCGCCTGCCGGCTTTAGGTATAGCCGAACTGGAGAGCCTGTTCGGCGCCGAACACGTACGTCCGCTGGACGGCCATGCCCTTTTGGATGTCGCCGCCGAAGACATAAATTTCAAAATGCTGGGCGGGACCATAAAGACCGCCCGTATCCTGGCTAAAGTCCCTTCTACGCGCTGGGAAGACCTTGCTAAGTACCTTGTCGATAACGTACCGCAGCACATGCGATACCAGCCGGAAGGCAAATTCACATTCGGGCTTAGCGTTTACGGGCTTAAAGTCTCAGTCAAACAGATTGAAAGGACGGCGCTGGAAGTAAAGAAAGCCATCCGCCAAACCGGCAAATCGGTACGCGTGGTACCCAATAAAGCCCTGGAATTAAACAGCGCCCAGGTCCTTCATAACAAATTGACCCAAAAAGGCGCCTGGGAACTGGTTTATATAAAAGAAGGCGGCCATACCCTGCTGGCCCAGACACTGTTCGTCCAGGATATCGAAGCCTACGGCGCCCGTGACCAGGCGCGCCCGGCCCGCGACGCCCGGGTAGGGATGCTGCCGCCAAAGCTGGCCCAGACCTTAATCAATCTGGCGGTGGGCATGCCTGACGGTGACCCTGCCGTCGTACTGGATCCTTTCTGCGGCACCGGGGTAATCCTGCAGGAAGCATTGCTGATGGGATATGACGCCATAGGGACCGACATAGACCCTCGGATGGTTGAGTACAGCAAGAAGAACCTGGATTGGCTGCGCGGCAAATACCCGGTCCTGCAAGGAGATGTAAGTATATCCCAGGCGGACGCGACATCGCATGAATGGTCCGGATTCACTGCCGTAGCCGGCGAGGCTTTTCTGGGACGGCCCTTGGCCCGGTTCCCTGCCGAGGCTGATTTAAAACAGATAATGTCTGACGCTAATACGATAATCAGGAAGTTCTTAATCAATCTTAGCCATCAGCTATCCGCCGGCCAGGCGGTATGTCTGGCCGTACCGGCGTGGCGCCGGCCCGATGGCAAGCTTATCGCGCTGCCGCTTATTGACCATTTAACAGAGATGGGGTACAATTACTGGGACTTAAAACACGTGCGGCGGGAGGACCTGGTTTATTACCGTGAAGACCAAATCGTCGCGCGCCAGATATTAAGGCTAAGGAAAGCATAATCATATGTCACATGTTAAGGCTGGCGGTTCCAGCAAAAACGTCCACGACAGCCCCGGCCAGCGCCTGGGCGTGAAAGTATTCGGCGGGCAGCCGGTCAAAGCCGGCGATATCATAGTTCGCCAGGTTGGTATGACAAAGCGTGCCGGCGCCGGCACTTTTATGTCCCGTAATTTCTCTATCCACGCCGCCAAAGACGGGGTCGTACAGTTTAATCAGCGCCGCGTCAAGAAATTCAGCGGCCGCAGTATGCCCCGCACCGAAGTCACTGTTGAGTAACTAGCCTCTGAGTATATTATGTGACGACCTGTTAATCAGGTCGGCCGAGGCTGCAATTGACTGGGCGGCTACGTTCATTCGCGATGAACTCTCATTCATGCCTCCGACTGCCGCATGGATATCCATTGCAGACTTTGACATCAGTTCGGCATTTACCCTGCCGCCATACATCAGCGCCAGATCACGGTCACCGAGCCTGACAGCGGCTTCATATGCTTTAGAATAAACTCCGACTTTATCGTATTGCCTTACTCTTTCCAAAGCAGTAACGGCTGACATTAATGACGAGGCGTCAGTGGCTGTTTCTACAGCGGCAAGTATCTGATTATAATCAGGCTGCTGTTCTGCGGGGGGCGCGTCTACTGCGGCCTCTGGAGCCGGTTCCGGCTGCGGCGGGGCGGCTTCCGGGACGGGAGGCGTGACTTGGTGTTCTCCTTCACCCATATTATTTTCCTTTCGTTTTTATTTTTATTCAGCTGAGAATGATTTTATGTCAAATATTTTACAAAGTAAATGCTACTTGTTAGCAAGCGCGGCCTTTACGAAGGCCGTGAACAGCGGATGCGGCCGGCCGGGACGGCTGCGGAATTCAGGGTGCGCCTGCGTACCTAAAAAGAATGGGTGGTCAACGGCTTCTACCATCTCTACCAGGCGTCCGTCTGGCGAGGTGCCGCTGATTTTTAAACCCCATTCCTGGTATTGTTCGCGGTAATCATTGTTAGCTTCGTAACGGTGCCTGTGGCGCTCCGCGATTTCAGCCTGCCCGTAAATCTTACGGGCTTTGGTGCCGCCGGCCAGGACGCACTTCCAGTCGCCCAGCCGCATGGTGCCGCCGGTATTTTCTTTGCCGACCTGCTCTTCCATGGTGCTGATTACCGGATCAGGCGTGTTGGGGTTGAACTCTGTTGAATTGGCCTTTGCCAGGCCGGCCTTTCGGGCCAGGGCGATGATGGATATCTGCATACCCAGGCAGATGCCAAGATACGGTAGCCTGTTGTCATAGGCGTATGTCGCCGCCCAGACTTTCCCTTCTGAGCCCCGGCTTCCAAACCCCGGCAGGCCCACTACGCCATGCATATCTTTTATAACTTCTCTGTACTGTTTATCTTTTTCCAGCTGCTCGGCGTCAATCCAGGTAATTTCAACGTTGGCATCGCCGGCCCAGCCTGCCGATTTAAGCGCTTCTGTCAGGGACATATAGGTATCCTGGTTATCCAGGTATTTGGCAATCAGGCCGATTCTGACCGTTTTGCGGTAGTGAGTCTGGGCGCTTTTGACTACCCGCTTCCAGCCCGTAAGATTGGCCGCCATCCGGCGCAGGCCAAGTCGGTTTGTAATAACATCGCCAATACCGCTGTCTTCCAGGGTTAATGGCACCTGATAGATTGTTTTGGCATTCGGCAGTAAGACTATCGCTTCTTTGTCCACTCCCGAAAAAAGGCTTAGTTTGGCCAGGATGGACTTGGGCGGTTTCACTTCGGAGCGGGCTACCAGGACATCCGGCACTATACCCAGCCCTCGCAGTTCCCGCACGGCGTTCTGGGCCGGCTTGGTCTTGAATTCACCGCTGGCACCCAAAAAGGGCACGTAGACCACGTGGACGAACAGGCAGTTTTCCAGCCCGACGCGCAGCGCCAGCTCCCTGATTGCCTCTATGAAGCTAAGCGACTCGTAATCGCCTACCGTGCCGCCGACTTCAACTATATGGACGTCAAAGCCCTTTCCGGCTTTGATTATGGTTTCCTGGATATGGTTGGTGACGTGCGGGATTATCTGGACGGTCTTTCCAAGATATTTACCGGCCCTTTCAGCGTCAATAACTTCCCGAAGGACCCGGCCGGACATGAGGCTGCTGGCCGATGTGAGCTCTATATCCAGAAAGCGCTCGTAATGCCCAAGGTCCAGATCGGTTTCGGCGCCGTCAAAAGTGACAAAACATTCACCGTGCTCCGCCGGGTTAAGCGTGCCGGCGTCCACGTTAAGATAAGGGTCGCACTTTTGGATGTTTACGGACAGGCCTCTGGCTTTAAGGATGGTGCCGATAGAGGCGGCGGTAATGCCTTTACCGATACCGGATAAGACGCCCCCTGTAACGAACACATATCTGGTATCAGCCTTGGCTCTGGCCACGGTTATGCAGCTACTCCCCTCTTAATTAACTCCTTAAAATATAGCATAGACCAGCCGTGGCGGTATAGATTCCTAAGCCGCCGGCTACTGGTTTTTGCCGTTAAGCAGGCTCAGGGCTTTGTCTTTCTGCGGATCCTTGCCGGCGGCGATGTCCTTATCGGATATAGTCACAGTGACATCGGGCTTTATGCCCTGCTTATCGATGTTCTTTCCGTCCGGCGTATACCAGCGGGCAACGGTTACTTTGAGTTCGGAGCCGTCCGGGAAATTCTCTACCTGCTGGACGCTGCCCTTGCCAAAACTTTTGATACCCAGGAGTTTGGCAACGCCGTTGTCATGCAGGGCGCCCGCGGTTATCTCGCTGGCGCTGGCGCTGCCGTCATCTATAAGCACTACAGTAGGCAAACCTTTGAGCAGATTCCCTCCGCGGGCGAATTCGGTGCCCACAATGGTATCTCCGCGCCTTTCCTGAACCACGGTTTGGCCGCGGTCCAGCCACAGGCTACTGACATCCACGGCGGCATTCAGGTAACCGCCCGGGTCACCTCGCAGGTCCAGCACCACGCCTTTTACGTG
>DASSNG010000004.1:0-2541 GCA_035688135.1 Saccharimonadales bacterium (SeqCode) | reverse complement strand
TGGTCAGCGTGGAGTGCCATATCACTAACGGTCTTCCGGCCGTGATTATAATCGGCTATGCCGGCAAGGCTGTAGACGAAGCCAAGGAGAGGCTGCGGGCCAGCTTTGCCAATTGCAGCCTGCAGTTCCCTAAGAAGCGGGTGACCTTAAACCTGTCGCCGGCTGATATCCGCAAGGACTCCACCAGCCTGGACTTGGCTATGGCTGTCGCGGTACTCGCCCGGAGCGGACAAGCGGAAGCCCCGGATGATTATCTGTTCTTTGGCGAGATAGGCCTGGATGGCGCGCTGGGACCGGTAAAAGGACTTATCGGCCGCCTGCTGGCCGCCAAGAAACTGGGTTATAAGAAGTTCTGCCTGCCCCTGTCCAATCTGGAACAGGCCCTGCTGGTACCCGGCATAGAGGTTAAAGCGGCAGCCGGCCTGCGCGACGTCTACCTTGACCTGGCCGGTACGCTGCCCCTTAAAACAGTGCGTACCGGAAGCGGGCGGCTGCCCTCCGTCCCGGCTGGCGGCAGCCTGGATTTATCAGAGGTGGTAGGACAGCCGGTAGCTAAGCGGGCCCTGCAGATCGCGGCGGCCGGGCATCATAACATCCTGCTGCACGGGCCGCCGGGAACCGGAAAAACTATGCTGGCCCGGGCAATGTGCGGCATCCTGACCGACCTCACCCATGAGGAGATGCTGGAAGTGACCCATCTTCACAGCCTGGGTTCCGGCGGCGGCAACGATATCATCTATACCCGTCCTTTCCGGGCGCCGCACCACACCGCCAGCACCATAGCCATCATTGGAGGCGGCACTTACCCTAAACCCGGGGAGGCCACCCTGGCCCACCGCGGCGTCCTGTTTCTGGACGAGCTGCCGGAGTTCCGCCGCGATACCTTAGAAGCCCTGCGCCAGCCGCTGGAAGACGGTGTAGTCAGTATCGCCCGGGTCAAAGATTCTATAACCTACCCCGCCGATTTCATCCTGGTAGCCACCCAGAACCCCTGCCCCTGCGGCTACTTCGGCACCAATAAGAACTGCGTCTGCACGGCGGCGGCTATCGCCAAATACCAAAAGAAGGTGTCCGGCCCCATCCTGGACCGCATAGACCTGCACCTGGCCGTGAATGATGTAAAGCACGCCAAGCTGCTGGACAGCAAGCCAAATGCCAGCGAAAGCCAGGCGGCCAAAGAAAAGGTCAGCCAGGCTTTCCGGGTCCAAAGACAGCGCTTTGGCGGCTCGCCCAGGTTCAATTCCTCTATGAACAATCAGGAAATCCGCGAACGGGCCCGCCTGACGCCCGGCGCCAAGGAGCTCCTAGACTCCGCCGCCGAAAAACTGGATATCTCCGCCCGGGCCTATATGCGCGCCATCAAGGTTGCCCGCACCATCGCCGATTTGGACGGTTCGGACGATATCCTGCCCATCCACATCGGCGAAGCCCTGCAGTACCGCCACCAGGCCGCGGCCGTACCCCAGTTCGCCTAAATAATTAGCTCTTGAGGTCCCGCCCCTGTTCTGTTATGATATTTTCACCGATGGAGTTACGGAAATAGCCAAAGAGTCTCGAGTCAACCAGGAAATCCGGGCGTCCAATCTTCGCGTTATAGCTGATGACGGCCGCCAATTAGGCGTCCTAAGCCGCGCCGAGGCCTTAAGGGCCGCCGAAGAAGCCGGCCTGGACCTGGTAGAGGTCTCTCCCAACGCCGACCCGCCAGTGGCCCGTATAGTGGACTGGGGCAAATACAACTACCAGCGCACCAAGCAGGCCCAAAAGAACCGCCAGAAGGCAAAATCCATGGACCTTAAGCAGATGCGCGTCGGTCTGAAAATCGGCGAACACGACTTAAACGTCAAACTGCGCAAGGTCAGTGAGTTCCTGGAGGCTGGACATAAGGTGAGAATTACGGTAATCTATCGGGGACGAGAATTGGCCCACAAAGAGCTGGGCTATCAGCTGGCCGAAAGGATACAAGGAATTTTGGGCGAGGATGTCGTCACGGACCAATCACCCCAATTCGCCGGCCGGATGCTGAGTTTCGTAGTCAGAAAAAAGTAATCAAGAGTAATTTATGCCAAAGTTAAAGACCCATAGCGGTACTAAGAAGCGCGTTACCCTTACCAAAACCGGTAAGGTGGTTCGCCGTCACGCCCGCTTAAACCACTTCCTGCAGAAGAAAAGCGGCAGCCGCAAGCGCCGCCTTAACCGCCCGGATGTCTTTGAAGGCGCCTACGCCAAGAATATCAAGCGGAGGCTGGGAGCTTAATTTATGAGAGTCAAACGCGGGGTTACAACCCACCAACGCCACAACAAGATAAGAAAAGCCACCAAAGGCTATCAGAAGAGCCATCGCAGCAGTGTACGCCGCGGCAAACAGGCCGTTACCCGCAGCCTGGTTTATTCCTACCGGGACCGCCGCAACAAAAAGCGCACTTTCCGCCAGCTGTGGAACGCCCGCATCAACGCCGCCGCCCGGCTGCACGGCACCACCTACAGCCGCCTGATTGCCGGCCTTAAGGCTTCACAGATTACTATCGACAGGAAGATTCTGGC
>DASSNG010000047.1:0-16728 GCA_035688135.1 Saccharimonadales bacterium (SeqCode) | reverse complement strand
GTAATGATACTTAGGCGGGTCGGTCTCTACCATTATCAGATCCGGCGCCAGCAGCTTGGCGTTGGCGTAACCCATGCCTACCTTGACGCCCAGCGCCTTGGCCTCGTAGCTGGCCGCTACCACGCAGGCGTTCTTAGTCAGGCGGTTGGTGACGGCTACCGGGCGGCCGCGCAGCAGCGGCCGGGCCTGCTGCTCCACGGTGGCGAAGCAGCTGTTCAGGTCGATATGCAGTATCTGCGGGCGCTCGTCGTTAAGCGGCAAATGCAGGTTTTGTAAATATCTTGGCATTTTTTCTCCGGAAGATAGCCTGAGCAAAAATCACACTTTTTGCCCGGCGCGATAAGGAACCGCGAAAGGGTTCCTTATAAGGCATAGCGAAGCGGAGCCGCTATCTTGGCATACTGGGTGTCGGTTATAGCGATTAACTTCCAGCTTAGATTCATGGCGTCGAACTCCAGCCGGTAGTCGGCGGAGCCGTCGGTCATATCAAAGACGTGTATCATCCGCTGGCCTTTTTTGGTGGGGTGCACCATGCCGGTCTCCGTGAAATCCACCTGCTTGCCGTCGTACTCCATCCGCTTGGGAAAGCAGCGCAGCCGCCGGGCGCTGTTCTTAAAGTAATAGGCGACGATATTGACGTCCTTGTTGATGATTGTTCCCTGGTCCATAGCGTTTCTCCTGATTCCTGAGTTTATAAAAAGAGGGCCTTCATCTGCTAAATAGATGCGGCGAACGGCTTTTAAAGTGAGCTGCCGGATAAGATTTGCTAACCGTTCATAGCAGTTCCGTGACCGGTAACTTGTAGTTTGGAGGGACCAGCAGTGACCTGGGTATGCTGCCCTGGCGAGTAGTCTGTGAGGAGGAACCTTGCAGGAGCCCTCACACGGCTGATTTAAATTATAAGCGCTTTAGCCCGCTTGGCAATATGGAATTTTTCACCGAACCGGTATATAAGATAGATGAAGCTTAGGAGTAGTCTCACCCCTGTCAGGCTCTTGACATAATAAGCGGACTGTCCTATAATGATAATCGGAATCAATTGGGATTCTGGCCCCGGACAAGCATACAGTGACTTACCGGCGGAAAACCGAAACAGCATTGCCCAAAACTAGGTAGGTCTAATCACACACAACACCTCACCGGCAGACTAAGCAATCGCGCACTAAGGCGAAAGTAAAAAGCAACAGTCGGCGTAAAGAGGTGTTTTTATATATCTCTACTCGATTGACTAAAATAGTTAAAAATGCTATAATATACACAATTTTCAAGGAGTAAGCGCATTAGCCTTCTGATGCCAGCCGGGTAAAGCATACCCATCTGACATGAGGGGGATACCTCTCACGGGTGACGGCATCGATATTCGTCGTACGGGGGCAGCAGCCGTCCTGCTGCACGACCTTTCAAAAGTGAGGCTACTTTGCCAACCCCTAGGATCCAGTACAAGAGGACCTGGCTGGGAATCGCCGGAATCGGCACGGCGGCTTTGCTCGCCATCGCCATCTACGGCATTCTCGACCAGCAGTCGAACAAGCCGACGGGCGGCGGACGCGGCAGCGTGATAACGCAGCCGCTGGTCCCCAGCGACCAGGACAGCGTGCGGTCGTGGTTCGGGCCGTGGCATTCCGCCCCGGTCCGCTCCAGCGGAGCTCCTGCTCTGGTGGAGCTTTTGCCCGGCGGCGGCGTTGACGTCTCGTCCTGGACGGCGGATACCGCCGGCTGGACGGATGCCGACCCGCCGCAGATTACCAGCGTCAGCGTGACGGGTCAGACCGTATCGCTGCAGCTGGGCGACATCGCGGCCTACCGGCTCAGCGTCGGTCAGCCGTTCGTCATCAAGGAAGTACCTCAGCAGGTGTATGCCATCCGGCGTACGCCCAAGGGGTACAGCATCGTCTCGTCGTCGGCTGAGCAGGTCCATAAGCTCGGCCACCACCTCAACCAGTAGGAGACAACGGATGTTCTGGTTTGTACACGCGCTCGTCTTGTCGCTGGTCATGGTCGGTCCCGCCACTGCGGTGGCGGCGATCGGCACATCCTTCAAGTCGGTGGAGCGCACCCTGCTCGCCGGTGTCGGGATGTTCGTCTTCTGGACGTTCATGAACTGGTGGGTCCTGTACGTCATGACGCCGATCGTGGGCTTCACGTCCACGTCGTTCTACCAGTCGTACGGGCTGTACTTCCTCGAGCTGATCGTCACCGCGATCGTGCTCGGGATGGCGTCCTACAACGACGAGAAGGACTTCGTCAGCGTCGGCACGGTCATCAACGCGCTCGTCCTGGTCTGCCTGGTCGTCTTCGGCCTCTTCTGGGGTACGGGCGGCCGCATCTGGACCAGCGGGCGGGCGCACACGCTGCGCGACCTCGTGTCGGTCAAGTTCGAGAAGCCGGGCGCCTATCCCGACACCGACCCGAACCACATCCTGATGGTGTCGGAGCAGATGGCGGACTTCAAGGCGAGCACCGTGCTCGCCAGCAACACGCAGCGCAATGTCGGGACCTACTTCAAGCTCGGCTCCGGCGTGCTGCAGTCGGTCGACCACCATCTCTACTGGCTCTACCTGCTCAAGCCCAACAGCTGGCGGCAGGCGGGCAAGTTCCACGGCCATTCGATCGGCTACGTGGTCGTCGACGCCGAGGATCCCGATGTCCCTGCCCGGCTGAAGCTGGGGTACGAGATGCGGTTCTTCCCCGGCGGGTTCTACGACCACAGCATCGGCCGCCACCTGTACAAGAACGGCTACGCCGGCGCCAAGGTGACGGACATCACGCTCGAAGTCGATGACAGCTGGCGCCCCTACTTCACGGCCGCGTCCGACAGGCTGACGCTGAACTTCAAGCGGATGGTCCCCGGGGCGATGCTGCTCATCGACCCGCAGACCGGAGCGATCAAGAAGTACTCGCTCCACGACATTCCTTCCTGGGTGGATCGGGTCTACTCGGCGGGGACGGTCAAGCAGATGCTGAACTGGTGGGGCGAGTGGGCCCAGGCCAAGCACAGCTTCTGGAACGAGAGCAGCGGCAACCGCTACAAGGTCAATCGCGACCCGGTCCTGGTCTACACCAAGGAAGGCCACCCCGTGTGGCAGGCGATCATGACCAGCTGGAACCACAGCAACGCAGCGGCCTACCTGGCGCTGTTCGACGCCCGGGACAACTCGGCCCGCCTCTACCAGGTTCAAAACCTGACCCTGGAGAACACGGCCGAGCAGACGATCCTGGGCTCGGGCAACAACGTCAAGCGGCTGGAGCCGGTCCATCTGAGCCTGCACAAGATCTACGGGCAGCTCACCTGGGTGGCACCGCTGCTGGCGCCCGGCGGTTCCGCGAGCGACTCGGTCCATACCGGGGCGTTCCAGGGTCTGGCTCTCATGCGTGCCGATGACCCGAATGGCAACAACGTGGTCTTCGCCACGAACAAGGACGACGCCCTCAGTAACTACCTGCAGAAGCTCGCGGCAGGCGACCGCAACGTCGCCAACCCGGAGCAGAACAGCAACATCAAGGTGGTCCAGGGGGTCGTGGAGAGGGTCGGCCTGCCGATCGTCCAGAACGGTCAGACCGTGATCAGCTTCATCCTCACGGGTGACCCGAACCACGAGTACCAGGAGGCGCTGACGGCTGACAGCAGCCCTGACCTGAAGTACATCACGGCAGGGGCCAAGGTGCGCTTCACGTTCGTCGACGTCGGCAGCAGCGGTCCCGAGCGGACCGTCAGCAACTTCGACGATCTCAGTCTCCACCTCGGCAAGTAGTAACACATGGCAGTAACCTGCCCCGCTTAACTGAGCCGGTCAGTCAGTAATCCTCGCAAGAGGTCGGCGTTGAGAGCCTCGCCCCCAGTCATGGCAGCATGGCGTTCAGGGGCGGGCGCTCTCCGCCGGTAGTTTCCACGAATGCGTGTTCGTGCTGATGAGCCCGAAAGGGCGAAAAACTACAGATTTACATCAAGCCGCCCGCGGCAGTGCGTCTTCCCGGATGTACTCAATAGGCGTATGGGCGGCAGCGCCGAAAACATGGCCGCGGGTACGGTGCATCCTTTGCCCTATCCCGGTAACCGGATTATGGTGTTCTGCGTAGTCCCCGGTTATATCTACCACCGCCAGATTGCTTTCGTGTATCCCCTGAAGCTGGCCGGTAAGTTCCTGCCGTATAGCTGGCAGGAGCACGCCGTCACGAGACAGCTGGCGGCTTATGCCTCTCATCACGATAACGTCCGCCACAGGCCATTTGGGGCCCCGCCAATGCCGGTCGTACTCTTCGTAGTGCGGATCATAGACATCCCTATTATCGGTCGCTACGCTGGGCAGAGGATAGTCGGGGCTGAACCCTTCATTAATCAGAGTCACCAGCGAATGCAGCTGAGACGCCGGCAGGCTGCCATCCAGTAATGGGGTCAGATTGCCAATAGTGTCCCTAAGCTGCGGCTTGCCGTTATAAATCGAATAAAAGGCTCCCTTGCCGCCGCGGGCTTCCGGGAGATAGTGCCTAAGCATCGCCTCTCCCAGCCTGCCTGCCGTCTGTCTATAGCGATCAGCGTCTTCTTCGCGGCCCACCCTGCTGGATAATTCGCTCATAGCCAGGTAATTCTCGCGCAGCAGATAATTGAACCAGACATCTATAAACTCTGTATTCTCATGGACCCTTTCCGGCTTCCAGCCGGCCTTATATCCCGCCAGGTTGATTGCCAGGGCGCCGGCGTAATCAATCGCCCGGTTGCGTTTATTGAACAGGCTTCCCATATGTTCGCCCCGGCGCGGCTTCCGCCGCAGCAGAGAGGCCGCCAGTTTCCCGAATTGCCTTTGCAGCTCCTCTGTCTTCCATTCATCGTATTCAGGGCCGGAGTCGCGATTGGCTTCGTGGGGATGCAGCAAAAACACCCGCGGATCGTCCTCGGCCACCTGGCGGTGCTCCATAAGGTGGTCGTAATAACCCTGTACTACAGGATATATCTGCGCCAGGAACTTATCCGGGTCTATTGCTTGGGCGGGTGAAACCGGCGGCCTTGAGCTTGCTCTGTCATGCAGCTTCAGGACGCTATAGGCGATTATTGGGGTCTGGGTATAATCATTTCCCTCGAAAGGGCTGGTGGACAGGAGGCGCTCGGGGTTTATGGTAAAGCGCTTAGGGGGATGCTTGACGCCGGTAATGAACCCGTCAGCCCTTTGATAATCGCAAAAGGACAGTAGCTGGGTGGCCGACTTCCGGTAGTACCCATATGCGGTCCGTAAATCAGCCGCCACGCAGCCGTCCATGATGTAATTCGAATGATAAAACTTCTCTGCCGGCGGATGGTAGGGCGCTTGGTCCACCCCCAGCCGGGCGGCTAGCGCGGCTTCGCTGGCGTCAAGCTGGGCCATAGGGTGAGGACGGCCGGCATACCGGGCCGCATCAAGGTTATACGGCAGTTCCATATCCTAAGGGTATTACTCTTCATGGTGGATGCCAAGGTTGAGCGTATTAGCTATCTGACGGCTTCTATTCCGGACTTCGCTTATAATTGCATTTGATATGGGAGTTAAATCAAGCGGCCCTGTCCGCCTGCTAAAGACAGCCAGCTTCAGAAAGCTGTTCATGGGCCAAGCCGTATCAGGGCTGGGAGACTGGGTAGCGACATTCGGCTTCATCGCCTTGGCGTATGACCTGACGCATAACACCAACTACGTGGCCTGGATCCTGATAATCCGGCTAGTGCCGCCGCTGCTGGCGGCGCCCTTCGGAGGCATACTGGCTGACCGCCTGCCGCGCCGGCCGCTGATGATAAGCCTGGATATCGCCCGGGCGGGCCTGATAGCACTCGTCCCGTTCCTGAACATCTGGCTTATATTCGCGGTTGCCTTCGTACATGAGTTTCTGGCGCTCTTTTATTATCCGGCACGGGATTCCGCCCTTCCCGACCTGGTACCAAAAAAAATGCTGGCCGCGGCCAACGGGCTTATCCTGGCCTCTTCATACGGCACACTGCCAATTGCCGGGGCGATTTTCAGCGCCGTCAGGAACTCCTCTTCGCTGGTGCCGGCCTGGTTCCCTTTCCATCACATAATCAACCAGCGGCCCGCGGCGCTGGTTTTCTTTCTGGACAGCCTGACTTTTCTCTTCTCGGCGGCTATGGTCTATAGGATGAGCATCCCCCATCGCGGCGCCGCTAAGAAAAACGGCCTGAGGGATGAGTTCATGGAAGGCGTCCGTTATATATGGGATAACAGGCCGGTGCGGCTGCTGGCGCTGGGTATCCTGATGGCGATGTTCGGCGGAGGCGTGCTTTTTGCCGTAGGTATCGCTTATGTCAGGGAAACCTTGAACGGCAGCGATTCGACCTTCGGCTGGCTGGCATCGCTATGGGGCGCCGGGATGGCTCTTGGCCTGCTGCTGGTCAGAAAGCTTATAAGCTGGCGCGGCGGGGCCTACGTGTTCGTGGCGTCTGTGGCTTTTTGCGGCGCTTTGCTGATAAGCATGGCCCTGGTTTCCAAAGTATTCCTGGCCTTTGCATTCGCGGTGCCGTTCGGCATGGCTTTCGCGCTGGCGATAACTTTAGCCATGAGCCTGGCGCAGACTTGGTCTGATGAGGCCGTGCGAGGACGTACTCTTGGCGGGCTGCAGCTACTTTATCGAGGCGGCCTGGCGGCCGGCGCACTGATAATGGGGGCGGTCGCCCATGAAGTCCACGGAGCAAGGCTGATAATCCCCCTTGATAGCAATCAGCTGAGCATGATTATCAGCGGATTGCTTATAATCGTCTCCGCAGGAGTATCCAGCCGGATGCTCCGTCTGCCCAAAAAGAAACTTTCCGCGTGAATGTTTTTTGCATATGTTAAAATCATAAGGTCTTGATTTTAAACAAACATTTTAACCTTAAATACGCCGCCGGCGCCCTGCACCGCCGCCATCACCTGTCTAACCAGAACACCCTGGAAATCGTTCTTACCCTTTTGTTCGTCAGCGTCATTTACCGACTGCTGGCTTTTTTGAGCCGCGAAGCACGGTATTAAAATTCATACGCGAGCCCGGTTAATAATCTTATAGCCGGTTTATCTCATATGGGTTAAGGTGGTAATGCTAAAGAAGTGGAGGTCTTATGTCAGCAAGATCCAGCAGCCCAAGGGGCTTCGCGGCCATGTCCAAGGAGCAGGCCGATAGAATCCGCAGTTTAGGCGGTAAAAAAAGTCCGATGAAATTCAAGAAGAATGACGCCCGCACCCGCGCCGCGGGCCGGCTTGGGGGCAGCCGTTCCCGCCGCCCCGCCAGCGACGACTGATAAATCGAGGCCGAGCAGGCCTCTTTTTATTAGTGACCTTCCACCTCTGTTATGTTATGATTTTTTTGATTAGGAACAGCTGGCGGCCCCATCGTCTAGCGGTTAGGACACTGGGTTCTCATCCCAGCAACAGGGGTTCGATTCCCCTTGGGGTCACCAATTGCGCCTAATCATGGTTTATAGCCGACCATCGAGCCGGAGCCGACAAGCGATATCCAGGTCTGGCCGGCGTCCAGTTTCATGGCCGAACCCTGCGAGTCTTTGAAAGCGAGCTGGCCGCTGGTGCCGGTCTTGCTCCAGCTGCCTATAGCTACTCCTCCGTCCTGGAAGAAATAGGCCCGGCCGGTGCCGCTGTCTTCGTAGACGCTATGGTGGTTATCGGCGGCCAGATGGTAGCCCATTACCAGGGCGATGACTACTTTCGGATGCAGCCGCACCCCTTTCCTATCCGCAGCACTGGTTAAATCAAGATGGGGGGCTCCGCCCTCGCTCCTTAAATACGAATTAGTATTGGCATCATAATCGTAATGGACATAATAGAGCGGTCCGGATATCTGAAAGTCGATTTTCTGGGCGGTAGGTTGGGCAAGCTTATGGTCGCTCTTTCGCGGCCACGGCGTGAACAGGCTCGAGGTATAACCCTTGCTTTTATTAAGCTTATCCAGCCGTGAAAAATCAGTATAAACGTTATGCGGCGCCGCGCGACTGCTGACACGGCTGAAGTAAGCGGAATTAAAGAACTGGTCCAGGTCCCTGTAATTCCCGTTGCGGACCGTCTTAAGGGCGTCGGGTGAACCGCCTACATGGACGATAGACGCTTGATAAGGGGCGGCAAAATCCAGGAAGTAGGGCCGCAAGGAGCGCACCGGCCCGATGTACTGCGGACGCGCCTCTTGGAAAAGCGCCATGAATCGCGTTATGCCGCCTTCGGCAATGGCTTCATAAACCACGCCGGCATCCTGCAGGCCCGATTGGGGGCGCGCGTCAGGGCTGTTTTCTATCATGATACCTGTGACCGGGCGTTTGGCCTGGTCGGGCGTGACCTGCACGCCCGTCAGGGGCGAGGCTACGGTTTGGGGAGCTTTAGGCTTGGGTTTATGGGTTATGATCGTGGGAGCGACGACCTCGTTCGCCCCGGTTCTAATAAAGTAATACCAGGCCAGGCATCCGGCGCCGAACACCAGGAGTAAAGAAGCGATGATAGCGAACCGCTCGTTCCGGCCCTGTTTCCGCCACCAGCCGCGGATACGCGCAAAGCGGTTATGGCCGGCACCCTGTTTATCAGAGGACGCTAAATCATCCTCGTTTATTTCGATATCCGGCTTTAATTCGGGTGTTTTTTTATCTGATGGGCGGCCTTGCACACCCTTATATTAACAGTTTTAAGCCCTTATTTTAAAAGCTCTAGCGCATTATCCAGCCGCCTGAGGCTCGTGTCTTTGCCTAAGACGCATAAAGTGCCGAATAGCTGCGGCGACGCCGGCGCGCCGCTTATGGCAATCCTGACGGCGGCAAACAATATACCGGGCTTAGTCTCAAGCCTGTCCAGCAGGGCGTTAAGCCTTTGGGCCAGGTCTTCTTCCGTGAAGTCGCTGGCCGCCAGTTCCTGCCGGGCGGCTCCTAAGAGCTCCCTCAGCTTGGCTTTATCCACTTTTTTCAGCTGTTTATCCGACGGGTCATTATAGAGTCCGGTCACGGCGCTTGTGTCCGGCTCGGTGAAAAAGAACCCGGACAACTCCTGGATTTCTTTCAGGAACTTAAGCCTTTCGGCCAGCAGGCCGAGCACCTTGCGCTTATAGTCTGCCGAAGCGCCGGAAGCCTGGGCCGGCCAATAGGCCGCAGAAGCCTCATACAGCTTATCTAAAGGCATCTGCCGGATAAAATGACCGTTCACCCACGTCAGCCGCCGCTCGTCAAAACGCGCCCCGCTGCGCTGCACGCGGGCCAGGCTGAATTTTTCTACCAGCTCTTTAACCGTAAAAATTTCCTGCTCGGTGCCGTCATTCCAGCCGAGAGTGGCGATGAAGCTGACCAGCGCTTCTGGCAGGTAGCCGTCTTTGATGTAATCAAGCACGTCTTTGGCCCCATCGCGCTTTGACAGTTTCTTGTTGCCGTCGGGGCCTAAGATATGCGGCATGGTGGCAAGAACCGGGCGCTCAATCCCCAGCGCTTCATAGAGATTCAGATAATTCGGCGTGCTGGCGATGAACTCCTGCCCGCGGATGACATGGCTGATTTCCATCTCGGCGTCATCGATTATGTGGGAAAAGTTATAGGTAGGATAGCCGTCGGATTTTATAAGGATAAAGTCATCGATGACCTCAGGGCCGGTACTTAAATCTCCCATTACTTCATCATGCCACTGGTAGGCTTTTGGCTCCGATTTAAAGCGCAAGGGCTGGCTGCCGTCCCATTCCGGGGGGCTGTCTGGCCGATGATTACGGTATAGGAACGGGCGCTTGGCTCTTTGGGCTTCTTCACGGAACGCCTGTACCTCTTCGGGCGTATAGGGGTCGGCGTAGGCCCGGCCGCTGTCAATCAGTTTACGGCCCCATTCCTTATAGTTGTCTAGCCGTTCGCTCTGGCGGTAAGGGGCGAACCGGCCGCCGATATCAGGCCCTTCATCGTAATCCAGCCCCAGGCTCCTTAAGCTGGCTTCAATCTGCTGTTCGGCGCCGGCCTGCTCCCTTTTTTTGTCCGTATCTTCCAGCCGCAGTACGAACTGCCCGCCGGCCTGTCTGGCTACCAGCCACGCGAACAGGGCGGTCCTGATACCGCCGACATGTAATGCTCCGGTTGGACTGGGAGCGAACCTGGTCCTTACTTTCATCTACCTAATTGTAAGGCAAAAGCCGCAGTTTTCTAGGGGTTCAGGCCTTGGACGATTTTGATAAGCTGGTCCGAGCTTAGATTGGCTCCGTCCTTGATGGTATAAAGCACGCCGTCGTTAACCCAGGCGGCGTCGTTAGCCGGGCCGTAAATATAAACTGTGTTGCCGTTTACCTGCGAAGTCTGCACGGGAGCGCCTTTTGGCACCACGCTCTGCGAAACCAGCTGGCTGGTCAGATGGGACCGGGTCTGGCTGATCTCGTAGGTCTGGCTGTCGTCGGCCGCGGATTTGTATTTCATTGTCACGCCCGTGCCGACGGCTTTAGCCGGGCTGGCGACGACGAAGCCATCAGGCTTATAGGAAGGTACCGCCGCGGATACGTGGGCCTTCATTCCGGCAACTTTGACTGACAGCTGCGGGACGTTTCGCCAGGCGGCGAACAGACCGCCGGCCGCAACAAAAAATACCGCTACTACAGCTATCCACTTGCGGCGTCCTGACAGAAAGCGCCGGTGCCAAAAATGCCGGGCCGCCTGATAACGCAGGGCTTCTTTGTGGGCGTCGGCCCGGGTAAGAGCTTCGTCCAGCAGTCTTTCCAGTTTCTGGTGGGATACGCTTGTAATCATGCTGGGAAGAGGTGCCTTTGCCGCATCATCGCCGCCAGACCGGCTGCGGCTTACCAGCTCGCCGCTTACTGCCTTTGCGGGGGCGTCCGAAGCCGGGCTTGCTGTTCCTCCGAAGCGGTTCACCTTGGCGTGCATCTTGATAGTCTGGGCTCTTAGCTGGGTTGCAATCTTGGGCCGGCTGGTTTGATACTGGATATCGGATTTAGGAGAAGGCGTCGGTTTTTTCAGGCCGCCGCGCATAAGGGTCCGCGGCCTTTCAGCCCCTTTATGGACCTGGGAGGATTTTACCCGGCCCCGTTTGGGCTCCGGTTTGGCATCTGACTTCAAGGGTCGAGATATAAAACCGTCTATAACACGGTTGGTCTTATGACTTTTTGATCGGATAGCGCTGATAATCTGTCCTGTGGCGGCGTCGTAACGTTTGCCGTTGATAAAAACGGTGCTGTTATATGTGCCCACTGGCTTTACCTTATTATTACGGAATTAATATAACGTATAATGCCAACGGTTATCAATAGCATGCCTGGATTCAAGCGGGCCCTATGTGCAAAAATAGACCGGTAGGAAATGGATTATTTAGATTCACGCAAAAGACGCGCCCATAACATCAGGCTAGTCATCGGCTATGTCCTGGTGGCTATAGTCATAGGCCTGGCAACTGTCATTATCGTTTATGGCGCCAATGGTTACGGTATTAACACCAAAACCGGCCAGATAGTCCAGAATGGGCTGCTGTTCGTTGATTCGAATCCAAGCGGCGCCGAAATATTCATCAACGGCGCGGACCGCAACGCTACTTCAGCGGCGCGGCTTATTATCCCGGGAGGAAAATACACCCTTACCCTGAAAAAAGATGGGTACAGGGACTGGAGCCGCAGCTTTACGCTGAACGGCGGCAGCGTAGCGCGTTATGTTTATCCGATGCTGTTTCCCGTAAAGCCGGTAATCACGAATTTAAAAACCTACACCGCCGCTCCGGAGCTCATTACGCAGTCGCCGAACCAGCAATGGCTGTTAGTGGAAGATGTCCAAAAAAGCGCCAAAACACCGACCTTCGATGTTTACGACACCTCCACTTTAGACAGCCAGACGCCTAAAGTAACCCAGGTAGGTATCCCTGACGGCTTGCTGACGGACTATCCCGCCCAGCCCAAACTGAAAGAGGTCGAATGGTCGACCGATAACAGCAATGTCCTGCTGGAGCACATCCTGAAGTCCGGCAGCGAATTCATCGTTTTCAATCGGGCGCATCCGGAGCAGTCCATCAGCGTCAGTAAATTATTCAAGCTGAACCCTTCCCAGGTAAGCCTTTTCAATAAGAAGGCCGACCAGCTCTACCTGTATTTCAAAAATGACGGCACTCTTAGGCTTGGAGATACGGGCGTCGGGACCGTCGGTTCGCCCATCTTAAGCGGCGTCCTTGCGTATAAACCTTATGGTAAGAACCTTATCACTTACGTAACAGCTGCCGGCGAACCTGCGGGGAAAGCGGATGCCCGCATATGGGACAGCGGCCAGACATACTCGCTTTATGAATTCAGCGCCGGTACGAATTATCTGATAGATGCCGCTGAGTTCCAGGGGAACTTCTATTACATCGCCGGCAGCGATGCCGCGGACAGGATAAATATTTACAAGAACCCATTAGATGATCTAAGCAACCCTGCGATAGGCAAGGCTTTGCCTTTGCTGGCCCTGCATGATCCGGGGGCGGATAAGGTTGGGTTTTCCAATAATGCGCGTTTCGTAGGCGTAGAGGCCGGCCAGCGGTTCGCAGTGCATGATTTTGAAACTGACAGCAGCTATGAGTACGAAATCCCCCAGCCCCTCATGCAGGAAATGTCATGGATGGATGGCCACAGGCTTATAGCGGAATCGGCGGGCCAGGTGCTGGTCATGGATTATGACGGAACTAACAGCCAGCTGGTAACAGCTACAAACCTTCCGGCGGGAGGTTTCTTCAATTCCGATTACCATCATCTGCTTACGACGGTTGGTGACGCTAAAAAAGCGGGCGTAATCCTTCAGGACGTGGATATGCGCGCCGGCAGCGACCTGCCAAAGAACAAGCAGCCTAGCTCGTAAACCATTTGACCAGCCGCGACCATAATGATGGCGAGTTGCCGGGAATCGTCGTCGCCGTGGCCGGGGCGATATTCTCTTTGGAGGCCGGCGCGTTAGCGGAGGGGTCGGGGCTGATCTGCTCCGCGGTCACAACCAGCCGGTTAGTGCTTAATCCCGGCGGATCGCATGTTATTAGGGTAGCGGTAGCCGGCTTATCCGCCGGCCCAAGTACGGCCACGTCCGTTGGCTTCACCACCTGTTTCTTGTAAACCTGGTAGGTGTATCTTTTGCCATCCTTCTGCAGGAAGAAAGTATCGCCGCTATCCAGCTCGCGCAGCAGCGAGAAAGCGAATTTATAATTGCCCATGTTAAAGATGTTGCCGGAGCTATGCCCGACTATCACCACGTTGCCGTTCTGGCCCGGCTCCGGACTGGTTGGATAATGGACTACGCCCTCGGTAAGGCCTATCTGGATAGCCTCATCAGCCGTCGTATTGACATCGTAAACGACAGGTACCTCGGCATTTATCTTAGGTATAATCACTTCCGGCTCCTTCCCTACGGCCCCTCCGCTTATAAGCGGGATATCGGTGGCATTCCGGCTCGGCTGTATGAAGGGCGCGATTATACGGTCGTTAAAGAAACTGAAAAGAAATATAAGTATGACGATGGAGCCGACCCCTAACCCGAACAGCAAGGAATGGAGAGGGCTGGCCTGGCTGACATTTTTTTTCGAAGGGCGCCGTACTGCCGCCGCATGCTTTTCCAGGGCAGGCTTGATGGACTTTGCCCTGACGATTTGGGACTGTACTTTTTTAGCAAGCCTCGGCCTTAATTCGTCTTTCGGTTCCTTTTTCGCGACCGCAGGATGCTTCGCGGCGGCGGCATGAGCGCTGTAAAACTCTCGCCAGACCTCGTGTTTCTGGGCGTCCGGGAGCCCGGCGTAATACTCGTGCCAGGCTGTCTGTATCTCGTGCAGCGGCCTGCCGGAATTAGTCAGCTCATAAATGAATTGCTGATGCTTGGAGCGATGGGAAGGCTTTTCGGCCTTTGCCTCTTTTATTTCTTGCGCGGCATCAGGCTCGTCGGCGTAGGCGTCCTGGATCCTTTTGCGTATCAGGTCAGCGGCGGCCTGCTTATCGTCCTTACTGCGGCCGCTGCCGCCGGCACTGTCCGGCAGCCGTAAATAAGCGTCAAACTGGTCATCTTTACCATCTTCACTACTGTGCATAAGCTTAGCTTTATTGTACAATATCCCCTGTTATTGTCGGCTGTATGTAATATTATTTACGCAGTGAATTTTCGGGCGAGTGGCGGAATTGGTATACGCGCGCGACTCAAAATCGCGTTCCGTAAGGATTGTGGGTTCAAGTCCCACCTCGCCCACCAAAGCACTTCGAGGTCAAATCCTACTTCTTCTCCAGGACCGTAATGTAGTAACTTAGTAAGCCCCGCCCTACGACTTCCGGCATAAGCAATCCGGCAATCGCGTTATAAATAAATTTCTTCGATATAAATATATTTACAGTCCTGGCTAATCTGGGATGATCGAAGTATTTGGCGGCGTATCTTTCAAAACGTCTTAGCGAGGGTTGGATATAGTCCGATACGTTCTCGTCGCTCACCACGCGAAAACCACTATCCTCGGCTTTTTTAATAGCGCTTTTATGGCCTTCAAAGACTCTCAAAGCCATACTCTTTTCTGTTAAGCGACAAGCCATCAGTTCTTCTTTACTCATTTTTGATCGCGCTTTAGTTGTGTAGCCGTCAAAAATAATGAAAACGCCATTTTTCTTTAGCACCCTGCTTATCTCGCTGTATACTTTTTCTTTCTCGGTGCTATAGCAAAGAGCTTCGATAACAAAAGCTATGTCCACGCTCTGACTCTTATACCTGCTAAGGTCATGATAATCCCCGGCAACGGGATGATAATTAGGCAACTTCTTAGCTTTCTGCTTGGCCAAATGCAGCTGCGCCGGCGACAATTCAATGCCATCAAATTCAATCGAGGGGTATTTCTTTGCAAGATAAGCAGAGGTTGCTCCCCTGCCGGTAGCCAGCTCCAGAATATTTGTAGTATTTTTATTTATATATTTCTCTACCGTTCTAGCGGCTTCTAGTAAATCACTTTCTTTAAAGGCGCCATCGCGGCTTATCCCCATATACATCCGGTCGGCAGCAGACGAAGAATAAAACAATGAGTAGCCAATTTTGCTGGCTCTATAATAACTCTGGATATATTTATCATCCGGCTCTAGCTGGAGTAGTTTGTCGGCGTTAAAAACTTTATCGACTTTTGCCAGTCTTTTTTTCAAGTCATTTTTTAGCACAATACGAAAAATTATAACGTACTTTTTTAGTTCGAGTGGATTTGGGTATAATTCATAGCAATGGTTGATTTTGAAGTTATTGTTGTAGGCGCCGGTCCAGCGGGCGCCATGCTTACGAAAGAGCTGGCCAAAAGAAAATTTTCGGTCCTGTGCATAGAAAAAGAAATAGAAGTCGGCCTGCCGAACAAGTCGACGGCTGGCACGCCTCTGGATACTTTTGAGATTTTTGATTTACCGCTGGAGCTTGGCTACTCTGAAATCAGCGGCTTACGTATATATGGCCCTACGGAGTCATGGGTGCAGGAGTACGATAAACCGTACGCCCGACTATTTAAATTCCGTGAGCTTAAGCAATACTTGATCCGCGAAGCTATTACTTACGGTGCCCAAACCATGCTGGCTACCGAAGTGACAGGCCCGATTATGGAGAAAGGCAAAATTATCGGCGTTAAGTATAAAGGTTTTGAGGGCACTGGCGAAGTTCGGGCGAACGTAGTAGTGGACGCCACCGGTCCGGAGTCAATTTTGGCGGCCGAGCTGGGGCTAATGCCTAAATACGAGACAAAAGCTGACGCCAATTCGCTAGAATACTTTTTTGAGCCGGGCGTCGGCGGAGCTTATGAATATTTCATGGCAAACGCCAAGCCTGACCGCGGAGACAACGGCTTCTTTTTAGACTTGTTCATGGGCAGCGAACTGGCGCCCGGAGGCTACTCATGGATTTTCCCGACTAGTGAAACAGAAGTTAAAGCCGGAGTTTGCAAGATGGATCCGACTTTCGTTGTCAAAGGCGAAAAGAGTCAGAAAGAATACTTTCAAAAGCTTTGGAAAGAGAATCCGCAGATCAAGGACGCTCAGCCGTTCGAAGTCCACTTGTGTCCTTACCGCCACTGGGTAATCGGTGGTTTGAAATCGGCCACTTTGGATAACTTCATGGCTATAGGTGACGCCGCCACCAAATTCCAGCCTGTTTTCGGCGAAGGTGTGCGGGCTTCGTTTTACTCGGCACACTTCGCCGCTGACGCGCTGGAAAATGCTCGTAATCAAAACGACTACTCGAAGAAAGCGCTCGAGCTCCAAGACAAGCTCTGGGACGAAAAATGGGGCAGCCAATGGAATTTGTCGGCAATAATCTATAAGGTTCTTTATCATAGCGACGATGATGAGATTGATAACTTCCTGCGAGGGCTCAAAAAGCTTGATTTTGACACACTCTGGAAACTTTACCTCGGCAAAGGCGGCATGCGGGATAGCCTTAAGCTCGCTAGGCATCTGCCAGATCTCTTGGGTAAAAAAACAGTAAGTAAAACAATCCGCCGGAAACTATTAAAATAGCCGCCGCGCTGCTTGACGAGCTTACATGATATCTGTAATTTGATGCCTGTAGGCGAAGAAAACAAAAAATGTCTGAAACATATGCATACTTGACTGGCACAGTAGTGCTGGGTGTGATATTCAGCCTCTTATTTATAACCAGAAGAGATTTACGTAAGGTTATGGTTTACAGCGGTCTTCTATATGTCGTTTTTATGAGTCTTTGCTTTGTTTGGCTGAAGGTGCTGTCACATGATCCGGCGAAATCGGTGTCTCCGGGATATTGGACGCCTCCGTCCCTTTTTGACCTCA
>DASSNG010000050.1:0-2790 GCA_035688135.1 Saccharimonadales bacterium (SeqCode) | reverse complement strand
AAGCGGTCCATCTTGTGGGCCGGGAGGAGTTCCAGAGGCTCAGGACGAACCGCAACCGCGAAATCGTGACCCTGGAGGAACTTGAAACGATGTCGGGATACACTGTGGGCATCGCCGGCATGTCGGTAGGGAACTCCATCGCGCGGGCCCTAAACAGCAGCTCGGTCTGCGGCGGTTTGGTAATAGCCGACCACGACAGGTTCAGCCTGAGCAATATGAACCGCGTAAACATCTCTGTAGCTGATTTAGGCGAGACTAAGGTGGACGTCACTCTGCGCCAGCTATATGAAAACAATCCTTACGCGCGGGTGACGGCACTGCCCCAGGGGCTGGACAAGGACAGCCTTGATTCGTTCTTTACTGCCGGCAAATTCATCGCCATCGATGAAATCGATGATTTTGAGATGAAAGTCCGTATCCGCCAGGCCGCCAAGCAGAGAAAAGTACCTGTCATTATGCTCACCAATCTGGGCGACAATACCCTGATAGATGTGGAAAGATATGATTCTGAAGACGGCGTGCGCCCATTCAATTCCTTGGCGGACGATACCGTAGAGGATATTCTGGCGGGGAAAATGAGCCCGGAAGATATGAAGCGGTACGCGGCGAACCTTGTAGGCATCCAGAATGTCCCGACCCGGGCGCTCAAAAGCCTGACTCTGATGGGCCGCAGCTTGGTAGGCCGCCCGCAATTATACAGCTCCGTTGCCATATCCGGAGGCCTGGCGGCATACGTGGTCAAACAGATTATCCTTAGCAAAGATGTCAAAAGCGGCAGATACAAGCTTTCTCTGGGCGAAGTCTTGGGGCTCGGAGCGCAGGATGTCGCGGACTCGCCTGAAAGGCAGGAAATCATGGGGGCGCTGGGAGCCGGCCGATGAAGAGATACCAGACACCGCCAAGGATAGACATCGGCGGATTCGGCGGCATGAGCCCCCGAAATAAGATGGTCAAGCTTCTGGAAATAGCGGTCCTGGCTCCCTCTACCCATAACACCCAGCCCTGGAGATTCAAATTTGGCGAAGACTGTATAGAAGTTTATTTGGATAATTCCCGGCAGCTGCCGGCTGCCGACTTTAAGAAGAGGGATATGTATATAAGTCTAGGCGCGCTGCTGAAGAACCTGGAGACGGCCGCCGAGGCGCTTGGAGTCCTGGGCGGGCTTACGATTTCGAATCAGAAAACGGAGCACGCCGCCACTATCCATCTGAAAAACCTGGAAAAACCCTTTAAGCTTTCGGGCAAGGGCCAGAAGACAGTTGATAACATCGCCAGCCGAAGCAATTACCGCGGTCCATTCGGGCCTCTGACCATAAGTAAAAGCACACTGGATATCATCAGGAAAAAAGATACCTGCCAGACGGTTCTTATAACCGATAAGGAAAAGATAGAGGAGTTGGCCCGCCTGACGGCTGAAGGCCTGCGCCTGGCTTATCGCAACCCGGCCTTCCGGAAGGAGATAGCTTCCTGGATAAAACCCAATAGTTCGCGCCAAAAAAAAGGAATACCGGGCTATTCGCTGCGGATGCCGCTGCTGACATCGCATATCATCCCCAAGATGATGAGGGTCAAAGATATTGGCGAAAAGCTGGCCGGCCTTAACTACAGAAGCTTTATAACCGCAAATAGCGTAGCCGTGATAACCGCGGCCAAAGAAGACCCAAGAACGTGGATAGAGGTAGGCCGGCGGGCACAAGACATCTTTCTGGCCGTAAACCGTGACGGCGGCTCGACATCTATCTATGTGGCCGCTATCGAGACCCCCGGCCTGGATAAGCAGCTGCATAAGGCGCTTGCCCTGAGCCCGGGCCAGAAGCCGCAATTCCTTTTCTGCATAGGAAAACCGCTGCTGCCGAAGGTATATTCGCCGCGCGAATCGGTCCGGCGCAAGCTTTATTAGAGGTTTTCGGGTTATAATACTACTGAAAATCCGGGGGGCTGAAAAATAGAAACCATAATCCTGACATTGGCGAACATAGGCATATTCACAATCGGCCTTTTTACGCTTAGCAAAAACGCCCGCAGCGCCACTAACGTGCTGTTCGGGCTGATCTGCCTGTCGCTTATAGGCTGGACCACGGCCAATTTCTACTCCCTGCACCTGCACCATCCGGAAAACATATTCGGGTCCATAAAGGTGATTTTCGCTTTCGTGGTACTTCAGAACGCCTCCTTTCTGATGTTCACCAAGGTCTTTCCGTCTTCCCGAATCTATCAAAGCGGCTGGTGGGACAGGCTGTATGTCCTGGCTGGATTCCTGCTGATGGTGGCTGCGGCTGACGGCCTGTATTTCAGGGGCTACACCTATCAGGACCGGCATTTTTCAATTCTGCCCAGCCCGTTCATAAGCCTGTTCATAGCATTCGCCGTGGTGTCTATCGGTACCGGGCTGTGGCGCCTGGTGTCACGTTACAAAAAGGCCCGAGGCGTGCTGCGCAACCAGCTGCTCTATCTTTTGATTGCCAGCATTCTTCTACTGGTGCTTATTCCTATCACTAACTTTCTGCTGCCTATAGCGTTCAGTAACAACACCTTCGTAGCTTACAGCCCTATCTACACGCTGCTATTCACCGCCATCATCGGCTACGCGGTGGTACGGCAGAAACTATTCGATATCCGGCTGGTAGTGGCGACATCCGCCGCTTATGTGATGTCGCTGGCCACCCTGGGAATCATATACGGTGTCTTTATCTATATTCTAAGCCAGATTGTCCTGGGGCAGCCCAAGACGAACCTGACCTCGGAAATACCCACTGTCGCGGTAGTGGTCCTGCTGGCCTTCCTCTTCCA
>DASSNG010000013.1:0-5772 GCA_035688135.1 Saccharimonadales bacterium (SeqCode) | reverse complement strand
CGAAACTCGAAGTGGCGCAGGAAAGCAGGACCGCATCCCCCGGTTGGGCATGCGCCCGGGCGGCGCCGACGATAACCGCCATGGAGTTCAGGCCTTCGGTTATTGAATCGTAGCCCTTATCCCTTAGCATCTTTGCCAGCTCCGGTCCTATCTGTCCGATAGTTACGACATGGCGCACCTTGTCCTTCCCGGCGATTTCCTTAATAAGCTCCGAGTTATCCAGCCGCTTATCATGCCCGCCCACTATCAGGACAACAGGTTCAATGATAGCTCTTAGCGCCACGATGGCCGTGTCCGGAGTCGTGCCGAAGGAATCGTCGTAATATTTGACTCCCTCCAGCTCCCGTACGAATTCCAGCCGGTGCTCAAGCCCGCCAAAAGTTGATAGCACGCGGCGATAAGCGTCTATGTCCTGAGTAACCTCCCAGGCCGCTGTTACCGCGGCGCAGATATTTTCCAGATTATGCTTGCCGAGCAGTTTGATATCCGACAGCCCGATTACTTCCGTCTCCTCCGGGCCGATTACGATTTTCCGGTCGGCTCGGACAAATGCTCCAGGCTTGTAAAAATAAGGGATTTTTTTACCGGGCGAATAACCGGCTATGTGTTTTGAATGGCCGTTGTTCTCAAAATAGACGGCTATGTCTTCGGGCTTTTGATGGCGGAATAAATTAGCCTTGGCCTCCACGTAGTCCTCCATATCGGGGTGCCATTCAAGATGCTCCGGCACCAGCATCAGGCAGACCGCTATATGGGGGCTGTATGTCAGGTTGTATAACTGGAAATTAGACAGCTCCAGCACCACCCAGTCGTCGGGCTGGACATCGTTTATGAAATCCAAGACCGCCAAGCCGACGTTGCCGCCGAAAAATACTTTCTTGCCGGCAGCTTTTAAGATTTCACTAATCAGCGCGGAAGTAGTTCCTTTGCCTTTGGAGCCGGTTACTCCGATGATATTCCGGGTTTTGACGTTCTCGAAGAAGATGTGCTGGATGGTCGTGGCTTTGGACCAGAACGATTTATCGTCGCCGAACTTGGCTTCAAGATTCTTGGCCGCCGGTGTTGAATAGATAATCTTATCGCAGTCCTGGATACCTTCCAGATAGCTCAGATCGGCTACGTTGCCGGTGAGGCCGGGCGGCCGCTGGCCCGGGAGGAAACGGACCGCGATATGCTCGGACTGGGAAGGAAAGTCGTCCTGGGGAGCTTCGTTGACTATAAGGTAATCATTATCCGGCCCAAAGTAATGAAAGGCGCTTTTTGTCTCTAAGCCCCATCCCACAAGACCGATTTTCATAAGTCTTAAGCTGCCGCCAGCTGCTTCTTTGCCAGTTCGGCTACCTGCTTAGGGGTCATTTCGGCCTTGACCACATAGTCGCAGACAGACAGATTCTTTAACTGGTCCGGGGCTTCCTGCTGGCCGACGTTCGTCAGAATGATAACTTTAATATCTTTGCCCCAATCCGTAGACCGCATCTTTGCCAGCATCTCGTCGCCGTTCATCTCCGGCATCATCAGGTCCAGCAGCACCAGGTCGGGCCTCATGTGCTCGCAAAGCTCCAGGCCCAGCTTGCCGTTTTCGGCGATTTCCACTTTATAGCCCTCGGCCTCGAATTTCAGCCGGTACATCTGGGCAATAGCCAGGTCGTCCTCGATAATTGCTATTTTTGCCATTTAACTAAATTTTACACCGTGGCGAGGCGACAGTCTATCGTTTGGGTATCAGATTGTTCTCACGCAGCAGGTCATTGACTTTCTCCAGCAGCTGGGTAGGGGTGTAGTAGGCTTTGACCGCGAAACCGTCGATCCGCTGTTTGGCCCGGTCGACTTTGGCTTCCTGCTGGCTGAGATTAGTAAGGAGCATCACTAAAGGCTTCTTGCCCCATTCCGTCTTCTGCATCTCTTCAATCATTTCCAGGCCGCCGACTTCCGGCATCATAACGTCTACCATTGCCAGGTCCGGCTTCATCTTTTCGCAAAGCTCCAGGCCTTCGCGTCCGTTTCCGGCAACGCCTATTTCGTAGCCGGCCTGTTCCAGACGCATCTTGTACATCCGGGCGATAGATTCGTCATCTTCTACGACGGCGATTTTAACCATATAAAGCATTATATGCTAAAAACAAAAGCTTTATGAGACTATTTATTCATACGAAGCCGCCATATGAGCCTGCGGGCTTATCTTGATTGCACTTTTTAGATTACCGGATAATCATACGGTTGCCGGGCAATAGCGCAGTATTCTGTCGTTGCCCTGGCGTTAGGAGCCGATAGGCCGCTTGTAATATGATAGTACCTAGTAATCTTCCCCAAAAATGACAAAACTGTTATTACCACGGAACTTCCGTGATATCGATTGGCTTGAATCAAAGCTGAAAAACCAACCGGAGAAAGCCTGGCAGCGCTTGGGCAACGCCCGCGCCCTGAACCTGTTCCACGAAATGTCCCAAAGGGTACCGGCCTATAAGGATTTTCTGAAAAAGAACGGTGTCAACCCCGCCACTATCAGGACGGTCCGGGATTTCAGGAAGCTCCCCGCCGTTGATAAGGATAATTACCTTAGAGTTTACCCGCGGAAAGACCTGGTATGGGACGGCAAGTTTAAACAGAAAAGCTGGACCATATCCACTACTTCCGGCTCTACCGGCAAGCCTTATTACTTTCCGCGCCAAAGCACCCAGGACTGGCAGTACGCCAAGCTCGCGGAATTGTATCTAAGGGCTAATTTCCATATCCACGAAAGAAGCACGCTGTACATCGTGGCTTTCCCGATGGGGGCGTGGATAGGCGGCCTGTATACGTACGAGGCGCTGAAGCTGCTGAATAGCGACGGCGAATACGCCCTTAGCATCATCACCCCCGGCATAAATAAGCTGGAAATACTGGAAGCGGTGCGGCAGCTGGGCAAAGACTTTGACCAGATAATTATAGGTTCCTACGCTCCTTTTTTGAAAGACATCCTCGATGACGGGGAAAGCGCCGGAATCAAGTGGTCCGACTATAATCTGGGGTTCATCTTTTCGGCCGAGGGTTTCAGCGAGATTTTCCGCGATTACGTTTTCCGCAAGACCGGCATTAAGGACATTTACCGCGGGACGCTCAACCATTACGGCACCGTCGATCTGGGCACCATGGCCCACGAGACGCCTTTGGCTATCAAGCTAAGAAGGGACGCGCTTTTGGACCAGAAGCTGTATGGTGAGCTGTTTTCCCATCCTTCAAAACTGCCTACCTTAACCCAGTACAACCCGGCGCTATATTACTTTGAGGAGCAGGATTCGCATATCTACTGCTCGGCTTTCAGCGGGATCCCGCTGGTGCGCTACGACCTTAAAGATAACGGCGGGGTAGTGGGATACGACAGGCTTAAAAAGAAACTCCTGGCGCAGGGTTATGACATGGAAAAGGAAGCCGCTGCGGCCGGCATAGGAGATACGCTCTGGAGACTGCCGTTCGTCTACGTGTACGAGCGCGCCGACTTCTCGGTAAGTTATTACGCCTTCTTGATTTACGCTGAAATGGTCCGCCGGCCGCTCCAGGCAAAATCCCTGGAAAAGCTGGTGACCGGCAAGTTCAGTATGCGGGTTTATTATGATGATGACGGCCAGCAGAAATTCGAAGTCAACGTGGAGCTGAAAGCCGGCGTCAAAGAAGACCCGGCGCTGGCCAAAAAAATCCAGAAAACCATAGCGGAATCGCTTATAGAACAAAGTTCGGAATACAGGGAGACATACAAGCTGTATGGCCGTAAGATTTTCCCGGAGATAATCATGTGGCCTTATGAGCACCACCATCACTTTAAGCCAGGAGGAAAGCAGAAATGGGTTACCAAGTAGCACCCCGTATATTTGAAGAAGGAGGCTTCGGCCAAGAACAGCTGGAGGAGCTGAAAGTTTCCGGATATGAGCTGGCGGATACATATAAAGAGCAGCTGGAAGAGCTGTTCGAAATCGATAATCCCGGTACCAAAGATGAGGCCGTAAAGCGGGAATTTTTAAACTCCCGCCTTGGCGGCACCCCGGAGCTGAAAGGTAATTGGGTGATTTATGACTGGCAGAAAAAAGCGGTCCATCTTGTAGGCCGGGATGAATTCCACAGGCTCAGGACTAACCGCAACCGCGAAATCGTGACTTTGGAGGAACTCGAAACGATGTCGAAATACACTGTCGGCATCGCCGGCATGTCGGTAGGGAATTCCATCGCCCGGGCTCTCAATAGCAGCTCGGTCTGCGGCGGTTTGGTAATTGCCGACCACGACAGGTTCAGCCTGAGCAATATGAACCGCGTAAATATCTCTGTAGCTGATTTGGGCGAGACCAAGGTTGATGTCACTCTGCGCCAGCTATACGAAAACAATCCTTACGCGCGGGTGAAGGTGCTGCCGCAGGGGCTGGACAAGAACAATTTGGATTCGTTCTTCGCAAGCGGCAAATTCATAGCCATCGACGAAATTGATGATTTTGAGATGAAAGTCCGTATCCGGCAAGCCGCCAAGCAGAAAAGAGTGCCGGTCGTTATGCTGACCAACCTGGGAGACAATACCCTGATTGACGTGGAAAGATATGATTCTGAGGACGGCGTGCGCCCCTTCAATTCCTTGGCGGACGACACCGTGGAGGATATTCTGGCCGGAAAAATGAGCCCGGAGGATATGAAGCGGTACGCGGCGAACCTTGCGGGTATCCAAAATGTCCCAACCCGTGCGCTTAAAAGCCTGACCCTGATGGGCCGCAGCCTGGTGGGCCGCCCGCAGTTATACAGCTCCGTGGCCATATCCGGGGGCTTGGCGGCTTACGTAGTCAAGCAGATTATCCTTGGCAAAGATGTCAAAAGCGGCAGATACAAGCTTTCTCTGGGCGAAGTCTTAGGACTTGGAGCGCAGGACGTCGCGGACTCGCCTGAAAGGCAGGAAATCATGGGCGCGCTGGGAGCCGGCAAATGAAAAATTACCAGTCACCGCCCAGGATAAACATCGGCGGCTTCGGCGGGATGAGCCCCAGGAAGAAGATGGCCAAACTTCTGGAAATCGCTGTACTGGCTCCTTCCACCCACAACACCCAGCCCTGGAAGTTCAGTTTGGGCCAAAACTCGATTGAAGTTCATATGGATAATACCCGGCAGCTGCCGGCTGCCGATGCCAAGAAAAGAGATATGTATATCAGCCTGGGGGCGCTGCTGAAGAACTTGGAGACAGCCGCGGACGAACTGGGCGTGCTGGACAGGCTTTCGATTTCGGACCAGAAAACAGAGCATACTGCCACCATCCATCTGAAAAACCTTGGGAGTTCCGATAAGCCGGCGGCCAAAGCCCAGGAGGCGGTTGATAACATCGCCAGCCGAAGCAATTACCGCGGTCCTTTCGGTCCTCTGGAGCTGAGTAAAGGCACCCTGGATATCATCAAAAAAAAGGATACCTGCCAGACGGTACTTATAACCGACAGGGAAAAGATAGAAGAACTGGCCCGCCTGACGGCTGAAGGGCTGCGCCGGGCTTACCATAACCCGGCATTCCGAAAAGAGATAGCTTCCTGGATAAAGCCCAACAGCTCACGCCAGAAAAAAGGCATACCGGGCTATTCGCTGCGGATGCCGATGCTGACATCGCATATCGTCCCCAGGATTATGAGGATCAAAGATATAGGCGAAAAGCTGGCAGGCCTTAACTACAAAAGCTTCGTCACCGCCGATAGCGTAGCTGTGATAACCGCGGCCGAAGAAAACCCATCAGTTTGGATAGAGGTAGGCCGGCAGGCCCAAGATATCTTCCTGGCCGTA
>DASSNG010000067.1:0-27756 GCA_035688135.1 Saccharimonadales bacterium (SeqCode) | reverse complement strand
TATTTTCGTAGCGGTGGATACTGGCTACTACGTACTTGCCCTTTGGAATCTTGTAGTCAGATTTGTCGGCATTCTTAAGCCCGTAACTAATTGTGTCAATCTGGGTATTTTCGCCGGTGTTTATTTTTTCGCCTTTATATTTCTTCAAGTTCTCAACAGCCCAATCCCCCGGGCAGGCGTAATAGTTGGCCAGCCTGAAGGTTATTAACCGGTTTATCTCTTCCGGGAACGGCTTCATCATATTAAAGCTGCGCAGCCCTGATTCCACATGCATGACTTTCGTACGGGTAAGCCGGCCCATAAGCGCGGCCAGCCAAGTGGTAAGCGTATCACCGTGGGTCAAAACTACGCTGTTCTTCCCTGTATAGCCGCCCAGGATTTTTCTGCTGCGCGGCAGCGCCAGCAGCATTTTTAAGAACCATTTCCAAATCTTTCCCATGGTTTTTGCTTCTGTATCCCAATGAACGATGGTATAAGCTGGCTGGGGCAATCCGAAAGTATCCAAGGTTTCCTGGATCGTGTCCCTGTGCTGCGCCGTATATACCCAGCGCCATTTCAGTCCCTGCTTTTCGCACTCCAGCATGATGGGCGCCATCTTAAACAGCTGCGCGCGTGTGCCTACTATAAAATGAATCATGCTTCCGGGGCTCGCGCGTACACTCTTATATGGTGCGATGCCAGGAACTCCTGAGCGGAAGGGTGGATATTATCGGCTATAAACTTATCAAGTCTATACAGAGAATGGGGCATAACCTTATTGAACTTGTAAGTAAACATCCGCATGGCCAAAAAGTGCGTTGGAATTTCCTCGTGAAGATAGAAGCCCTTGGAATTCAGAACCTGATTCGTGAATTCAGACCTTCGCATTCGTACGTGCTTGGAACTGACCAGCGGCGCGCGGGTAAGGAAACGCTCGTGCAGGATTATGTACTTGTTCGAAAGGTTCGCCATATTGTTCAGGGTTTTAACGTAGTCCTCGCTCTTCAAGATGTGGTACATCACATCAAAACTGTGGACGATATCAAACTTCTTCTTCGAATTGAACTTTGTCAGATCGCTAGTGTATAGCTTGCTCTTCGCGACAAAATCGATTTTATTTTTGGCATCAGCACTAATATCCACTCCGAAGATATTGAATTGCGGAAAATACGATTGATAAAACCGCAGAAAGTACCCATCCCCAAAGCCGCAATCCAGAACCGTTTTAACGTCTTTAAGGTCCAGGCTTCTAAGCAGCTTTAGATACTGGTCGGCCAGAATCCTGTAGATATACTCATTGCTCTTAACACCTACCGATTTGACTCCTGAGGCCTTTAGATTGGCGGTTTTGGCGTGGCGCTCCTTCCAGTACTCTTTATCATCTACTAATACTTCTTTCTTCTTCACGGATTTTTTCTTTGCCATCATTTGTCCTTAAGGTTGTTTTCGCTGTCGGCATAAATGCCCGCGGAAGCTTCCAGCCTTTTTACCCTCTCTAATATTTTCTCTTGGTTATTAAGCATTCGGCTAAGCATATCAGCCACCAGCCCCAGCGCCCAGAATATTACACCTATTGTTACCAGATATACTCCGGCGAATCCCAGGAACTTAAAGGGGCTGAATTGGTGCCGTAAAAAGTAGTGGCCAAAAAAGATGATTAAAGCTATTAAGCCCAGAAGCACTGGAATGAATCCAAGCCACCCAAAAAACCTTAATGGCGCGAAGTCACGGAACGACCTTAGGATATTTACGGCGCTAACGGCCACATAATGCAGGATATTCCCCACTACCCGGGACTTGCGTTCATGGAAGTATTTAACATCAACCGGCACCGAGGCTATTCGCAGCCGCTTCATAGCCAGAACCTGGAAGGATTCCTGGGTATAGGTGTGCGCGCCATCCGTATTCAAAGCGAACAAGGCCTTTCGGTTATAAGCCCTGAACCCGCAGGTAACGTCGTGGAACTCGTGCCGGCTAAGATAGCTGACCACCCGGGCTCCCATCCTATTGCCCAAGTACTTGCCTTTCGGCATATTGGCTGGCTGACGGTATCGGCCGGTTTCGGGGCTGCTAAATCTATCTGCCGCCGCAAAGTCAGCCTGGCCGTCTGCTATTGGGGCCACGAGCTTTGGGATGTCGGCGGGGTTGAACTGCAAATCGCCATCTATATTCACCATAATGTCGGCTTTTTGGGCAAGGGCCAGGTCTACCGCTTCACGGAAGCGGAAGGCTAAACGTTTTTGGGCGCCGTCGCTCACTACGCTTGCGCCATGCTTTGCTGCGACCTCGCTTGTGCCGTCCGTGCTGCCATCATCGATGACCCACTTTTCTATCTGCGTGATACCGTCAATCTTCTCAGGAATGCCATCAAGCAATTCACCGATGGTGCCGGCCTCGTTATGGCATATTGATAATACAAGCAACTTCATCTCTGGATACCTTCTATTCTATCAGGTAAGAGACGGCTCTTTTAGGCATTGAGTAAAACACTACAGTAAGGCTAACCTTAAGTGTTATAATTGATGTATCCCTATACAAACACCAAAAACCTTAATTAAGTAAAAGCCACGAGAATGATAAGAAGACGCCGAGCCTTATTTAAAAACCCCTCAATCCGCTACTACCTGCTAGCGGTAGGGGCTGTGGTGATTATTCTTCTGCTGGCGCTGTGGTACTTTAACCGGCCGGTAAGTAAAAAAACAGCTACCATACCAAGCACTACATCCGTGGGCACTCCGGTTAATAACCAGGCGTCGGGCAATAGCCAGGCTTCCCCTAGCGGCAAACCAATCCCTTCTTCTACCAGCTCCTCGGCCAGTTCGTCGCAAAGCGTTAGCAAAGAGTCGCTGGTTGCGCCCTGGGGTAACTTTATCAGCAACCACCACCCCGGCCAGAATGGTGCGCCTACTACCGAGAGTTCGGCATGCAACACCACCCCCGGCGCCACATGCTACATAAAATTCACTAACGGGAGCCAGACACGATTCTTAGACACCAAAGTAGCGGATAGCCAAGGCGCTGTTATCTGGACCTGGGATGTTAAATCTGCCGGTTTCAGTGCCGGCTCGTGGCAGGTCAGCGCCGTAGCCAGCCTTGGCGGACAAACAAAAACCGCTGCTGACGCCACGCCTTTGGTAATTGAATGATGAAAAAATTATTTTCAGCCGTATCAATTTTGTTCCTGGGAATAAGCCTGGTGCTGCTGATGCCGGGGGGCCTTGCCCATGCCTACACCAACAATGATCTGATTGATGATTATGTATTTGATAACACTAACGCTATGACTGCCGGCCAGATAGACAGCTGGCTCAATACTTTTCCCAGCAGCTGTATCAGCCCAAACAGCGGGTTCACGGCCCCGGACCCCACCGGCTATACTCCCGATGCCAGCTTTGTGGATGGCCACTATGCGTACGGTTCAGCTGTATCGGCGGGTACGGTTGTTTACCATGCCGCAATAGCCCACGGCTTAAACCCCCAAGTACTGCTGACAAAACTGCAGAACGAGGAAGGCCTGGTTGACGGCAGCGCTCCCTACGGCTGCGGCGCCAAGTCGATGGCTTCAGCCACGGGCTATGCATGCACCGACTCCGGCACGTTTACTCACAATTATAGCTACACAGGGGCCAGCCCTTACACTAACAGCTCAGCCCTGGTTACTCCGCTTTATTACCGTAACGGCACTGCAGTAAATTCCATAACCGGCACCTGCGTTAACCAGAATGTAAAGGCCGGGTTTTCCGAACAAGTCGTGCACGCCGCCTGGCTATTGTCCTTTTCCAGCCATAAAGCGGAAGGCCAGACTTCTTACGCCGCCATCACGGGCAGCTGGAACCATTGCGAAGATAATGCCACCTGTCCCGCTTCTTATAATATTCCCTCTAACTGGGCATGTTACTCCGGCCTTATGACCCAAGGGTATTTAAAGCGCTGTCCATCAGACGCATCTACGACCTACTTTGACGGGTCGGCCACAATTGACGGCCAATCCCTTCATATGGACACGGGTGCCACGGCCGCACTGTATGTCTATACTCCGCATATCCAAAGCTTCTCATCGATTTTCACAAATTACTTTGGTAGCACTACGGGGCCTTTCTATACCGTCAGCTCCCAGGCTAATCCGCCATCGTCATTGGAGTACGGCCATACAGCCACCGCTACCATAACCCTCAACAATACTTCCACGCAGACCTGGTACGCCGACGGCTCGGAGCCGGCCGGGGTGCACCCGTTCCGTCTGATGACAGCCTGGTACGCGAACACGCCGTTCGCGGATACCAGCAATTCGGCCTGGCTTGGCACGCAGAACCAGATAAAAATGTCCGTGGCTTCTGTGGCGCCCGGGGCACAGGTGACCTTTACGATTCCGCTGAAAGCCCCTCAATACTCCACAAGCCAGACCATTACCTGGTGGCTGGTCCAGGACGGCGTACAAGTACACCGGGACCGCCCCGCATCGTTCACAGTCAAATCGGTTCCGGATTATGCCTACAGCCTGGTATCCGATAATGTCCCGCCGGCAATCTTACCGGGCGACGCCTACCAAATAACGATTAAATTAAAGAATACAGGTGCTGAAACCTGGTACAACGAAAGCTACAATGGTAATCCGGCCAACGCCAGCGGCCACCCAATCCGTTTGGCTACCAGCGGATACACAAATTCACCGTTTGCCTACCCCGGAATAGGCGGGGGCGAAGGCTGGCTGACCCAAAATCAAATCTCTATGGTAGAGCCGTCCGTTGCGCCCGGCTCTACCGGCACTTTCCAGGCTATAATTTTCGCGCCGTATAAGCAGCTGACATTCAACCACGCCTTCAGGCTGGTGCTAGACGGAGTGAAGTTTATTGGCGGCCCCGGCATATCGTCACAAATAAGTATTCCTGAGCCGGTTGCCAGTTATTCGATCGTAAGCCGCAGCGGCCCATCAACTATGACCTCCGGGCAAACAGCTACTTTCACCGTCACGGTCAAAAACACCGGCAATATGATATGGCGGAACGTCCATCGCAAAGTACCGGCGACTTCTACCGAGCTCCCGCTGCGGGATGTACGTATGATGACCTGGGCTCCCGGTTACCATACCAGCTATTTCTGGTATACCACGCCGGAATGGATGGGTTCGCACAACCAGCTTACGCCGTCGACGAATATTGCCGGCCCGGGGAAAACCGCCACCTATAGCATTACTTTCCGGGCGCCGCCAGTCAGCAAGAAGACCTTTTTTAACGAGCAGTGGACCCTGGTGCTGGACGGCCAAACCGTGATGCCTTTCCAGGGCCTGACCTTCCCTATTACGGTCAACCCCTAGCCTGTATAATGTTTTAGAGTGAATGGCGCTTCTAAACCTCGCGTACTGGTTCTATGCCACGATGTTATAGGCAGCAATATGGCGGGCCCCGGAATCCGCTATACCAAAGTAGCCAAAACATTAAGCCGCGTGGCGGACGTGACGCTGGCCGTTACAAACCAGAAAAATACTGACGATAAAAGCGTCCCCGTAGTCAGCCCGGAAAATAATTCCTACCGGCCTTTTTTTGACGGGACCGACATTATTTTTGCCCAGTGGTTAAGCAACGAGATGCTGGCTTATGCCGCCTCTAAAGGTAAGGCGGTGATTTTTGATTTGTATGCGCCTGTGCCCATTGAGTTCCTGGCGCACCTGGAATTCTCAAAAAGCGACCCCGACCCAAAAAAGAATGTGGAGTTTGGAAACATTATAGAAATGTATAGACACTACTTTAATCTGGGTAGTTACTTCGTGTGTTCCAACGAACGCCAAAAGGATTTTTGGATGGGATTCTTAACAGCCCAGAAAATAATCGGTCCCGATACTTTTACAAAGCGTTCGTTCGGCGAGCGGTTTCTGATAGGACCGATGGGGATAGATAAGACCCCACCCAAGCCCAAACGCCTGCTGTTGCGCTCCCGCCTTGGATTGTCAAAAGATGATTTCATACTGCTTTGGACAGGCGGCATTTGGGACTGGTTTGACGCCCAGCTGGTTGTCAAGGCCATGTCCAAGGTGAATAACCCGAAAGTTAAACTGGTTTTTCTGGGCACCAAACATCCTAACACCGACGTTTATCAGGAAGAGATGGGTGAATCCCTGCAGGCGCGTAAACTATCTGAAAAGCTTGGCCTGCTAGACAAAAGCGTGTTCTTCCTGGACGGGTGGGTGCCGTATGAGGAACGCCTGTCTTATCTTGCGGACGCCGACGCGGCTATCTACGCGGATAAAGATTCCCTGGAAACCCGCTATTCGCACCGCAGCCGGGTGCTGGACCACATATGGGCGGGCCTGCCGACCATTTGTTCACGCGGCGATTATTTGTCTGAAGTTATTGAATCCAAAGGTTTGGGAATCGTGGTCAACCGGTCTGTAGCCGAGTTCGCCGGGGCTATAAATGAGCTGGCCAAGCCCGCGGTTTATAAAAACTGCGTCGCAAATCTTAAAAAAGCAATGAGTCAGTTCACCTGGGAACAAACACTGCTTCCGCTGTGCGATGTAGTCTCCTCAATGGACTTAAGCTTCCTGGCCCACCAGGCTAAGACGCAGTCTAAAAAATACTCCGGCACCAAAAGGCTGCCGATTAAAAGCCGGGTAAAGCAGTCGGCCCGGATAATGTTATTAGGCAGATGAATGAAACAGCGGCAGGTTAGTATTGTCATTCTGAACTGGAACGGCCTGGAAAACACTCTTGCTTGCTTAAAGCACGTCCGGAAGATCAACTATCAGAACCTGGAAGTCATAGTGGTGGATAACGGTTCGCGCGACGGCTCCAAAGAGCGCCTGCGCAAAGAAAAAGATATCGTTTTAATCGACCTCCCTTCTAATACCGGGTTCACCGGCGGGCATATCGCGGGCTACAGCCAGGCAAAAGGCGACTATATACTGCTTCTTAACAATGACTTGGTGATTGACCCTGACTGGATTTTGAATGCCCTGGAAACCTTCGGCCGCCATAAGGACGCGGCGGCGGTAGGCGGCAAGCAATACAAATGGGATAAGGCCAATCCCGTGGGTAATCGGGATAATGAGTATTATGCCTTCCAAGAAGTGAATCCGGTTAACGGTGAAACTTACACTAGCCTGGTGGGTGAAGACGAGCGGCCTGTTGATTCGATTTCCGGAGCGGCGCTGATGATCAAAAGGGCCGCGACCAACAAAGTCGGATATCTAGATAACGATTTCTTTGCTTATTATGAAGAGACGGATTTGGTAGCCCGCATGATTCGCAGCGGTTACCAGGCTTATTACAACCCGGCCTGCGTCGCCTGGCATAAAGTGGCCGCCAGCAGCGCCGGAGGAGCGGAAAGCGCCTTTTATCTGTATCAGATGCATCGCAACCGCTATATCTTTGCTTTTAAGAACTTTGACCCTCAAAACCTGAAAAAATTCCGGCGGGCATACGCGGCCGAAGTCAGACGCGCATTTATAAAAACGATTGTCCGGCCGACAACGGAATCAAAAGCCCGGTTAAGAGCCTGGCGGTGGAATAAGGCGCACCTGCTCAGTATCAGGTCGAAAAGAAGCAAGGTAATGCGGCTGGGACAAAGTTATAACGGCCGGCTGAACGCGTACAAGCCGCAGGATGTGACGGTAGTGATACCTTGTTATAACTATGAAGCGTATGTGAGCAAAGCTATAGATTCGGCGCTTAACCAAAGCCTGAAACCTGAACGGATCATCGTGATTGACGACGGCAGCACTGATGGCAGCCGGGAAGCAATCAGCGCATATAAATCCAACCCGCTGGTTGAGATTATCCACAAAAAAAATGAGGGTGTAGTGGCAGCCAAAAATCTGGGTATCAAGCTAAGCCAGACTTACTGGACGATATTTTTGGATGCCGATGACATTATGCAGCCCAATTATATTGAGAAGCTGGTTAAGCTGGCTAATTCCGGCCTCTATGATGTGGCCTATACGGATATGGAATACTTTGGCGCCGCTCACGATATCTTCCGCTCGCGCCCCTTCAGTATTTTTCCTATGCTGCAGCGCAACTATATCCATAACAGCGCCCTGATTAAAACATCCCGCCTAAGACAGGTTGGAGGCTACAAACAGGAGATGAAGGAAGGTTTGGAAGATTGGGAGCTTTATCTGAGTCTGGCTGAAGTCGGCTCCCGGTTCGGCTACTTGCCTGAGGCGATTTTTAAATACCGGCAGCACGACGCCACCCTAAGCCGCAATATCGACGTTCAAAAGAACAAGGAGCTTGAACTTTACAATCGTTTGCGGGAACTTCATCCGGGGCTTTTCCGCTACATGAATCCCGGCCGCCGGCGCTTATTACGGGCACTTAAGCTTATGTACTATTTCGGGCGCTATCCCTTTCTATTTATTGTAGTAATTAAAAGCTTGCCGCGTGCCCTTAAATCGGGTTTGCGAGCCACTCTGCATGAAGTCCGCGCTTACCTTCATCAGAAAAGCGTTTAGCCGGCGCTCTGTGCTGGAACACATATCCTACCTATCATCGGCCAAAAAACATATAATTACAGGAAATGAACGCAATCACGGTTAGCTTCATATTGCCCGGCGACACCGCTACAAAGCAGGACCTCTTGGAGCTGAAAAGAAAGATGGGGCTGATAGGCAAGTCCTACGATAACGCCGTCGAAGCCGTTTTGTATTTTTCCCGCGAACCAAAAACTGACAGCTCGGAAAGGCTGGTTATTTTTACGAGCTCGAAAGTTATCCCGCCGCTTCAGAAAGCCATAGTGGTTTCATCGGGGGATAAACTGATTTTCACGAGTGTCAGGAATTTCTTAGCAGATGAAGATAATAAAATCCTTAACCAGATACTTTCTACTCAGGTTACCGCTTTCGTAGCGCCGCTAGTAAAAGGTTTTTTTGGCAAAGTGGGCTTTGCCGGCACCACCAGGACTTCATACTATGTTGGCAAAAGGGATATCGTAGCAGCGATTGCCAGTAAAGCGCGTTCTCTTGCCGGGCTCCTGGATCTGGCCTCCCAAAAAAGTACACTGGTCGAAATCCAGCCTGCCAGCGTACGCCTCCCGGATTATATTTCGCAAAGCCAGCTCCCGCGGCCCAAAAAACAAACAAAAGAGCAGCCTAAGAGCGATGGAGACACTGGCAGAAAAAGGCGGGTTAGATTCAGTAATGATATACCCACATTCATTATCAGCCGTGATCGGCTTGCACCGCTGAAGCGCCTTGTCAGCTGGTGCGAGAAGGAAGGCCTGAAAAACATAATAATAATCGACAGCGCTTCTACATACCCGCCTTTGCTTGAGTATTATGAATCCACGCCCCATGAAGTAGTAAAACTTAGATACAATGTGGGTTATTTGTCGCCGTGGTTAACGTACGCGGTGGAAATTTATGCCAAGGACAAGCCTTATATCATCTCGGATTCGGATGTCATACCCGTCCCCGAATCACACGGCGCCGTTGAATTTTTCTGCCATTTGCTGAATGCCTATCCTAAATATCTCAAGGCCGGGTTTGGCTTAAAAATAGATGACATCCCCGATAGTTATGAGCCTAGGGAGTACGTGATAGCCTGGGAAAAGAAATTCTGGCAGAAAGAAATTGAAAAAGAAGTATACGAAGCCGACATAGACACGACTTTTGCTTTATGGCGCGCGAACCTGCCCCACCTTTACGGCCCCAGTCTTCGGACCGGCGGAAAGTATATAGCGAGGCACGAAACCTGGTACATGGACAGTAAAAAGCCTTCCGCGGAAATGCGCTATTACCGCGAACACGCGGATAAGGTCATCGGCACATGGGGCGCGGAGTCGAAGGAATTACCCGAGCTTTATGTCAAAAACAAAAAGGGTACAAAGAAATCCGACGCTTAAGAGAGGGCCGGTTCGTTTAACTTAAAGTAGCGCTTGGATGCTTCATCGGGGTTGCCGACATACTTTACCGAACCTTTATCAAGCACCAGGCCCCGGTCGCAGAACTCGTGAACCGCGTTCATATCATGGGTGACGAATATCACCGTCCTGTTTTCATCTTTAACGCGCCGGAAGTAGTTGTAGCATTTTTCCCGGAAAGCGGCATCGCCAACGGCTAAAACTTCGTCTATCAGCAGGATGTCGCTTTTAGCCCGGATGGCTATGGAGAAAGCCAGCCTGACCTGCATGCCGGATGAATAATTCTTAAGTTTCTGATCCATGAATTTGTTGAGTTCCGCAAAACTGACTATGTCGTTATACATAGCGGACATCTCCCTGCGGTTGAAACCAAGAAGCGCGCCGTTAAGGTAAATATTCTCGCGGCCGGTCAGTTCCGGGTTAAATCCGACCCCCAGTTCAATGAACGGCGTGAGCAGCCCGTTAACCTCAATCTTGCCTTCCGTTGGAGTGTAGATTCCAGCCAGCAGCTTCAAAAGAGTGCTTTTGCCGCTGCCGTTGCGGCCGACTATGCCAAAGAACTCGCCTTTTTTTATTTCAAAGCTGACATTCTTCAGGGCATGCTGCAGTTCGTATCCCCTATCATGGTGCCAGAAATTGACAACGGCCGATTTGATAGTCGTGGACTTTTCGTGCGGCAACTTGAAGGTCTTGCTCAAACCAGTAACTTTTATAGCAACATCGTCCATCAGATGTTCTCCGCGAAATATTTGGATTCTTTACGGAAGTATGTAAGGCCGCCGATAAATACCAGCGACACGATTATGAAGGGGATAAATTTATACCAGCCGCCTCCAAAGACCTGGTAAACAGTGGCGGTCTGGTGCGTTATTGTGACATAGCGGGCATCTTGCACGGATTGGGCTACCGGATTAATCATTATCAGTTTCTGGAAGGTAAGATTTGTAATCTTAGCCAGCGGATAAAGTATGGGCGTTAGATAAAAGCCGGCCTGCAGGATAACTTCCCATATATACTGCACGTCCCGGAACTTAACAAATGCCGCGGCCAAAAATAAGGACAGGCCCAGAGCAAAGATGTAAATCTCCAATAAAATCAGCGGCAAAAATAAACTTGTCCGCAGCAAATCCACATGATTCAGCAGCAGGAAGACGCCCACGACCACCAGGTTAAGCAAAAAATTTATCAAAGCCGAAAGGCTGCTGGAAAATACTATGATCCACCGCGGTATGCGTATTTTCCTGATCAGGTCGCCCCGACCAACAACCGAACCAAGGCTCTGGACGGTCATTTCGTTAAAGAAGTTCCAGATAACTATACCCAGTAAAAGATAGACCGGATAATGGGGTACGCCTTTGCCCAAAGGGATAAACTTAACAAAAACGATGTAGAGGATAACGAAGATGAGCAGCGGACGCAGCAAAGACCAGGCATAACCCAAAACCGAGCCTTGGTACCGCAGCTTGAAATCGGTCCGGACTAGTTCCGCAAGGAGGGCCCGGTTCTTTTTTGAAAATATCCTTTTAAGCATTCCGTTACGGGTATTATAGAGGAATACGGGATTATAGGTCGAGGTGCATTTCTGGCTTAGGACTTCCGGCGCTATGTATACTGATTCTAGATGAAAGTCTATACGGTAAAGACACCGTCAAAAAAAAGAAGACTTAAATTATCGCATATACTGATAGCCGGCTGCTTCCTGATACTTTTAGCAGGCTTTGCTGCGGTCAAGATTTACTTATATAAAAGCGCCACGGCTCCCGGGTTCTACCCAACATCATTTCCCGACAATAACTGGGCGCTTAAGAAAACTGCCGATAACCATCAGGTTGAAGGCTTCTCTTCATTAGCCAGCGTGTCTCCAGGGGGAAATATAAAATTCCAGATAAGCTGCTCGGCAAAGTTATTCAATACCTCCATCTATAGAATGGGGTGGTACGGCGGTAACGGATCCTTCTACGTCGCCAACCTGGGAAGCCGGATATGCAAAAGTCTTAACATCCCAAGCCCCGATGAATCCACCGGGCTCGTGAACGCCGGATGGCCCGCGTCAGTCAATCTGAATATACCCCAAAACTGGTCGCCGGGCATGTACCTTGCAAAACTAACCTCCAGCGATGGATATCAGAACTACATCCCTTTCACGGTACGGACATCCAGCCCCCATTCAAAATACTTATTCGTCCACTCCATTAATACCGACACCGCCTATAACCAATGGGGCGGGAACTCATTATATAAGGGCTTAACCCCCGCCTTAAAATTGAACCGGGCGGTTAAAGTTTCTTTAAACCGCCCTTACCTGATGCCCCAGGGAGGGGATGACGGCTCGGGTGATTTTCTGAAATGGGAGTATCCCATGATTCTTTTTCTTGAGAAGGAGGGTTATCAGGTGGATTATGCGACCGATATTGATATTCACCAGCATCCCGGCCTCCTGCTTAAATACAAAGCTATTATTATCACCGGCCATGACGAGTATTGGAGCAAGCAGATGCTGGACGGCTATAAGCAAGCTCTTGCCAGGGGCGTAAACCTGGCGGTATTCGCGGCTAACACAGCTTACAGGCCGGTCCGGTTCGAACCGGACCCTTTAACCGGCGCTCCGGATAGGATAATGGTCAATTACAAAAGCGCGGAGCTTGACCCCTTTACCAAAACGAACCCGCAGTATTCGACCCCTGCCGGCTGGCAAAGCCCGCCTTTAAACGAACCGGAAAGTGAGCTTCTGGGCGATTCATACGGCGGTGAAATAAAAGGCGGCGCCACAGTTACGGTAGGCGAGCCGCTGGTGGTATACGATGATTCCAGCTGGATTTTTAAGGACACCGGCCTAAAGAAAGGTGATAAAATCCCGGGATTGGTTGGCTATGAGTACGATAAATATATCGGCAGGGCGCCTCATCCACCGGGCATCAATGTTCTGTTCCACTCGCCTTTTGTGAATATCGCCGGGAAGGCCGACTTTGCTGACAGTACTTACTATCAGCTGCCCGGCGGCGGTCAAGTCTTTGACGCCGGGACCATAGAGTGGTCGTCAGGCCTTAACTCCAGTAAGTCCGCCTATAGCCCCGCGCTTGTTAAGATAACAAAGAATATTCTTGACCGGTTCGGCGGCAATCAGTCTTAAAGCTCACCCAGCCGGCCAAAAACCATCTTATCCTTGTTATCATATTGATAGTTTATGAAGCCTGTCTACGTCGTTATACCGAACTGGAACGGTGCGGACCGTATACGCGCCTGCCTTGGCTCGCTGAAAGGTCAGAGTCGAGCCCACCAGGTTGTAGTGGTAGAGAATGGTTCCACGGATAATTCCGCTGAAATAATCGAAAAAGAGTACCCGGATACGATTTTAATCAGACACGATAGGAACAAGGGGTTCGCGGGTGGCGTGAACGCCGGCATAAAGTACGCTATTGAGCAAAACGGCGAATATGTAGCGCTGCTGAATAATGATGCCGTAGCCGATAAAGACTGGCTGAAACGCCTGGTAGACTTTTTAGATGGCAACCCTCAGGCCGGTATAGCTACCTGCAAAATTTTAGAGTCCGGCGGCAGGGAAATCGATAGTACAGGAGAGACCTACACCATATGGGGCCTGCCTTTTGCCAGGGGCAGAGGCCAGGAAGATAAGGGGCAATTCGATAACAGCGATTTGGTGTTCGGAGCATCCGGCGGCGCAAGTTTATATAGGATAAAGATGCTGAAAGAAATCGGTCTGTTTGACGAGGATTTCTTTGCCTACTACGAGGACGTGGACATAAGCTTTAGGGCCCAGCTGTCCGGCTGGAAAGTAGCCTATGTGCCGCAGGCAATCGTTTACCACCAGATTGGCGCCACCAGCTCCGCAATCAAGGGATTTACCACTTACCAGACATTAAAGAACCTGCCGCTGCTGCTTTGGAAGAACGTGCCCTGGGCCTTGATGCCAAAAGTCTGGCCCCGGCTGGTTATGGCATACGGCGGCATATTATTAAGCGCTCTGCGGCGCGGACAATTTGGGCCGGTGTTGAAAGCTACTATCGTGGGTACTGTTCTTTGGCCAAAAAAACTGGTCCAGCGCCATAAGATTCAAAAAAACCGCAAGGTGCCGGTTAGCTATATAGCGTCGATTATCACACATGATTTACCGCCGAATGCTGATAAGCTAAGGGGTCTTAGGAGTAAGTGGTGGAAACTAAGAGGGAAGAATGTCTAGAATAGTCATCGATGCAAGAGAGTCCGGCACCACGACCGGCCGTTACGTAGATAAGCTTATAGAACACCTGCACACGCTTAAGCCGCAGCACGAAATAATCATCCTTGCTAAAAGTCCGCGGATGGATTTTTTTAATCAGATAGCGCCGGATTTTAAAGTGATTAAGTCAAATCATAAGGAATTCACATTCGCTGAACAGATAGGACTTTTGAGGCAGATAAAAAAACTGCGGCCGGACCTGGTACATTTTTCTATGACCCAGCAGCCGGCCTTCTATAAGGGCAGAGCGGTAACTACAATCCATGACCTGACTACGGTAAGGTTTGAGAACCCCGGCAAAAACCTTTTTATTTTCAAGTTCAAACAGAAAGTTTACGCCTGGCTGGTAAAAAGGGTGGCTAAACAGTCCGCTTATATTATTACTCCTACCGATTTTGTGAAGCAGGACGTCGCGCAATACGCAGCTATAAGCCCCGGAAAGATTTTTGTAACCTACGAGGCCGCCGACATCATACCAGAGGCAGCCCAGCCCATCCCGCGGCTTCAGGACAAGCGCTTCATCATGTATGTGGGCCGGCCGCTGCCGCATAAGAACCTTGGCCGTCTGATTGATGCTTATGTTCTGCTTAAGAAGAAATACCCTGAATTGATGCTGGTGCTGGCCGGTAAGCTTGACCGGAATTACCATTTTTTTGAAAGGAAGGTGACCAATATGCGGATGGCTGATTCGGTGGTGTTCACTGATTTCGTTACCGAAGGCGAGCTTAAGTGGCTGTACCAGAACACCGCGGCCTATATCTTCCCGTCACTAAGCGAAGGCTTCGGCCTGCCGGGGCTGGAGGCGATGGCCCATGGGGCACCGCTAGTGTCCAGCAGCGCCACCTGTCTGCCGGAAGTCTACGGCGACGCCGCCAATTACTTTGACCCGGCGAATACAATAGATATGGCGGTGAAGATAAGCGAAGTGGTTGGCAGTGACGCTTTAAGGAACCGGCTGATAATCAAAGGCCGGCTGCGGGCATCTAATTTCTCCTGGCAAAAGACCGCCGCGGCAACCCTGCGGGTTTACGAAGCCGCCCTTAAAAATACTTAACTTGTTAAGTATTTTTATAATTTGAACAGGGGAGTACTTATTCTTTTTCGGCGGCCGGGTTTATAACGATATGCCGGTCGCGGCCCTCGCCTACCGATTCAGTGGTCAGGCCCCATTCCTCGGCGGCCTTATGGACCACCCGCCTGTCGGCGGCATTCATGGGATTCAAATCTTTCGGTTTGCCGCTGTCACGCACCTCTTTGAACCATTCCTCGGCCTGTTTGGCCAGGCGCTCGGCTCTTCCCTTTTTGTACCCGGCCACATCAACGTTTACCCGCGTATGGGAGTAGCCCTTATTTTTTAAAGCCGTGCTGATAGTGAACTGTATGGCTCGCAGCGTATCACCGCGCTGGCCGATTAAGAATCCGTTCAGATGCGTGGATGGTATATCCAGCTCTATTACCTCGTTATCTTCGGTGGTGGTATAAACGTCGGTATTAAGACCAAAGAAAGATAGCACGTCCTCCAGGTATTTCTTGGCGAACATTATGGCTTCTTCCATCGAATCGTTCCGTTCCTCGTCTGCGCCTTGCGCAGCATCTGAATCCGAGTGCCGGCTTTTATCTGACTTCATTTTCGCCTCCTTTTATTAGAGCGTTTGGAGGATTTGGAGCGGGTATTTGTTTTGGCGGGCTCTTTGATTGTCCGTCTGGTTACCTTAAGGCCCGGCGAAGAGGCTTTAATAGCGGCCGATGACGGTTCGGTTGACTTAAGCCTGGATTTGGAGCGCGGCTCCGGAACCGATGCATCGGCCTCATCGACATCTTCCTTTAAGATCCGGGCCTGCTGTAGCACCGCTACTACGCTGCTGGTAAACCAATAAAGCGGCAGGGCCGCGGCAAAATTAAGACCGAACACGAATACCATGCCGGGCACCAAAAACAGGGTACCCCGCCCCACGGCGGCGTTGACTTCTGTCTGGTCGGCTTGTTTACCCTGGCCGGCGTCGCGCAGGATCTGGCGCAGCCCGCGGGCCTCCTTATCGTGGGGCATGAGCTGTTTGCTCTGGATGTACTGGGTGACAGCGGAAGCCGCAACTAATAGCAGAGCCGGCCAATAAATACCGTTGTTGCCGATGGCTTTTTTACCAAGGTCCACTATACCCAGCAGCGAATTGTCGAACCGGTGGATGTTATGCGACAGCGCATTTATCCAGGGCATGTGCTGGACGAACGAATAAGAAAAACTGACTATCTGGTGCGGGTCTTTGATGATACGGTTCAGGCCGCTGTACAGGCCTATAAGGATAGGCAGCTGCACCAGCAGGATGCCGATAGAGGCGAACGGGTTTACTTCGCGCTCCCGGTAAAGCTCCATGGTCATCTGCGATTCTTTCTGGCGGTCGCCTTTGGCGGCCTGCTTGATTTTCTTTATTTCCGGCGCCAGTTCCCGCATAGCCTTGGCCTGGTTAAGCTGCTTCTTTACCAGCGGCCACAGGATTATCCGTATCAGGATAGTAAACAGGACTATAGCCAGGCCGAAGTTATGCCCCGGCAATAGCGCGTATATGACAACCAGCAGGTTGAAAATCGGCTGGACGATTATAGTCGTGAAAATATTTGCAACCATTAAAAATTAACTCCGAGCTGGAATTATCATAACATGACGCCCCTGTTATTTTATGATGCCGGATTCTTTCAGCTGTTTTTTCAGCTGGCCCTTCAGGTCCCGGTGCGGAACTTCCAGGATATTGTTCTGAAAGACGGTGATGACTATATCGTATGGCTGAGTTATCTGCGGGCCGAATTCGCGCACCAGCTCATAAAGCCGGCGGCGGATACGGTTTCGGGCCACGGCTGATTTGTTGACCTTGCGCGACACCACCACCGCCACCCGATAAGAGCTGCGCCGGGGATTTAGCGCCGACCTGACGGCAAGATGCGGCCCGCGGGACATAGAACCCCGGCGGTAAACCTGCCGCAGGCTGCCGTAACCGTGGAAGCGGTGCTTTCGGGTAATCATAGATATAAGTTTATAGATTATGGTAGATAGTTAACAGAGAATTTGTTAAGGTAGTAGACATGCCTAAACAGACTTATCAGCCTAAAAAGCGGCAGCGCAGCCGCGAACACGGCTTTATGAAGCGAATGGCCACCAAAGCTGGCCGCAAAGTTATCATGCGGCGCCGGCAAAAAGGCCGCGCCCGTCTTTCGCACTGATACGCGGAGTGAAAAACACAATAATAAACCACAATTATTTGTGGTTTATCCTCAGTTTTGATTATTTTTTCCACAGATTAACTGATGTGGCAAATCCTTGTGTATAAGTTTTCTTCTTAGGCGCCGACAGGGCTTTTTTCTGTAGTATTTTTTCACAAGCCTGTGGAAAACACCGCTGCTTTGGCATATATTATTAGCAAGCAACCCTAACAGAAGAGGTGAAAAAGGCAAAGATGCAGGAAAGCGGGCTTTGGCAGGCAGTACTGGGCGAAATCGAGCTGAGCGTCTCCCGCGGCAACTTTGTGACATGGTTCAAAAACACTCAGCTGGTCCGTAACAAGGACGAGGTTTTGGTAGTCGGTGTACCCAATATTTTCGTAAAGAACCAGCTGGAACGGAAATTCAACGACCTGGTTCTGGAGGTGCTGGCGAAGAATGGTGTAAAGCCTCAGAAAATCGAATACAAGATACACACCGGGATCACGGCATCCCCCAGAGAAACTGATTCAGCGGACGATAGTGCCGAACTTATTCGCGAAACACCTGTAAGGACAAGACCGTCCATCGCCAGTGTTACCCATTCATACAGGCAGGGTCTGAACGAACGCTACACTTTTGACAACTTCGTGGTGGGGGCCGGCAACGAGCTGGCGTACGCCGCCTGCCAGGCGATTGCCGGTTCGCCGGGCACCAAATACAACCCATTGTTCATTTACGGCGGAGTTGGCATAGGCAAGACCCACCTGATCCAAGCCGTGGGTAACGCGGTACTGGCCGCGAACCCCGGCGCCCGCGTGATATACGCCTCTACCGAACAGTTCGTGCAGGAATTCGTTGATGCTCTACGGTTCAGGAAGAACACTTCTGATTTTGCCGGCTTCTACCGCGGCGCCGACGTTCTGATAGTTGACGATGTCCAGTTTTTGGCCGGCAAGGAAAAGATCCAGGAAGAGTTCTTCCATACGTTCAATGCGCTGTACCAGGCCAATAAGCAGATAATCATGAGTTCCGACAAGCCGCCCAAAGATATCCCGACACTGGAAGAACGCCTGCGCAGCCGGTTCGCATGGGGGATGACCCTGGATATGCAGACTCCGGATTTTGAGACCCGCTGCGCCATCATCCAGACCAAGGCTTCCAGCCAGCAGATTACACTGCCTCAGGATGTGGTAGAGTTTTTGGCCACCATAGTCCAGAGCAATATCCGCGAACTGGAAGGCGCGCTGAACCAGCTGATAGCTTTCTGCGAAATGCGGGGAGTGGAGCCGGACATCCAGGTAGCCACCTTGATTTTCGAAGGCGCCAAGAACCGGCCAAAACATATCAGTGCCCGGGCTATAATCGAACGCACAGCCAAACATTTCCACGTATCGATTGAGGATATCCTGGGGCCAAAGCGCGATAAGGATATAGTCGTACCCCGCCAGATAGCCATGTATATGCTGCGCAGCGAACTGCATCTTTCATTCCCTAAGATTGCCCATGAACTGGGCCGCAAAGACCACACCACGGCTATCCATTCCATAGAAAAAATCCAGCGCGAACTAAGCTATGAAAGCCCGATTCGCTCGCATGTAAATGAATTAAAGGAAAAGCTCTATGCATAAGGCCTGTGAACAAGCCGTGGAAAAGCTAGGTAAAAGCCTGTGTAAAGCTGCCGGCTTATACACAAAGTCCACAACTTATCCAAAATACTTAACAAGTCAAGTATTTGTTATGCCCGTTTTATCCACCGCGTTTGAACAAATGATGTGCGCTTATAAACAGGCTGTTTTAGCTAAATCCCGTCTGTTAGATGGGGTTTTATCCCCTTTTTACACACCGTCTATAAATACTACTAATTTAATAAAGGAATAGTTCATGAAGCTGCAAGTCACCCAAGCCAACCTATCAAAAGCCCTAAGCACTGTCGCCCGTATAGCCAATAGCCGTAACACCCTGCCCATACTTTCCAATGTCTTGTTAAAGACCGAGAACAACCGGCTCAGTATCGCTGCCACCAATCTTGATATTGGAATCACCCACTTCATAGGTTCCAAAATCGAACAGGAAGGCGCCATTACGGTCCCTGCCCGCCTGATGCAGGATTTTGTAAGCAGCCTGCCGGACAGCGTCCTTAACCTGGAACTTACCGATAATAAGCTGCATATTACCACCGACCAGTACGAATCCACGATTAACGGCATAGTAGCCGATGACTTCCCTGTCATGCCGGCAATCAAAGAAGGTGTTACCTGGAAAAGCCCGGCGCTTGAATTCAAGAAAGCGCTGTCGCAAGTGGTGTTCGCAGCCAGCGCCGATGACGCCAGGCCGGTGCTTAACGGCGTCTACTTCCATAGCGTCGGTACCCAGGCTGTCGTGGTTGCCACGGACAGCTACCGCCTGGCCGAGAATAAGGTCGGTAAGGCCTCCAAACCGATTAACTTCCTGGTGCCGGCCAGCGCCGCCCAGGATCTGCTGAGGATAATCTCTGATACGGACAAAGAAGTAACCGTCACCCACGACGACCAGCAGGTGCTGTTCAATGTAGGCGACGTAAGCCTGGTAGCGCGTCTGATAGAGGGCAACTACCCCGACTACCGCAAGCTTATCCCGGGCAAGTTTGAAACCGTGGCCCAGCTGGCCCGGGCCGACCTGCTTAATATCACCAAGGTATCCAGTCTTTTCGCCCGCGAAAGCGCCGGCAGCATTACCATCAAAGCCGATAAAGAAGACGGCGTGAGTATTAACGCCATCGCCTCGCAGCTGGGCGAAAACACCGCCAAAGCGCCGGCCAAAGTGACAGGCGGCGGCGAAGTAACCCTGAATTCCCGCTACTTAATCGATGCCCTGAATGCTTTCTCGGCCGAAGAAGTCGAATTCTGCTTTAACGGAAAACTGGAGCCGGTAATCCTGCGCAGCTCCGGCGAAACCGGTTACATCCACCTCATCATGCCGCTTCGCAGCTAAAAAAGCTGTAAGCTTAATCTAATGATAAGCTCCGTCAGGTTACAGAACTTCCGTTCCTATGGCGACGCTTCATTTGAATTCGAGCCAGGAGTAAATATCGTTGTCGGGCCCAATGCCAGCGGCAAGACCAACCTGCTGGAATCTGTTATGCTGCTGGCCCGCGGCAGTTCGTACCGGGCCCGGGATATGGAAGTCGTCCGGTTTGGTAAGGAGTGGGCACGCCTGGAGGGTGATTTTGAAAAGCAGAACCGGGTCCTAAAGATAGTCTTAGGTGCCGGCCAGCCGGCTAAGACGTTTGAAATCGATACCAAACAGTTTAAGCGGCTGAGTTTTGAACGCACTATACCCATAGTTTATTTCGAGCCGAACCACCTGCAGCTAATCAGCCGCGGGCCGGACCAGCGCCGGGACTACTTTGACGAGCTTTTAGAGCGCAGCCGCCCCGGTTTCAAAGCCCTTTTAGCCGGTTACCGGCGCACCCTGGCCCAGCGCAACGCGCTGCTAAAACACGGCCGCGGCAAAGCCAACCAGCAGCTGTTCGCCTGGGATGTGCGTTTAAGCGAGACCGGCGGCCAGATAGCCCAGGCCCGCCAGCAGCTGATAGATGATATCAACATAGGAATAAGCAGGACATACAGTCAGATAGCCAAGCATAAGTCAGCCGTAGAAATCAGATACGGCAGCCAGTTCCCGGCAGACGGCTACGCCAGCCGGATGCTGTCCAGGCTCCAGTCGTCGGTGAACACGGACCTGGAAAGAGGTTTTACCGGGAGCGGCCCTCACCGCGAGGACTTTATATTTTATCTGAACGCCCAGCCGGCGGCGCAGGCAGCCTCGCGCGGCGAAAGCCGCAGCCTGCTGCTGGCGCTTAAGATATTTGAGCTTGGATTAATAGAAAAAGCCCGCGGCCAAAAGCCGGTATTCTTATTGGATGACGTATTTTCGGAACTGGACGGCGCCCGCCGGCGGGCTCTGGTGGCCCGCTTAAAAAAGCACCAGACAATCATAACCACCACTGACGCGGAAGCCGCAATCGAATATTTTCAAAGCGGCGACTACAAGATTATCGCCCTGGCCTGAAATTACAGGTGCGGGAACTTGTGGCTTGGGACAACCGAGTATTTCTTAGCGCCCGGGTCAATGTTGGTAGGCAGCCATATATCCTGCAAAACGTCGTCTCGGGTATTTTTATCTTTAAATAGCCAGTCGGCCCCATAGTGTGTCGGGTCATAAATCACAGGCATATCGGCCTGCTGCTCGGCTAGCGGATAATCCTCTATCTTTAATTTCTTACCTTTGAAAGAGTAAATATCAAGCGCGCCCATATCCTGGGCGAACTTTATGTCCAGAATAGCCCATCTGCCGGTCTGCGCGTCTAAGGCGGCGGCATACTCCCTTCCATGGAACATACCTATAGCCGGATTTGGGCTGATAATCTTCTGTTCGGTGGTTTTACGGCTGACAAAGAAATCCGGGCTCTCATTATTATAAGACAAAGGCGATGTGGCAAAAGAGACATAAGCGTTCTTGGTAGGAGCATGTAGCACTAGCACGCCATCGAGCCGCTTATGCAGGTGTTTGACGAACTCCTGAAGCTGGTGCATCTGGGCCTCGGCCGACACGGTAGCTTTGACGCCAGGCGGGACCGATATTATATCCCTGTTTTTTTCGACGTGGGTGACCTTGGCGGCTTGGTCGGTGGTCTGGGCCGGGCGGGCTTCGGCGCAAGCGGTAGCCAGGCCGCTTAAAGCAAGGCTAGCGGTGAGTGTGGCGCCATATTGCGTCAGACGTTCTTTCATTATCTTGAAATGTTACCACAGTTTACTATATTTGTCAAGCAGTAGCGTTATTCAGAAGTGTTGATAACCGTGTATTTATTGGTGTTTATGCCAAGGTTTTTAATTTCAGCGGTGATTTTATCATTCGCGGCCTTTTTTTCAGCTGGATCATACATATAGGAACCGGCGGCGCTGTCATACACTAAAGAACCAATGTTAGGGGTTACGAATATGTAGTTTTTGTATATGGATACACCGGATACCTGCGGCAGCGCCTGAAGCTGTAATATCTTCTTATCGATGCTATCGCTAGCCGCAGAGCTATCTATAAACGCCGCCCTCTTGTTACCCTGTTTATCCGTGATGCTAAGGATATAACCGCCGGGAGCCGGCTGGATAGTCTGATAAGTATAGCCGCCCCAGCTATAAGATATGTGGCCGCTGCGGATATCCGCATCCCAGGCTATTACACCGGTGTCATTGATAACCATAAGAGTGGCGCTGCTAAAATCGAGAGCTTTGACGCCGCTTAGGCTATACAGATAGGACGGAGCAGTCCCGCCTAGCGCGAATACTTTAAGGGAGCCGCCGGAGAGGACGCAGAGTTTCTGGCTTCCACAAAATACCGCCTTTGATACGCTTTCAGCCAGGCTGTAGTGGCTAAACCGGCCGGAGTTATAGCTGACGACCTCCGAAGCGGGATTCTTTGCGCCCGGACCATTCGTAGAGAGGACAGAGATATGGCTGCCGTCCGTGGATAAACTCAGGGCCGTAAGGCCCGGCTGGCGCGGCGGTTCAAAGTTGACGGTGACCGGTTTTTGACCATAGGCTGAGAAGATTTCCACTGTTCTATAGTCGTTAGAATACACGATGAAACCTTTGCCGTAAGGGCTGATTGAGTATCCTGAATCAAGCCGGTCCAAAGATAATTGCACCTGCTTTATCGGAGCCAGCGACTTATCGGTTAGAATAAGCGAATACCCGGAAGGACCTTCCGAATCGACGCTGCGTGCTAATAGCAACACGTTATCGCCATAGTTGACGGCGCCCAGAATCAGAGGCTCCAAACCGTAATTAATCTTTGTGGTGTATGTGGGCGTGGATTTCGTAGCGGCAACATGCAGGGTGATTGAATCGTATAAGCTCTGGCCGCAGTTAAAGCTGAAAAGCCTGCCGGTATATATCATGCAGCCGGCCGGATTATCGCCTACGAATGTTACGCCGGATTCGGCGGACAAACCGGTGCTATGGGAATCCGCCTTTAGAAAATGACCGGCTCTGGCCAGAAGGTACCCGGTCTTATTATCCTGCCGGACCGATACCTCGTACTCACCGCTGCCTGTCCTTATCTTTGCGTGCGGGCCGGTGCGAACCGTTTTGGTTTTTCCGGTCTGCTGGTTCGTGAACGTGTAATCCACCAAGCTTCCGGAAGGGTTCTGAACGTTTATTTCTATTGTTCCGTGGGAGTATGCCCACGCAAAAACGGTGATTACCGCGGCCAGCAGCGCGCTTAACAATAGCCAGCGTCTTTGCTTATCAGTCATATTTACCCCTTAGCATATATCAACCCGCCCTTACCTGCTGCATAACGGCGTTGAAGTAGGTATCATCTATATCCGTCTTGTTCTGCGGCTGCCCGTTCAAAGGGCATTGATTGTAAGCCTTGTGGGGGTGGATGCCTGATACATCGCCGCAGGCTACCTGTCCGTCCAGGGGTATATTGTATTTTTTGACCAGGAACTTGACGGTATTTACCACGGCGTTGAACTTGGCCGGATATTTCTTTATGCCCGCGGCTCCGAAATCACTGTCGGTTCCGCCTATCTCGATGCCTATAGTGGTATTATTTGCGCCTGTTGCATGATATGTAAGGTCGGTCAGGCTGTTTGTCATCTGATATACCTGGCCATCCGCGGTTATACCTATCTGTACCGAACAGCCGCCGCTGCCGCAGGAAGTATTTCCCCGGAGGGCAGAGACCAGGGTATTTATGTCCTGGCCATGCGTGATGTCGCCCCACCAGTGAAGGGTGATGCCTTTAGGTACGATCTGGCCGCCCGGCGTACTGAGCGGGTCTGAAAGCTTGTTTATCTTAAAGCCCGGATCGGGGCTTACATTGGTTACGGCCCCTGACCCGCAGGAGTCGGAAGTCTGCACGCTCCCGGGCGCCTCTGAGCCATACTGCGCAAGTATTCCACGGGCTGCCGAAATCCTGAAGTCTAAACTGGCGGACTCATCCTTAGGCCTTTCAAAACCGACATAATGCCCGCCTATCTGCGTATCACCCTGAAACGCCCTGACAGCATCTTCGATAGTGGAGGTGGACTTTATGTCGTCTCCGGCCTGTTTCTCGGACAGGGGGCCGGTACCATTCAGCTGATTCCAAAGGAACTCCAGCTGGACACCCAGATCATTGGCGTTGGATATGGGGTTGTTGGTGTTTATGAATTTGCTGCCCGGTGTCCACTGGACTATGCCCCAGCCGCCGTCACCGGAGAATGTTTCGGCCGGTGTTATGGTCCCCGGCGGCGTTCCCTGGAGCCTTTGCGGCTCAAGGCCGGACTCGGCCGTCATATTGCCTATGATTCCCGCCGCCTGGATTGCGGTAAGGCCTTTGCTGATAAAGAAGTTGAATATCTTTTCGGCGTTCTGAGAACCGGATAAAACGACCGAACAAGAGGAGCCTCCGGAAGACTCATCAAAGTAATATATCCCTGAGTCGTATAGGTTTTTTTGCTCTTGGGAAAGCGCGACAGCTTGCGCCGGGACTGCAAGTATCAAAAGTAATCCCAGAAGCAGGCTGAGTTTTCTCATGGGCTGGCCACCTGGATATGCTGATGGCTGCAGCCGTCATCAAAGAGGTTGTAGCCGCTTAGGAATGAAAAGGCCGGGTGGCACTGCTGCTGGCCGAACCCGGTGCTGGTTGGCATAAAGCTGGCGACGTCTTGGTCTAGTTTTTGAGCTGCCGTTATCTTGTCTGCGGACCATTGGATAGAGTCGCTTGGTCCTATAAATACGCCGTCGATGGTGTTAAAGTCGGCCGCCTTGCCTCCGGCGTGCCCGTTCATACCGTCATTATGGTGGTCACTGCAAAGAGCTGACAGCGTAAAGGTGTGCCCCATTTGGACCAGTTTTAGGAGCATGCCAAGGAGCTGCGGCTGCAGCGCGTCTACCAGGCAGCCCTGGCCGCCCTTGATGCTTGCACCCGTGGCCGTATTTACTATATCGGAGCAGCCTGGGCTGAAGGCACAGTTTATTTTTCCCTGGTTGACATAAGGTACCAGCTGGGCGGCCAGGTCTTTCGACGAGCCTTGAGGCAGCGAGCCGGAGCCACCACCGGAAGGTGTGCTTACCGTGTCCGGATTAGTGCCGGAGCTAAGGTCGGCGCAGGACTGCTCATCGCCCTGGTAACAAGCCGCTGCCTTCATGGTGCTGGTATCAAAGACGAACATGATTATACGGTGCCAGTCTTCGCTTTCATCGCTGCAATCCTTGTAAGACTCGTCGGTGGGGGTTATATCGTGGTCGGGTATGACGTCCCACCTTTGCTTGCCATCGCTATCCGTGACTTTCTTTATGGCCACGCCAAAACAGTCGTTGGCTCTTTTTATGTATTTACCCCCGTCACTGCCGTCCAGCAGCTTGGCTGCCTGGTCGGCATTCTGGTAAGGGTCCGATAGGTTAGGATCTTTCAGAATGCTGTCGGGCAGTCCATACTGTGAAAATCCCCAGTCATAGGGTTTTTCAGCCGCATGGGCCTTAGGGAAAATAGATGAAAGGGAATGGGTGAAAACAGAGCCGAAGTCGGCGAATATACTGCCTATTTTACTGACGTCCTGTACCGGCGAAGGGCTGGTGCTATCAATTAATTTCGCAACAGCTGAGCGGTAGTCATAGGGGTTGAATAGACGGGCGAGCCAGCTTTGCGAGCGGAACTGCTGGTCCTCCTGCTTTTGTTCATTCTCAGCCAGGATAGTAGAGGCGTTGTTACCTAGCGCAATCCCGCCGGAAGCGATGGCCGCCGTATTAGCGGCCGCCCTTGCGCCATAGGCCAGCAAATCGCCGCCTACCGGTCCGCTGAAGGCGTCAGCCGCCAGCTTAGCTGTATTACCGTTAAGAATGAATCCGGACACGAAGTGCATAGCGATTGCCGAAACCGCAAATGACAAACCTTCCTTTGCTACCCAGCCGGCGGCTATAGCGGGGGTAAGAGTACCGGCGCTGCCAATCTCGGCAATAGCGCTTGAGGCAGCGGCAAAAAGACCTGCTGCTATCTGTACGGCTACACCTACTTTGCTGCACGCTAACCCTGCCGTAAAACTGCCACCTAATGCATCGTTTGCCCACGATTTTATCTGAGCCGCAGTGGTGTCCCCGGAAAAGGCCTGGCTATAGTCCGGAGGTAATTCTGCCAATTTTTGATCGGCTTTACCCCCATTGATCAGAGCCTGCATCGCCTGCCCTTGCCAAATTGACTGCCCATCCTTATTTGAAAAACCGCCTACCACTTCGCCGACCTGTGACATAGACACGTCGTGGCCTGATTTTGCCTGCGCGCCGATAGCGATTAAATCCGTTGCCCTGGCGGCTGCGGGCAGGACCACTAAGTCATGATTAACTTTTATGATATCCCCGGATATATCGCGTATGAAGCACGCCCCGCCGGTAAATAACAATGCCTTCATGACGGTGCTGTTATATTTTCCAGATTTATCCTTGATATCTTTAACGGCGGACTCACCCTCTATTTCTATCGGTTCAGTTACCGAACTCTCCCTTTTGGCTTCATCCTGCTGCTGGGCTTTCTTTCTCTGGGCGGCATTAGCTATATTATTCTCCTTATCGGCTATTGCCCTGCTAAGGGGGTGAAACAGGGACGGCAGATTAAAAAACTTTGCCAAAACCCTTGTCTTTAACCCGGTCACTATCTTACCGTTATCCAAAAGCCCCACGGTGCTTTTGGTAAGAAGCCGAGCGCTTTTTATATCAAACCTTGACGGGTCTATGCTGAATTTAGTTGAAGAGCCGGATACCGGGTCTACGCTAAAGCCGATTTTTTCAGATAAGAAACTGGCGCGTTCATCGGGTGACATCCCTTCAAGCTCCGGGAAACTGGATTTGAGCTTTTCGGTATCGTAGGTAATCTTGGTGGGTGAGCCGGTAGGCCCCCGCTCTATATTGACGCCGGCGTCTTCCAGCTGGCCGATAGTACGGCCAAAGTATTTACTGCCCAGGGTCCCTACCCGCGTTTCACCGATATCTTTGTTGCGGGCCAGCCGGAACAGCTTACTAATCCGATTCGACGAGTCATTATCCTGTTTGGAAAAAGGGTGCTGGAGTATCTGTGAGGCGTGTATTACCTGAAGCGGACCCACGGCGAAGAAAGATATTATCGATGCGATTGCCAGGGTGGCTATACCCCCACCCAACGCGAACTTACGGGGTTTAGTAGAATAAAAACTGCCAAAACGTACTCTTCCGGACGCGGTGGAAGAAGAGCTGTATAGGCTGCGCTCGCTTGGCGGAACCTGCTGAGAGGAATCATAGTTTACTTCACCGCCCGAAGTAGAGGTAGAGAATGAATCGGTACCGCTGTCTGAACCCGATGACGAATAACGGATTTTGCCGGGCTGAGTTGATGATGAAAGGCCGCCAGGGCTATAGCTTTTTTCTTCGGCTTTTTTTAAGTCTTCCGAATCATATATCTGGGCCATACATCACGCCCCTGCCGCTATACCGCGCCGG
>DASSNG010000026.1:0-2426 GCA_035688135.1 Saccharimonadales bacterium (SeqCode) | reverse complement strand
CCGGTCCCCGGTCCCGGAGCTGCGCCCATCCCAACAGGCGGGGCTCCAATCCCGCATGGCTCTCCGTCCGCCGAAATAGTCCAAGCCGATGACGTTGAGATTCAGCGCCGGGTCCGTGCTGCCGGCGGGTGGGCAGGAGTTTCAGCGCCTGACTTATTAAGGATTTACAGGTACAGAACGGGCAGCTTAAAAGACGGCGCCGAGCAGGAACTGCGTAACAGGGGTCTGTTCCCATAGACCTATTGTAATCCTTAGTATATTGTGATATAATATACACGCTGGCGGATATCCGCTGGCGGACCTTAAGGAGACTCTGTGAGCTTTGGCGCTTTCATGGTGTTCGGATGGACGATGTTCATCTGGACGCTGCTGGGCATCTACGCCGTACCGTACGTGCTGGAGCACTGGCGGGAAAGGCGCAAGAACCTGCAAGACCGAGCGCGCGCGCTCGAGCGTCTGGACGAAGTGAACCGCGGCCTGGCCCAGCCCAATCTGGACGAGGACGAGCGGCGAAGCCTGGAAGGCGAGAGGCAGAAGCTGCGCAAGCAGCAGGAGGACCTTGGCCACCAGGCTCTGGGCCAGACCTTCGAGGTCGGCGTTTCCGGCGGCTTGGTACTGGTCTTCTTCGTGGTAGGCATCGGCATGCTCGCCGCTGTTCTCCCCACCTGGAAGATTCTGGCCCTGCTGGCCGGGTTCGCCGCCATCGGCGCCGCTGCCTGGATGCGCCGCCGCTTCCGCCGCCTTCGGGGCGAGTGGAGGCAGAGGGCGCCCCAGGGAAGAGCGGCCGAAGGCGGCCACGGCGGTGCGGTCCTTCTGCACCTGCTGGGAGTTCCCGCGCTGCTAGCGCTCGGCCTCTTCCTGCTGGTCTCCATCTTCTGATGAAGTGGAGACGAGGGTCCACCCCGGCGGCGGCTCCTTCGGGAGCCTGTCGCCGGGGCACGGACGGCAGCGTTCAAGTGACTTGTCACTTGCTTCGCTGCCGTTTTTTCTTTACCTTAGCCTAAGCTGTTATAATTAGCATAAGCGAAAGAACATAAAAAATGGCTGTTTATAAGGTAATCCAGGATATAGAGGCCGAAGACAAGCTACTCGGCCCTTTGAGCTTCAAGGCTTTCGTCTACGCGCTGATAGCCGGTGTCTGCGTCTTTATTGAAATCGAATTCGCCACCAGAATGGGCGGCATCGCCAAGGTCCCGTTCATGTTCCTATTCTTAGGGCCGCTGTTGCTTTTCGGAGTGCTGGCCAGCCCTCTTGGGCGCGAACAGCCTACCGAAGTCTGGCTGCTCAGCCGGATAAGGTTTTTTCTAAAGCCCCGCAAACGCATCTGGGACCAAAGCGGCACCATGGACCTGGTAGAGGTAACCGCGCCCAAAAAGAAAGAATTACACCTTACAAAAGAACTGTCCCAGGACGAGGTCCAAAGCCGGCTGAAGACGCTGGCTACTACGCTTGATACCCGAGGCTGGGCCGTCAAGAATGTGGACGTCAACCTGAATATACCAGAGGTGCAGGCCCAGCATGCCACTCCGGAATCCGACCGCCTGGTCGGTACCGCCGGGGTACCCCAGCAGATGGCCGTCGTAGAAGTCCATGCCGCCGATGATATCCTGGACGAAAAACATAATCCTACCGCCCAGAAATTCGAAGCCCTGATGCAAAAGGCCGCGGAAGACCGCCGGCACAGCCTGTTAACCACTATCAAGGGTTTAGTGGATACTGATACGCCGCACAGGAAAGCGGTCAAAAGCAAAGCGAAGACCAAGCGCGCCAAAGCCACCGTCAAAGAAGCGGACACCAAGGACCTGGCGGCTACCAAGCGGGCCCTGGAAGAACTGGATAGACAGAAAGCCGCGGAAAGAGCCCGGAAGCAGGCCGAAGAAGAGGCCGAGCTAGCCCAAAAACTGGCCCGCGCCCGCGAAAGCTTTAACTCTGAATTCGAGGCCGGGCACATCAAGCCCAATCCTCATCATCGGCTGTTCGGAGCCGCCGCCGGCCGGGCCGGCCAACAGGGCTCCAACCCCGTGACAGCCGTCCGCCAAACTGATAATATGGAGCTAGCCCAAAGCGGTAGTGCTTTTAGTGTATCGACCTTGTCGCAGCTGGCTAACCGGCCGGCTGAGCCGCAGCAGCCGGATTCCGGTGAAGTCGCCGTATCGCTGCACTAGGCACCGGCCGCATAAATCTAAAGGGTGGAAAAAATATAAATGTATCCAAACCAGCAACCATCGCCAGAATCCGCCGGTACTGTCCGGGCCGATAAAGATGCTGCCAATTCAAAGGCGCCGGCCAACCCGAACAGCACCCAGAACACCTTGCAGATAAGCGAGATCCGCGACGGCGTGGTGATTATGAACGACGGTACCTTCCGCGCCGTAATCATGTGCAAGTCCATCAACTTCGACCTTATGAGTCCGCAGGAAAGGGAA
>DASSNG010000043.1:0-8973 GCA_035688135.1 Saccharimonadales bacterium (SeqCode) | reverse complement strand
GGAGCCGATACTGGACAGGGTCAGGTTGGAGCCCAAAGCTATGAAGAAGACGATTAGGAAAAAGTCGCGCAAAGGGCGCAGCCGGGCGCCGATTTCCTGCGCCGAAGGCAGCGGAGCCAGGCAGATACCTGCCAGCAGGGCGCCGATTTCCGTGGACAGGCCGATTTTCTGGAACAGCGCGGCGCTGCCCAGGCCCCAGGCGATAGCGAACAGGAACAAAAACTCCTGGTTTTCCGCTATCAGATGGTGGAATTTGGGCAGTACACGCATGCTTAGCACGTATATCGCGCCCCCCAGTACCAGGGCCTTTATCAGCAGGGTGAACAGGGGGCCAAACGAAACGGAGCCGTTGGTGCCGGCAGAGGTTATCACTACCAGGGCGATGGCGATGATATCCTGGACAAGCGAAACGCTGACGGCGATTTTACCGTACAGCCGGCCCTGCTCTTTTTTGTCGCTTATGAGCTTAAGGATGATGATAGTGCTGGAAAAAGCCAGGCTGGCGCCGACGAACAGGCAGGCGTTTCCGCCCAAGCCGAATGCCTTGGCGGCCATGAAACCCAAAGCCGTTACTACCGCCACCTGGCTGACGCCTACAATAGCGGCGGTTCGGCCAACCTCTTTGATTACCCGGGGGTTAAGCCCCAGGCCGATGATGAACAGCAGCAGAGCGATACCCAGATCGGAAAAGAGCGCCAGCGTACCGGGCGACTTCGCGACATGGAATACCGCCGGCCCGACGATTATGCCTGTGAGGATATGGCCGATAATCAGCGGCTGGCCTATCAGACGCATGACTAAAGCAATGGCGGCGCCTATGACGATTATCAGGCTAAGACCGGAAAAAACATTCTCCATATCTATTTAGAATAAGGCCCAGATAGCCGCGCCGCCGGAAACGACCATCAGGCCGGTTATAGCCCAGCCGGCGTAAGTTATGCCCTTTTTATTAACCCAGTCGCCCATTATCTTGCGGTCGCTGCTTATTATCATGATAAGGACCAGTACGACCGGAGCCACCACGCCGTTAGCTACGGCGGAGTAAATCAGCGCTTTTATGGGATCGATATGAAGGAAATTGATTCCCAGGCCGACAAAGACTGACAGTATCAGAATCCCGTAAAAGGCGTGCGCCTGATGGAATTTGCGGTACAGGCCTTCCTTCCACTTGAAGCTTTCGCTGACGGCATAGCTGCTGCTGCCGGCCAGTACCGGGATGGCCAGCAATCCCGTGCCAATGATGCCGATGGCGAACAGCCAATAGGTGGCGTTGCCGGCGAAAGGCCTTAGGGCTTCGGCGGCCTGAGCGGCGCTGGTTATGTGGGTTATGCCCTTAGGGAATAAGATTGCGCCGCAGGCGGCAATGATAAAAAACATCACCACTTCGGACAAAAGCATCCCGCTCCATACGTCTATGCGCATAGCGCGGACTTGGCGGGGATTGTACTTGCCTTGGCGGGAAGCAATGGTGGATTTGCCTTCAAGAATCTCGTCTTCGACCTCTTGCGAGGTCTGCCAAAAGAATAAATATGGCGAAATAGTGGTCCCCAGTATGGCGCATATCAGCAGCAGCTGGTCCTTGCTCCAATGAATAGAAGGTGTGACGGCCTTATGCAGTACATGCCCCCACGGCAGATGAGCCATGATGGCAGAGGCCACATAAGCCAGCAACACCAGCGCCAGCCACTTTAAGAAGTGGGCGTATTTGGCGTAAGGCAGGAAAATCTGCAGCAGTACGCAGAGCAGGGCGAAGGCGATAACCAGCAGGCTGAAATCAGCGCCTTTATAGAGGAGCTGGACGCCTTTGGCCATAGCCCCAAGATCGGCTCCGATGTTAAAAGCGTTAGCTGCGAACAGCAGTACGGTGCAGCCGAATAAAATCCGCTTTGAAAAATGCGTCCTCAGATTGGTAGCCAGCCCGCGGCCTGTAGCCAATCCTATGCGGGCGCAGATTTCCTGGATAATGGCGGCCAGCGGATAGCAGAAGATACTTAGCCACAGCAACTGAAACCCGTATTGAGCACCAGTCTGCGAATATGTGGCTATGCCGGAGGGGTCATCATCGGCGGCCCCGGTAGTCAGCCCCGGCCCCAGGACGTTCCAGTATTCACGGGTTTTCTTGACGGTCTTGGTTTCGGCGGCGCCGGCCGCTTTGACCGTTTTTATAACCCTTCCGTCAATAGCAGCTACCTCTGTTTTGGCGATTTGTTTGATTGTCTGATTTTTGCGCATAAGTTTGATAAGTAACGCTTATGCATATGTTATATCTTCCAACAGATTAAAACAAATATATCTACTGTTTGGAGGCTTGTGTCTTTTTATCGATTTCGGCTTTCAGGACAGTGCCTATCTTATCAGCCGATGGCTGGCCGGTCTTATCGATTAGATCGCCGTTACTGACAGCCTTGCCGTCCAAGAAGAAGGTCGGCGTAGCCTGCTCTAAGTGCGTCTTCTTAAAGGCATCCAGGTCGCCATTTATGGCGCTGTTAACCTGGCTGCCGGTGTAGTCCGCGTCAAATTTTGTAACGTTCAAGTCTATATCGCCGGCATACTGGTCAAAAGTGCTTTTAGGATCAGACAGGCCCGCCCAGCTGCTCTGGTTCTCGTAAAGCTTGTCGTGCATCTGCCAGTACTTGTTCTGCAGGCCGGCCGCTTCGGCGGCCCTGGCGGCTGCGAAGGCGTTCGGGTGGACCGACACCAGGGGAAGATTACGGAACTGGAAGTGGATTTGGTCTGAGTATTTGCTTACGGCATCTTTCAGCGGCTGGTAGTATTCCGCGCAAATCGGGCATTCGTAATCGCCATATTCAACCAAGGTAACGCCGGCCTTGCCCTGACCCTCCATATGGCTGGTCGGTTTCGCATTACTGGAGCCGCCCCCTGAATTATTTGAGTTTCCGCCGGATACCACGGCAAAAATTACTATGAATATGATGACTATCGCACCTAAGATTCCCAGAAAACGCCTGTCCATAAAACCTCCTGAATCAGATTTTATGATAGCACGGAATTTGGCCGGCTATCTGTCGACGGGCTCGCCGTCCATGCCGACGACATAAGTCACTACCAGCAATTCGGGCAGTACCTTATGAATTGCTTCCGTAGCGCGGTCCAGGGACTCAAAGTGGGCCTGAGCCTCCCTTTCCTCGCTTCCGTCAAAAGCTTCCAGGCCGCCAAACCCTCCGCAGTCCAGGTGGTCCAGCATGTAAACGTTCTTAGCGCCATGCTTTTCATAAGCTATCTGGATAGACGGCATCAGGCTGCCATCCGTGACGCCGGTAGAAGAACCGCCGATTGCTAGCCGGTCCACATGATCGATATCCAAGCCGTGCTTGTCCATAAGAATCTGTCTGATGAACTCCTGATAGCGGTGGTCCATGCATGTAATAACGATGTTTTCTATTTCTTTAGGCTTTTCGCCCGGTGTTAGTCTAGCCATTTTTACTCCTTTTTAGACAATATTAATAAGCTCCCAATCAAGGTACTTAGGATTTAGCACCTCTTTGTTTTGAACAACAGTTTTTTAGGCTACTCCTGAGGCTGGGATATGTAAAGCCAAATTCTTACTTGGTTTCTGTAAAATAAGAAGATGAAGTTCGTTTATCTGCTTGTCGCCTTGGCATTTCTGAAATGCGTAATCGTTTACAGGGTTTTGCACTCTGTTCCCTTAGTGGAATTAAAAAGACGGGCCCGGGCGGGCGATAGGCGGTCGCAGGCTTTATACAAGATAAGCGCCTATGGCAGGTCTTTGGATGTGCTGCTATGGCTGGCGGGAACCGTATCGGCGGCGGTTTTGGCGGTATGGTCGGCACGGACCAGCTGGTGGCTCGCGGCAATAGCCACGGCGCTTGTTTCCTGGCTGGCGGTGTGGGCCCGGTTCAGCGCCGGAGGATGGGCCGGTGCGGTCACGGCTTTCGGCGCCTCTTTTTACGCCGCCGTCCTGTCTTTCTTAGACCCGGCTGTTAAGCCGTTGGCGGGACTCTTTAGCCCAGCCGGTATAGGCCATACGGGAGTTTATGAAAAGAAAGACCTGCTGGAATTACTCGCGGCCCAAAGCCGGCAGCGCGATAGCCGGGTGCCGCCAGAGGATTTAAAGATAGCCTATAACGCCCTGAACTTCGGCGACAAAACCGTAGGACAGGTGATGACCCCGCGCAGGGCGGTCAGATTCGTGCAGTCCGACGAGCCTATCGGCCCGGTTCTGGTGGATGAACTGCATAAGAGCGGCTACAGCTGCTTTCCGGTCGTAAAGGAGGTTACTAAGTCGTCCGCGCCGCAGATTCTCGGTACGCTATATCTAAGTACGCTTATCGGCTACGAAGGCAGCGGGAGGGTAAAGGACCTGGCTAAAGAAGACGTTAACTTTATAAACGAAGACTGTACGCTAAATCAGGCGCTAGATGGTTTCTTGAAAGCGCACCATCATCTGCTGGTAGTAGTAAACGCTTTCGAAGAGATGGTGGGCGTCCTGACAATGGATGATGTATTGGAGCAACTTCTTGGTAAGCGGATAGCCGATGATGCAGATGGTTACATCAGCCAGCGGGGAGCGGCTTCTACGCCCCCAAAAGCCGGCCGGGCCAATTAAAACCTACCCGATAACCAAATCCAATCTGTTACAATTGATTTAATGGAGAGAGTTTTAGCAAGAGACGTGGCTAGCCACGTTGGCCAGGAAGTTTTAGTCCAAGGCTGGCTGCACAAAAAGCGGCTGTTAGGCGGACTTAATTTCATAGTGGTTCGGGACCGTTCCGGGCTGACCCAGATAGTTGTGGATAAAGACGAGGAAGTCGAGAAACTGCGCGGCATGCAGGTAGGCACGGTAATGTCCGTACAGGGAAAAGTGGTAGAAGAGCAGCGGGCGCCCGGCGGGGCCGAGCTGCACGGGCCTGTTATTACAGTGGAGGTCCCGGTAACCGATGAGCCTCCCGTAGAAATCGACAAACCGCTCAGCCACAAGCCCGAGAACCTGGATACCCTATTTGATAACCGCCACATTGGCTTGCGCAGCCCGCAGGAGCAGAAAGTCTTTAAAATCCGGGCCGCATTATTGCGACGTATTCGCGATTTCCTCTATAAGAATGACTTTACCGAAATCAACACTCCAAAACTGCTAGCGGGAGCCACTGAAGGAGGCGCTGAAGTGTTCAAAACAGATTACTTCGGCAAAGAGGCTACACTTGCCCAAAGCCCCCAGCTTTATAAGCAGATGATGGTAGGCGCCTTTGAACGGGTGTTCGAAATCGCCCCGGCATTCCGGGCAGAACCCTCAGCCACTACCCGCCATATGTCAGAGGTTTACATGCTGGATATAGAGATGGGCTTCATCAAGGGCCATGAGGAAGTGCTGGATATGGTCCAGGACCTTACTTACGATGCAGTTACCTCGGTTTACAAGGAATTCGCAGACGAACTAAAGAGCCTGCAGGCTCCTGAGCTGGTGCTAAAAGAAAAGTTTCCGCGCTACACCGTAGCCCAGGTACATGAACTGTACACCAAGGCTACCGGCACCGATACTACGAACGAAAAAGACCTGATTCCGGATGAAGAGCGCTGGATATGCGAGCACGCCAAAAAAGAGCAAGGCTGCGAAGCCGTATTCGTTACTAACTTCCCCAAAGAGGCCATGAAGTTCTACCACAAACTGGCCGATGACGGTACCGTCCTGTGGGCCGACCTGCTGTTCCGCGGCTTAGAAATCGCCACTTGCCCGATGCGCGAAAACCGCCATGAAGTTTTAGTCGAGCAAATGAAAGCCGCCGGCCTTGATCCGGACCACCCGGGATACAAGTACTTCCTGGAAGCTATGCGCTACGGCCTGCCGGCCCACGGTGGCTGCGGTTACGGTATCGACCGCCTTGTAGAAAAGACCATCGGTTTAGGCAATGTCAAAGAAGCCGCTTTGTTCCCGCGCGATATAAACAGGCTGGCGCCGTAATGGCGGCTATCGAAGAGGTCCGCGAACCGGAAGCGCAATCCGGCTACGTGGCGCCGGAGGTACAGAGCATGCCCCGGATATCAAAAGAAGCCGCTGCCTTAGTATGCGAGCTGGGCTACAGGGTGGCATTCATATATGGTGATGAAGTAAAGGTAGAACCGCTTCAAGAAGGCGTCCATAGATACCCGCCCGTCCAGGTCGAAGTTGCGAGGGACCCTGATTTTATTGACAGGTATATCGACATGGGCCCCTCCACATTCTCCAGCCTCTCAAATACTTAACTTGTTAAGTATTTATATATCTAAAATTCTTTCTTCGTTTTCTTTTAGTTTAACGACTTCCAAGCTGTGTTCAGAGGCGAAATCGGTAACCTGTCTTATTAGTAAATTGTTCGTATAGTATGGATTGTCGGCATGCGCTACGCATATATTTTTAGCCCCGGGGTTAAAACCTTCATAAAATTCCACCTTCTTTCCAGGATCGCCGTCACTGTCTGTAAAGAAACTTGAGCACATTATATATGCGCCGGCGCTGTCCCCTAAAACCATAGCCTCGTGGTCAAGCTTTCTTATATCAAAATCGCGTTTTAACATTTCCTCTCTAAGGACATCCGTAGGGCCGCCGGCTATGAACACCGCTTTGTATTTAGCCCAATCTACTGAGGTTGTATTTCTGTCTATGACTTCAACCATGGGAATCTTCTTAAGATGCTGGTCATAGCTGCCGTCCGGTTTGGCCAGTGTAACAACGGCAGTCGGGATATCCGAGCTCAAGATATCGGCATGCCGGTACCACCAGGAATTCTTATAACTGGCTTCCAGTTCGCGCTGGTAGCCTCCGCTATAGATAATCTTCATATTTTAATAATACCTTCAGAACAACCAATGCCGGATAATTGACAAACAGACAGTAGATGTTAAAGTTGTAGCCATGTCTGATATTGAACATGGCCCTATCTTTAACGAAGTCAAAGGGGCCCATTTTATTCCCGGTGAAGGCGTTGTGCTGGATAGTACTATCCATTACCCGGCTGAAATGCATAGAGACGAAGTCAGAGAAATCGTAGCCGATTCGTATGACATCCCTGAAGATAATATATTGTTTGAGGGCGAAGAACCCAGGAACGACACTATGAGGCGGGCAAAACGCTTGTCGGTTGGGTTTAGGCGATGGAACTCCAGCTGGGACCCAAAAGCTCCTAAAGTCGACCCCTCTCTGAATTAGGAGTTAAGTACTTAATAATAACCGGGGAGTAGTAATTCTGTACTGGGTTGAAAAATGTGGTATTAATGATGCAGGAGAAAATAATGACAAAAAACATAAACAATACGATAATCGTTAATCGTGCTAAGCCCGCCGCCGGAATCTACCTGATGACAGTCGTGGGCGCGGCGGTATATTTTGTGCAGAACACCAACGGCTTCTGGAACGTGGTATGGGCTATCCTGAAAGCCTTGGTGTGGCCCGGCTTTTTGGTGCACCGGATTTTCCAGCTGTTGCATATCTAGTTCAAGGTTTAGCGCAACACCTAGATACTTAACTTGTTAAGTTTTTTATTGTTCGATTATGCCGCTGGTTTCCAGCCCTGAATCTCTTGGCACGGAGCACCATTTAAAAATCTTCCTGCCCCAGCAGCCGGTGTAGCAGCCCGAGCCATTTAATGAATTCACGCCCACACAAAGCCCAGAGACAGGTGGGTTTGGGGAATTCGGATCATATATATAATGAGTTTTCCAATAACTGAAAACACCCAGACCCGCCACTACGATTAAAGCAAAGACTGCTAAACTGAGCGGCCATTTCGTAATCAGCTTAAGCATATTCAGATTATACGCTCAAAATAACCGGGCAGTATGGTTAAATCTGTATATGGTCATAACCGCGCCGGACTATTCGCATAACCTGTTACTTTTGCTTGTCCGGCTGGTAGTGGGAACTGCTTTCATAGTATCAGCTCGCAATAAGAACCGTGATATCCGCAAGTTTTCAAAGAACGATGGAGTGCCGGTCCCAGTGGCGGTACTCGTGATGGTAATCGAGTACATATCCGGCCTGGCTTTGGTACTGGGCGTATATGCTCAGATAGGCGCTATAGCGCTCATGGTTCTGATGCTAGGGACTTTGCGGCTGCATATCTTTAAATGGAAGAGTCCATACTGGGCTCAGTCCGGCGGCTGGGAATACGACTTAATAATGTTCACATTGGCCGGGGTAATCTTGGTTTTCGGCTCTGGCAGCATCGCGTTAGTAAGATAGAATCATGGCCTGGGCGAAACCCACTATCCAATATTGCGAGAACAGCCTTTCGGGGTGGATAGCTCAGCCAGCTAACGCATTCTCATCTTTATTAATTTCTTTTGCCGGAATCTATATCCTGCGCCAGCGCCGCCATCAATACTCTGCGCCTTTAGGCTGGGCAGCAATCTTATTAGGAATCTCTTCGGCCGTTTATTACGCTACTGACACTTTCGCAGGGCAGCTAGCTGATTTAGGCGGCATGTTTCTTCTGGCCTCTTTGATGATAGCGGCTGGGCTGAGGGTAAAGAAGCTGTGGCCGACTTTAATCACCGGAGCAGGTGTACCTATAATTCTGACTGCTATTTTTAGAACTGTTGGTAACTTTAATATAGGGATTCCGCTATTCACCATCCTGCTGGCAACTGCTTTATATTTCGAGTTGAGGTTAAAAACAAAAAAAAGATTCTACGCGCTTGCGTTTGCAGCTTTCGCTGCAGGTTTTATTTTCTGGTGGCTGGATTATAAAAGAATTTGGTGCAGCCCAGGCTCCTCCCACTATATAAATGGCCATGCCGTCTGGCATATATTTAATGCAGTTGCTCTACTGATGCTGGACAAATACTACAGCTTGCGGCCGAGTTAATCGGGCAGTAATTTAATGTACAATTGTGCTCATGGATAATGATGTCCCTGGTGGAGCGGCCGGCCCTGAACCAAGGCCGGCGCCGCAGATAAACCTGGGGCATAGCGCCAGGCCTTCATGGAGGGAATCTAAGCGGGTAAAATGGGCGGCTGCT
>DASSNG010000006.1:0-8945 GCA_035688135.1 Saccharimonadales bacterium (SeqCode) | reverse complement strand
CCCATTTGGCTATTTGTTTCATTTCTTCCCCTTATAAAAGCTTAGGAATTCCTCTTCCAGGTCGATTTCCCGCCGGTCTATGGCGTGGACCTTGCGCTTGGCCAGCAGGCTGAACAGCGGCTTAAGGTCGCCCTTTACCCGGATTGTGGCGTGGTGGGCTGAGTTGGATATGACCTTTGAGCCTTGTAGGCGCTTGAGTTCGGTTACCGGTACCGGTTCGGCAAAAGAGATATCGTAGGTCTGCACGGCGCTCTGGGCAAGCTGGCTGATTGTCTGCTGGGCCACCAGTTTGCCATCGCGGATAAAACCGGCCCGGTCGCAGATTTTTTGGACTTCCGTAAGGTTGTGGCTGCTAAAGAAAACCGTGCCGCCCTTGTCGCGGACGTCGCGTACCAGCTGGAAGAAAGCTTCCTGCATCAGCGGATCAAGCCCGCTGGTTGGCTCGTCTAATATGAGTATTTCCGGTTCGGCGGCAAAAGCCTGGATGATGGCGATTTTCTGCCGGTTACCCTTGGAGAGCGTGTTGATTTTGCGGCTGAGCGGTACGTCAAAAGTCGCCGCCAGCTTGGAAACGTTATTCTTGTGCTTTAGAGGAAGAAGACTGGTCATGTAATCGAGCAGCTGCCGCCCGGTCATGTTGGGGTAAAGAGCGATTTCTCCCGGCAGATAACCTATGTGTCTTTTGATTTCTGTGGAATCTTCTACGATGTTTTTGCCCAGGATGCAGGCGTGGCCCTCGGTGGGCTGGATGAAGTTCATCAGCAGGCGGATAGTAGTGGATTTGCCGGCGCCGTTGGGGCCTAAAAAGCCGTAGACCTCGCCGGGCATGATGGTTATGTTCAGGTTATGAAGGGCCATCCTGTCGGTCTTGCGGTACTGCTTGCCCAGGCCAAAAGTTTCAATAGCCGGCTGATTGTTTCCCATTTAAAGATTATTATATCCCGCCCGGGCGCCGGGATACAAAATGATTGTTCTTCAAATAGAACCTATAGGGCTGGTCGGCGGCCTTGGTGACGCCGATGCGGGGACCGGTTACGACATCTTCTTTTTTGAGTTTATGTTCCGGGGGCTCCAGAAAAATACTTGACTTGTTAAGTATTTTTCCAGATAAGGACGTATCAAAAATTCCAAGGGCCTGTGTCAATTTTCCCGGGCCGTTGGCCAGGTTCCTGATATCGTCCATGCCCCTGTTTTTCTTCATGATTTCTATCCCTTCCATAGGTTCGGCGGCCCGCAGCAGGACCCCTTCCCCTACCCCTTTTGGACCGGTAACCAAATTCAGGCAATAATGCATGCCGTAGGTGAAGTAGACGTATATGTGGCCGCCGGCCTGGAACATCGGTGCGGTGCGGGCCGTAAGGCCCCTGTAGCTGTGGCTGGCCGGGTCGCTTTGGTGGTAGGCCTCGGTTTCTACGATTTTTAGTTTCAGCCGTCCCTGCGGAGTAGTGCGCACGATATGCCAGCCCAGCAGCCTGGGAGCCGCTTTTATAGAAGGCAGCTTAAGGATCTCAGGCGGCTTGGCCGAACTCATCATCCAGGCTTAGCTGCGGGTTTTCCGTTTCCTCTAAGATGGCCCGGTATGTATCATCAAGGTCCGCGATAGGCGCCGTTATATGGCTGAATATCCGCTCCCAGCCGAAGCACTCGACCGCCGCCCTGAAATAGGCGCTGTTGGGCCGGGGATCGGAGGACTGGACCGGCACCACGTCAACCAGGTATCTGAGCAGTCCTTTTTGGGCGTGCGGCGACAGCAGCTCCATCATTCTTTTCAGGGTGGTTTCCAGGGCGATTTCCAGCCCTTCCACCGAATTTATGGGGTGTTTGGCCCTGGCCAGGCCGGCGGCTATTTGCTGCCCCAGCTCGCCGGACATATCCGGTGCGTCAGTTACCCGGCCGCCTTTGGCAAAAGTTTCAAAATCCCACGCCAGCTGCCCGCTGTTATCTGGCGCGTGTTCGCTCATTCAGGCTTCCAGCCTTAACCGTTTAATAAGCCATTCCCGCGGCAGGATAGACAAAAACCAGCCGGCCCGCGGACCGGATTCCTGGTTGATTAACACCTTATAAAGGGTGCCGAAGAGTTGTTTTGGAGCCAGGCCGGCGGTGTCTTTGAACTCGTAGATGGCTTTGTGGAACCATTCGCCGTCGGCATCTGCCGGCGCGGCCTGGATTTTCGCGGCCAATGATTTAAGGAAGCTGATTTCTTTGTCTTCCAGGATTTTGGGCGGGTTTGTGGCCAGCTGGAACTTTACGTCTTCCGGAGCCCATTTTTTGAGCCAGTTATCTATAAATTTAAGCTCCTGCAGGATTATGTCCTGCTGGTCGTCCACCGTTTGCCGGTGCTCTGTGCGCCGGATGATTTCAAGCGTACGGGCCGGGTCCTTTAGGGCGGCCTGGTAACTGGCTACCAGATGGGAAAACGGGATATTGCTGATGGTAGTGCTGGGAACGCCGGCCATGGACAATTTGATAAGCATCTCGTCTTCGGGCGTCTTGCCGGCTTTGGCCAGCAGCGCCGCGAAATCATCTATAAGCCGGACCACGCCGTCGGTTTCGTCGAAGAACAGCTGTTTTTCCGGACCGTAGCGCAGCACGAAATAGCGCAGGACTTCCGGCGGCAGGATCTGCAGCATGTCGCTGATAGCCAGCGTATCGCCGGAGCTTTTGCTCATTTTTTTGGTCTGGCCGGTACGGATGATGAAGTTATAGGGTACCGGCAGCGGCGGTTTTTCTTTGAAGATGCTTTTCATAAGGCCGACGCCGGTATCGTAGCTACCGCCTTTGGTGGCGTGGTCGCGGCCAAAGGGTTCGACGTCTACGCCCAGCAGCCACCAGCGGGCCGGCCAGTCCAGCCGCCAATCCAGCTTTACATCCCCCATGGCGTAACTGACTTCTTTGGGGTTGCCGTCTTTATCTTCGTAGCGGATGGTCTTGGCCTTGTCGTCTATGCCTAAAAAGCGCCTTTTCTTAAGATAATCGTCCTCTTTTATCTGGATGGGCGACCAGTTATCGTCGAGCTGGCGGCCGGAAATCTTTACCAGCGTGTCGCGGGCTTTATCGATATTATCAAGCACTTTTTCAATAGCCGGCACCATGAACCCAGTGCGGTATTTCTTGTGCATGCGCAGCAGCTGCATATCCATACCCAGTTTTTTGGCGCTGGCGGCGAAATCTTTGAAATAATAATCGGCCCAGCTGCCGGCTTTGCCGTCCGGCGACGGCACATCGCAGAGCGGCATACCCATGTATTTTTCAAAGTCCGGGTCTACGCCGGCCGGAATCTTGCGCAGCGGGTCAAGGTCGTCCACGTTATGGATGTGTACGGCATCGCGGCCGCGAATACGCAGCCCCAGCATGATGGCTTCGGCCGTCAGGACTTCGCGCAGCGTACCCACATGAGAGACGCCCGATGGCGACACGCCGGAACTGACGGTTATTTCGCCTTCGGGATGCGCGGACACCACGTCATCAAGGACTTTATCAAGCCACTGCATAGCTTAAATTATAGATGACAGGTTGTAAGTTAAGAAATCTCTTTAACGGTGTAGGTGTGCGAGCCGGCCGGAGTGGTGATTTCTACCTTGTCCCCTACCTTTTTGCCAAGCAGCGCCTTGCCTATGGGGGATTCGTCGCTGATTTTGCCGGCGGCCGGGTCGGCCTCCATAGTGCCTACCACCTGGTAGTGCAGCGGCTTGCCGCCGTCTTTGAGCTCCACGCTGGAGCCCAGCCGGACATGCCCGTCGTTTTTGGGTTTTTTGATAATTTTTACACTTTGAAGGATATGCTCCAGCTCGGAGATGCGGGACTCCAAACGGTCCTGCTCTTCGCGGGCTGTCTGATACTCGGCGTTCTCGCTTAAATCACCGAGTTCGCGGGCATACTTTATACGGTCCGCTACCTGCGGCCGCTGGGCGACTAAGGCGGCGTGTTCGTTTTTTAGCTCGTCAACGCCTTCCTGTGTCAGATTGTAGATTTTTTTAACCATAAAAAAATAACCTTTCTTACCCCAGCTTTGTGCCCTCAAAACATAGGATTCCAAATATTATATCAGGCTTGTAAAGGAATTTTTAGACGTTCGGCCAGCTGGTCTTTGGAAAGCACTTCTGTCCCTGATGATGTGCGCTTCTTAAGCTCGCAGCCGCCTGCGGCCAAACTTTTTTCACTGACAACCACCCTGTAGGGAATGCCGATCAGGTCAGCGTCGGCAAACTTCTCTCCAGGACGTTCGTCGCGGTCATCATACATGATACTGACGCCCGATTCTGTTAGATTTCCGTATATTTCATCGGCGGCCTGCTTAACCTGTTCGCTGTCGCCCACGCCTACCAGGTATACCTGGTAGGGCGCAACGTTTTCCGGCCATACCAGGCCTTTGTCGTCAGCGAAGTGTTCAGCTATAAGGCCCATCAGACGGCTGACGCCGATACCGTAGCAGCCCATGATCGGTGGCTGCTGCTGGCCTTTTTCATCCGTGAACTTGAGCCCCAAGGCGTCGCTGTACTTGGTGCCCAGCGAAAAGATATTACCTACTTCTACGGCTTTTTCTTCTTTAAGCTGGCCCATGTCCAGCTTAAGGTGGTTGAGCGTTTCCTGGTCGGTAACTTCTTTGTTGACGGCGATCTTCATTTTTTCGTCTATATAGATGGTGTCTTCGCCCACGTGGCTGAGGACCTGGAATTCATCGGAGAACCGGCTGAAACTGCCGCCCGAAGCGAAAGTGCGGTAAGTTATGCCCGAAAAACCCATCCTATCGTAAATCTTCATGTAGGCGCCGGCCACTTTTTCATAAAACTGGTCGTGCTCCCGATGGCTGCGGCTGAATGAATACATATCTTTCATCAGAAACTCACGCCCGCGCAGCAATCCGGACTTAGCCCTAAGCTCATTCCGGAACTTAGTCTGTATCTGGTAAGGATAGATGGGCAGATCCTTATAAGAATTAATGTGGTCTTTGAGCATGCTGACTATAGGCTCCTCATGGCTCCACCCGATACCGACTTCGGTACCGTTAGCCAACTTGGTCTTAAACCACGCGTCAACCACTTTATCGTCCCAGCGTCCGGAAGCTTCCCAAGGTTCCTTCCTTTGTATAGTGCTCATAAGCACTTCGTTGCCGCCGACGGCATTCATTTCTTCGCGGATAATCCGGGAGATATTGTCAATTACTATCTTGCCCATAGGCAGATAGCTATATACGCCGGCCATTTCCTTGTGGACGAATCCGGCGCGGATAAGCAGCTGCGCGTTCCTGCTCTCTTCATCTGAGGGCGCCTGCTTGCGGGTTTTGATAAATAATTCTGAGCGTCTCATAGGCTTTTCCGCTTATTTTATCAGATTAGCGGTCACTTGAAGTGCACTCCGAAAGCGATAAGGTTATTGAGCATATGCACCAGCATGCCGGCATACAGCGCGCCGGTGCGTTCCCGCAAGAAGCACAGCACTACCGACAGAAGGAAAGTATCCAGGGCGGCCGCCCATACCAGCGGGCCGCCGCTGCCGAATTCCAGGTGGGCGGCGCCGAATATCAGGCTGGTAGCCAGCATCGCAGGCCAGAAACGCCAGAAACCGCGCAGGCCGGAAAAAAGATAGCCGCGCACCAGCGTTTCTTCACCCAGAGGCGGGATAATTACCAGCGATATGAAGGCCAGCAGATTATCGGCGCTGGTATTGATATTGTTAAAACCCAGATTCTGCTGCTGCTTGTTAAGGTCCGGCGAAAAGTAGTTTATGACCACGCCGGCGATTATGAGCAGAACGTAAAAGGCGGCGAATCCCAAAGCGCCTCTTATGAGGTCCCGGAATGCCGGCCGGCGCCCCAGCCCGATTACGCCCAAGTCCAGGTTTCTGATTCGAACCAGATAAACCGCGAAAACTGCCGAAACGCCTTCGGCTATCAGCACATAAAAGAACTGGGCCGGTATGGAATCGCCTATTGCCGTGTTCCTGCTTGGGTGAATCAGACCGTAGACTAGCCCGACTATAAGGTAGCCAAGCGCCTGACTGACTATGAATATGAGTATTGTTCGGAGGATTACCGGCAGCGGCCGGCCCAGGTTTGGTTTGGGACGCGGCGTCTTAGGCTGTGGCTTGGCCGCGTCCATGGCTTTAAAAGAACCGCCTGACGTCCACTAACGTGATAAGCGCGACCAGCGCCAGGATTATAAGGAAACTGGCTCCGACTATGCGCTCTTCGGCCAGCCGGCTCAGCGGCCGCCGGAACAGCCCGCGGGAAACCAGCACCATAGCCAGCCGGCCGCCATCCAGCGCCGGGATAGGCAGCACGTTCATGATGGCTAAAGTCAGGGATATAAGCGCAATAAGCAGGAGCATGAAATTAAAGCCCAAACTGCCGGAATCCCATAAAGCGACGCCGATGGCTACCGGTCCGCCCACCTGGGAGCTGGCTGATTCCTGGCCGTTGACCCTGGCCTGATGATTGTTGGTAACCAGGCCGGCGATAGCCGAGCCTAGTCCGCCCAAGGCGTGGCCCAGCCCCTGGAAAGTCAGTACCGTTATTTGTTTTGTAAGGCCCAGCGCCACGATAGGCGCGCTCCAGGTACTGCGCTGGATCTGCAGCTGGTTGGGAGAAACCCCCAGAGCGCCCTTGCATAGGCTGAGGTCATTTTTCTGCTGGCAGACTTTGTCGGCCGCATCAATAGCCGCCTGCGGAGTCAGTCTGATTGATTTGGTAAAGGTATGGCCGTGCCGCTGGTACGTCACCTGGACGGTTTTTCCGGCGTGGGAGGCAGTGGCGTCGTGCAGCTGCCGGATGGTATGTATCTGGGTTGTTTTGCCGTCCGCCGTGATAGCGGTGATGATATCACTGGATCTAAGCCCGGCGGCCTGGGCCGGAGAATCTTTTAAGAAAGTGCCGGTCTGGACCTTCTGCTGGGTTATGTGGGTATCGCTGGCTACCGTGAACTGGTCCTGGCCGACCGAGTCCTGAGTAATAAGTTTTGGCATGCCAATCCAGGCCAGAATGGTCAGAAGCACCAGGCCGGCGATCAGATTCATGGTAACTCCGGCCAGCAGGATCTTGGTCTTAGACCAGAGGGGCGCGGCCCCGAAACTGCCTTTTTTGACGTCGGAATCGTGCTCGCCTTTCATTTTTACGAAGCCGCCCAGCGGCAGCCAGTTCAGGCTCAAGAGCATCCCGCTTTCCAGCCTTATGCCTTTGGCCCGGGGAGGAAACCCCAGTCCGAATTCTTCCACGTCAACGCCGTTTCGGCGGGCCATGATAAAGTGGCCCCACTCATGAATAAGCACAAGGCCGATGAAAAGCAACAGCCCCATCAGGAACACGAATATCTGCATATGCTTTATTTTAACAGTTTGAACCTGAGTTTAAACTGTCAGGATTTCCTGCTCTTTTACTTTCGACAGGTTCTCGGCTTCGGTTTTCTGGGAGGCCAGCAGTTCATCAACTTGTTTTTCCAAGCTGAAGCGCTCGTCTTTTCCGATTTGTTTATCTTTTTCGGCCTGGTCGGCGGCCCGCATGGCTTCGTGGCGGGCATTTCGGCCGGCAATCATGCACTCTTCCAGCTTCTGATGCAGGACTTTGACCATCTGCTGGCGGGTCTCTTCCGTAAGAGGCGGGATCTGGATGCGTACTACCCGGCCGTCGTCAGCCGGATTAAGGCCCAGTGATTCGTCTTTGGATATCGCCTCTGATATGGCCTGCAGGTTCGAGGGGTCGAAAGGCGTGACCTGCAGCAGCTGGGGTTCCGGCGTGGTGATGCTGGCCACGGCCTTTAGCGGCATACTCTGGCCGTAGGCTTCAACCGTAACGTTATCCAGCATACCGGGATGCGCCCGGCCGGTGCGGATCTTGCCGATTTCCTGGCGGAAATGCTCGGTGGCGGCATTCAGTTTGGTCTTGGTCTCGCTGATAAGCTGGTTTCTATCCATAGCTTAATTATACAGCCTTAGCCTAGCTTACTTCGCCGATTGCCATGCGATGAAAGCGGCGGACCACGATGTTCTCGCCAAGCTTGGCGTTGGCTTCTTTGACAACATCGCCGACGGTCTGGTCGGGGTTCTTCACGAACGGCTGCTCCAGCAGGATTTTCTCCGCGAAGTGCTTATTTAGCATTCCTTCCACTATCTTAGCGACCATGTTGTCCGGCTTGCCTTCGGATTTGGCTTTTTCGGTGAACTCTTTTTCGGCGTCTTTGCGGTCGGCTTCGGGTATATCGTCGCCGCTGACGTAAAGCGGCGCGCTGGCGGCTATGTGCAGGCTCAGATCCTTTACCAATTCTTTGAATTCATCGGTCTTGGCCACGAAATCAGTTTCGCAGTTAACTTCTACCAGTACGCCGATGCGGCCGTCATGCACGTAACTGCCGATAAGCCCGGCGCGGGCTTCGCGCTCGCCGCGCTTTTCGGCCTTGGTCAGGCCTTTCTTGCGCATTTCGCTCAGGGCTTTGTCAAAATCGCCGCCGGCATCTACCAAAGCCTGCTTGGCATCGGTAATTCCTACGCCGGTCAGTTCGCGCAGGCGCTTGATTTCATCAATCGATACGTCGGCCATATTTATTTCTCCTTTTTTTCTTCGGTTTGCTTGGTTTCGGGCTTGGCTTTTGGCTCAGTTTTTTCGGCCTTGTCGGCAGCCGGCTGTTTTTTATCAGCCTTCTGCTTGCCTGCCTCTATGGCGCTCTGGACGTAATCAAGGACCAGGGTAATGGCCTTGGTGGCGTCATCGTTGCACGGAATCGGATAATCGGCGACGCTTGGGTCGGCGTTGGTATCTACCAGCGCGACAACCGGCACGCCCAGTTTGCGGGCCTCTTTTATGGCAATTGAATCCTGCAGGGCGTCAACCACGAAAACGGCTCCCGGTTTGGCGGCCATTTCCTTGATGCCGCCGTACAGGCGGTTCATTTCGTCGATTTCTTCCTGGAAGCGCTGGACTTCCAGCTTGCTGTAGCGGTTAGACAGTTCACCGCTTA
>DASSNG010000012.1:0-2025 GCA_035688135.1 Saccharimonadales bacterium (SeqCode) | reverse complement strand
GCCTCCCCTTTGCTGGCCTTGGTCCAGGCGGGGTCGGCCGGCCGCAGCAGTATCTGGACGCCGGCGCCGTCCTCTTTGGTTAGCGCCGAAAGAGCGTTTAAGAGCGGCTGCATGGTATCGCGCTTTATCTCTTCGTAGGTGGATATAGGATAAGCGAAGCTTTCCTTAAGCACCATTTCCCCGCCCACCGTGCCGGTAATCCGGCCAACCTGGCTGAAGATATTGTGCTCGGCGACTTCCTCCAGCCGGGCCGTCGGGTAAGCGCTGACGATAGCCTGCTCCACCACGCTCAGCAGCGGCACCGGTACGGCCGCGTAGTAGTGTATGGCGCCGTTTTTGGCTACGATTTCGAATCCTACATGCCTTTGGCCGTACAAACGGTGTTTAAAGCCCTTCTGGAAAGTGCTGGAAAGGATTCCGTACAGGCTTTGGGCCCGGCTGATGTTCTCGTTGACGATATCCCGGGCATCCCGGCCGCCGGCTTCGGCGTCATCGCTCAGCGGCGGCAGGTGTATCAACACCGGCACCATCTTAAGGCCCCGCTCGTAATTCTTCTGCTCGCGCCAGATGCCCCTCAGATATACATAGGCTGCCCCGGCGGCGGCCAGCAATATCATCAGGAAGATTATCAGCGAAATGAGTATGGTCATGCCGCGGCTTCGTCCGTCTTTATGGTCTTGTTAAAACGTTTTTGGATGTATTCAGCCTTTATGCGGCTGACCTGGTTCTTTTGCAGGTAAGGGTCGTCCTGGGTACGCTGGATGACCGCTTTGGTCTTGTCCAGCCACTCCTGTTCGATGCGGTCGCTGTCCTGGGCCAGCGACTTAGGGTCGGTGGGTACCGGCGCTATCACATCTTGGGGCGGCGCCGCTATGACCGGCTGGTCGGCGGCCGGGATAGCCGGGATATCATCCGGAACAGCCGGCAGTACCGGCTGCGCTGGCTGGTTAGCCGCCCTTTCGGGCGCCGCCGGCGGGGCTTCCGCCGCCTGCTCCTGCTGGCCGCGCTCTTCCGGTGTCAGCGGCTGCTGCGGCGGCAGCTCGAAACTCATCGGTGCCTCTCCCCTGGGATTCATAACTAAATATTATACTTACGAACGTGTCTTATGGCTATGCTTAAGCGTTTTTTAGGCGGACGAACGCATAGAGATGTAAAAAACCAGGCCGAAGCCTATCAGTACCAGGATGATACCGTCCACCCAGCTTAGGCTGCGGGCGCTGCGGAACATCAGCAGGACTATCAGCAGCAAGCTGATGGCCACCGTACGGTACCTGTTCTTGTGGCTCAAGGCGCCTGTCTGAAGCCTTACCAGGAAAAACCCCAGGCTGATCATGAAAACCAGCGCCAGCCCAAAGAAGATTGTCGAATAAATGACGTTATCCACCGGGTTGGTGGAAACCGCCAGGATTATCATGGCTACCAGGCTGGCGAGGGCCGCCAGGCCGCTGCGGGCTCGAGCGAGTTTAGGCATGGTTATTATTTTATCGCATCCGTGAAAACAGCAAAGAACCCAGGCAAGTCTGCGCGGCTATTTGCTGGGCTCTTTTGCTGCCCAAAAGCGTGGCTTTTGGAAAGGCCGCAAGGCGGTAAATGCGCCCTTTAAAATTACTGTATAGCGCTTACCGCCCTTTGGCGTGACTGACCGCTCTGACCCGCTTTTGGCGGGTTCGAGCGACGTGCCTCCCGGCTAAGAGAGAATGTAAGTTTTTGTTTTTGACTTACCCTTACAGCCTACTACAGAATTCCGTTTAAGTCAATAGAGCTACATTGTGTTTTCAACATCTATACAGATGATTATTATGTAATTACAACGTAGCATATTTAACAATTTATATATTCAGGACTCTTTCTAACTCACCTTTTACAGGGTTATTTAGCGCCCGGTGGAGCCTTTTTTGCCCGGCCTGTACAGCCCGGCTGGCGCTGCCGGCAAGACGGGCCAGAAGCCGGCGGCGGCTTTGCGAAACCCGCTCGGCGGGCCAGGTCCGGACCATGGCATGACGGCTTTCAGGCTCGTATGGTTCC
>DASSNG010000040.1:0-12071 GCA_035688135.1 Saccharimonadales bacterium (SeqCode) | reverse complement strand
TATGGTATCGACCGCCAGGGCCAGTTTAACGGCCTCTTTCGCCGTCATATCTTTTCGGGCGCCCCAGAAAGTAAGCCCGTAACCGATAATAAATGCCAGCACTACTGCCAGCACGGTTTGAACAAGGTTGTTCATATTCTGACCTATGGCCATGCCCAGAACTTCGCCGATACCGCAGCCGGTAAGGCAGTGGCGGGTGTGGGTTATAGCCTGGCGCGTCAGATGGTCAAACATTTACTTCAGGACCTCGGCTAGCACGACGGCCTGGTTATGCTCGGTATCATGAGCCCCGTACAGCAGAGTCAGCCTACCATGGTCTTTTTCCAATTTTTTTAGTGACTCCAAAAGCTCTTTCTTTTTCTTTAATTCATCTTGGTAGCGTTTTTTGAATTCCGGCCATTTAGCGGCCTCATGGTTAAACCATTTGCGCAGTTCGTTTGAAGGGCCTATGTCCTTCATCCAGATATCAATCGCCGCCTTTTCTTTACTTAAACCGCGCGGCCACAGCCGGTCCACCAGCACCCGGTAACCGTCATCGCTGCTCTTTGATTCATATACCCGCTTAATACTAATCATATATATGGTGGAGACGATGAGAGTCGAACTCACGACCTCCGCAATGCGAATGCGGCGCTCTAGCCAACTGAGCTACGTCCCCTAACAGAGGTTAATTATAGCAAAAACTGCTCAAGGTGAGCAGTTTTGCTTCTTCGCGCAGCCCACCCGCGGGCCCGGGTGAGAAGCTTTTTTGTTTTTGGCCCAAGACCGTAGCCTTAGGCGGCAGGGTGTTTATTTTGCTTGTCTTTGCGCGAGCCCTGGTGCGCGAAGCTTACCTTTATTACACGCTTAAGTTTACTTGCTGTCAAGCATCCTTAGGAATTCCTGTTCATCAACCTGTTTGGTGCCGAGTTTTTCGGCTTTGGCCAGCTTGCCGGCTCCTACATTCGCGCCCACTACCAGATAGTCCGTTTCTTTGCCCACACTGCTTTGGAAGGTGCCGCCCAGCGAACGGATACGCTCCCCGGCTTCTTCGCGGCTCATGCTTTCCAGACTGCCGGTCACCACGAAACTTTTACCGGTAAGCGGGCCGTCGATTTCTTTGGCGGATTCAGGCTTAACGCCAAGCGCTTGGAATTTCTCTAACAGCTTCTTATTGCGGGGCTCCTCAAACCATTCCACTATGGCCTCGGCAACCACTTCGCCGATGCCTTCTACCCGGGACAGCTCGTCAATCGTAGAATTACTTAACTTGTTAAGTGTTTTGAAGTGAGCGGCCAGGTCGATTGCCGTTTGGGTGCCCACATGGCGGATTCCGAGCCCATAAATGAACCGCGCCAGCGGCGGGTGCTTTTTATCATGGATGGCCTTAATGAGTTTTGAAGCGGATATCTCGGCGAAACGCTCCAGTTTAAGCAAGTCCTCTTTTTTAATCTTATAAATATCGGCGGCATCCCTAACCAGACCGGCCTGAAGCAGCGCGATAACGTTCTTTTCGCCCAGGCCTTCGATATCCAGCGCTCCCTTGCTGGCATAATGCTCTATCTGTTTCCATGCCCGGCTGGGGCAAGCGTTATTGGGACAGCGCCAGACGGCCTCTTCGGCTTTAGCTTTAACCAGCTTGGTGCCGCAATCCGGGCAATGGGTTGGCATGACAAACTTTTTTTCGCTGCCGTCCCGCAGTTTTACCAGCGGCGCCACCACTTCCGGGATGATGTCGCCGGCCTTATGGACGATAACGGTATCGCCGATGCGGATGTCCTTGCGCCTAACCTCACCTTCGTTGTGCATGGTGGCCATCTGAACCGTACTGCCCGCCACTACCACCGGTTCCAGCATGGCGACGGGTGTAGCCGAACCTGTCCGGCCGATGCTGACGAATATGTCTTTCACCCGTGTAGTAGCCTGTTCCGCCGGGTATTTGTAAGCCACCGCGCCGCGCGGCGCTTTACCTACCACCCCCAAGCGGGCCTGCAGCCGGCGGTCATTCACCTTTACCACCAAGCCGTCGGTATTGAACGGCAGGTCCTGGCGTTTGTCTTCCCATTCCTTTACGAACTCCATGACTTCCCGGGGCTTATTAGCCGTCCTGGCCATAGCGTTGGCGATAATACCCAGCTGGCGCAGGGCCTTATAGACGTACTCATTGGTAGGCGTATCGTCCGGATTATCACGCAGCATGTCATAGGCGTGAAACTGCAGCGGGCGCCCGGCAACCAGCTTGGGGTCCAGCTGGCGGATAGTCCCTGCCGCTAAATTGCGCGGGTTGGCGAATTTTGGAAAGCCTTGTTTTTCACGCTCTTCATTCAGTTTTCTGAACTGGTCCTTATACATCACGATTTCGCCGCGGATTTCCGTGCGCCCCTTTGTAAATCTTTCAAATCCCTTGGCATGCCGCAGCCGTAGTGGGATTGATTCGATAGTCCGGATGTTAGCAGTGACATCTTCGCCTACGAAACCGTCACCGCGGGTTATGCCCTGGGCCAGAACCCCGTCTTCATAAACCAAGGCGCAGGCTAGGCCGTCCATCTTAAGGTCCATGAAGAAGTCTATGTCATCGCGCCCGGCCAGTTTTGATATCCGGTTAACCCAAGCCATAAACTCATCTTCATCAAAGACGTCATTAAGGCTGAGCATCCGGCTGCGGTGTTCAATCTTATTGAATTGGGGCAGCGGACGCCCGGCTACGCGCTGAGTAGGCGAGTCCGGCGTAATAAGTTCGGGATGCTCCGCTTCTATCTGGCTCAGCTCGTGCTTCAGGCTGTCGGCGGCTGCTTCGCTCATAATCGATTTGTTCAGCACATGGTAGCTGTACCGGTAGTCGTTTATCAGCTCCCTAAGCTTGGCGGCGCGTGCGGCCGGGGAATCCTTCATTCCAAGAGCCCCCTGTAAAGGCTGTACAGATAAGTGTGCGCGAACAGGATCGCAATCATGCTCAGGACATAAAAGACCCAGGGTACCGCCGCCGAAGCGTACAGGATAAGCGGTACGATGACAGCGGCCATCACGATGAAGACGAATAAGGGAAGAAAGAGCACGCGGCGGATGACAATTAACCGGCGGAACCTTACTAAATCCTTGGCGGAGCGCAGGGCCTGGCGCGGCTGCATGTCCGGCAGGGTCACGATGTAGGCGGCAAACACCGACGCACTTACCATATAAAGCGACCAGGCTGCCAGCAGCGCGAAGAATATAGCCGTCAGGGCTGTCGCCAGTCCTGAATCATTAAAAACGCTTGAAGAGACTGTCGCCAATACCGTCCCTCCGATAGTTACCGGCAGCAGCTGGATTATCATTACCGCGATTACCAGCAAGAAGGGTATCAGAGGCGTCATAGAGCTGTAATAAGCCTGTTTTATGAATACCCGCTGGCCGGAAAGCAAGTGCCGCAGCGCCCAGATTATGGTCAGGCTGGCTATGACGAACAGGACACTTTGCAGAGCGGAGCCGGTAGCGCTGCCGCTGGCTCCCGACGTGCCTACCAACGCGGCAAATCCGCCGGCCGCCCGCCATAGGCCGTGGCCGCCGTCAATCTGCAGGTTACTTTTTATATCGCTGAAACTGGAGTTTATATCGCTGATAACGCTGGAGAAAATTATGTTCAGGATCAGATAAACCAGCACGATTCCTCCCAGGGTCTTCCAATTCGAGGCTATCGTCTTAATCGACCGCCATGCCAGCCTAAAACTGCCTATCAGCGGCTTACGCTGGCGGGTGCGCTGCCTGGCTTTTGTCCGCTGCTGCTTTTTGGTCAGATTACGGGTACGCCCAGCCGGGGCGGCCGTATTCTTGGGCCGCTTTTTATCTCCCTTTTTTGCCATACACTAATTATATAACTTACAGGGGTGAATAGCTATAATTTCATCGATCTGAGGGCTTTGATACGGGCCTCTATAGGCGGGTGGGTACTGAACAGATTCAGCATGCTGTGGCCGCGCAGCGGATTGGCGAAGAACATGTGCGCGGTAGAGGTATTCTGTACAGCCGTAGCGCTGCCGGTGCGCTCAATCTTTTCCAGGGCGCTGGCCAGACCTTCCGGGTAGCGCGTCGTCAGAGCGCCGGTGGCATCCGCCAGGTATTCACGGCGGCGGCTGATGGCCAGCTGCAGCAGGCTGGCGGCCAGCGGAGCCAGAAACGCGGCGGCGAAAGCTAAAATTATCATCATCTGGTTGTTGCCCTCCCGGTCATCGCGCCCGCCAAAGAATGACCAGCGCAGGAAAAAGTCGGCAATCATAGAAATAATCCCGACCAGGGCGAACGCCAAGGTGTTGACCCGCATATCGTAGTTTTTGACATGCCCCAGCTCGTGGGCGATGACACCTTGCAATTCATTATCGTCCATTATCCTCAGCAGGCCTGTGGTAGCGCAGACCACGGCGTTATTGTAATTGCGGCCGGTAGCAAAGGCGTTGGGCGACGGGTCGTCCATTATATACACCTTCGGCATGGGCAGGCCGTCGGTTATGGCCAGGTTCTCCACGGTCCGCCAAAGCCGCGGGTCATCGCTTTTTTTGATTTCTTTGGCGCGGTTAATGGCCAAGGCCATCTTCGCTCCCGCAAAGTAGCTGATAATCGCATAGCCTATCGAAAACAGCCCGATAAAGAACAGCATGCCAGGATTTCCGGTGGCCCTGCCTATCAGATAACCAAGAGCCCAAAGGATAGCCAGAAAAAACAGCATCAGAAATACCGTCCGGCGTTTGTTACTGGAAATCTGCTGGTACATACCCCGCCTGATTATTTAGAAGCCGGCTTAGAGCCGCCTGAGGACGCGGTAAAATCGACGTTCACGGGCTGATTGACGGCTGCCGCTTCCGCGCCGTCCACCTCAAAGAAATCACGGGTCTTGAACCCCATCATTCCGGCAAAGATATTTGTCGGGAAAGACTGGATTTTGACGTTCAGGTCGCGGGCGGCGCCGTTATAGAACCGCCGGGCTGCCTGTATCTTATCTTCGGTGTCAACAAGCTCCGCCTGCAGCTGCTGGAACCCCTGGTTAGCTTTAAGGTCAGGATAAGCTTCGGCGACGGCAAACAGACTTTTAAGCGCGGCCTGGAACTGGTTATCGGCCTGGGCGGCCTCTTTCACGGTTTGGGCGCTCAGTGCTTGGGCTCTCGCCTCGGTAACGTCCTCAAAAACCGACTTTTCGTGCGCGGCATAGCCTTTGACGGTATTAACAAGGTTGGGAATCAGGTCGTAACGGCGTTTCAGCTGTACGGATATGTCGCTCCAGGCTTCATCGGTCCGTACCTTGGCCCGTACCAAGCCGTTATAAATAAGCGCCGCAAGGATTACCAGGGCCCCCGCGATAATCAATATTATTATTCCTGCTGACATGCGATTTTTCCCTTTTTATTACTTTAAATTATAGCTTAATTCAGCCGCCCCATAAAAAGGTTATTATTGAACCATGAGAAAAAGCCTGGCCGCCGGCCTTAGCCTTGTGATAATCCTGGCTGCCCTTCTTTACTTCAGGCCGGTAGCGGCCGTCCGCCCTGAATTAAAAAGCGTTACGGTCAGTTCAGGCGCCCCGGTCCGGTTGCCATGGCCGGCGGCGGGACAGGCTGCTTTTGGCGCGGCCGGCTACGGGCTGCTGGAAAGCAAGGGGCCGTCCAGCCCGGTTCCGATAGCCAGCATCACAAAGGTCATCACGGCACTGGCCATCCTTCAGAAAAAGCCTATAGCCGCCGGGGGGCAAGGGCCTGTCATCACTTTTGGTAAGGATGATGTGGATTTATTCAATTATTACTACCTGCACGATGGTTCGGTGGCCAAAATAAGCAGCGGCGAACGGCTGACAGAGTACCAGGCACTGGAAGCCATGATGCTGCCTTCGGCAAATAATGTTGCGGATTCGCTGGCTATCTGGGCTTTCGGTTCTATGCAAGCCTACGTTGATTACGCCAATTCGATGGTTTCGCGCATGGGTCTCCTGTATACGACGGTGGGCGGGGCCAGCGGCTTCAGCGATAACACTACCAGCACGGCCGAAGATCTGGTAAGGCTGGGGCTCGCCGCTTTAAAAAGCCCTGTTTTAAAGTCCGTTGTAGGCGAAAAAGACGTTAATTTGCCGGTAGCCGGCGCCATCAGGAACGTTAACTGGCTTTTAGGGCAGGACGGCGTCGTAGGTATCAAGACCGGCAATACGGGTAAAGCCGGCGGCTGCTACCTGTATGCCGCCGTACGTAATATCTCCGGGCAGGATGTCACTGTCGTGGGCTCCATCCTGGGCGCCCCTGATCTTAATAGCGCCATAAGCCAGGCGGACAGGATAATCAAGTCAGCTGACGCGGGCTTCCAAAAACTTGTAGTAGTTCACAAAGGTCAAAAATTAGGCCAATATCAGACCGCTTGGGGCCCAGAGGCCGCGATATCATCACCTGCCGACATACCTATGCTCATCTGGAAAGGCTCGGCGGTAAAAATCAGCGTCAATATCCATGATATCTCTGCGCCCGCCCGCGCCGGCGCGCCGGCCGGCAGCATCACGGTTTCAAATTCAGAAAAAAAGGTAACTTCGCAGGTAGTACTCGGCGGGGGGCTTTCCGCTCCAAGCTGGCGCTGGCGCATCTTCCACCGCTGATTCATCGGCAATAATCAAAAAAGCCCACCGCCGGTGAGCTTATCTATGGTGGGCGAAAGAGGACTTGAACCTCCACGTCCTTGCGGACACTAGCTCCTGAAGCTAGCGCGTCTACCAATTCCGCCATTCGCCCTTAAATCTAGTTCATTTTAACAGATTCCTTAGGAATTTAAGAGAGGGGTTCGTTATAAACCTGACAGTGTCCGTTCCGCCGGGGCGGGAGGCTGTCACCTCCGCCCCGGCGGGTCTCCCTGTCGAACGTACTTGGCCAGGCGCAGGGCCGCCCGGCCAAGCAGGCCTCCGGCAATCGTGTCCAGCACGAAGTGGTTGCCGGTTGCGATGACCACCAGTGTCACGGCTGCCGGGTAGCGGCGGATGAGCCGCTTCACCAGCCGGCTGCCGGTGGTCTCGGCGATTCCGGCGGCTGTCACTACGGCCAGGGTCACGTGGATGGAAGGCATGGCCGCCAGGGGGTTGTAGAGCTGCGACGCCTGCCGCGACTCAAAGTCGACTCCCCCCACCTTGATGCCGGTGTCCACGAACTCTTCCAGCTTGCGCGGCGGCGCGCACGGGAAGAACAGGAACGCCGGCTGGGCCGCCAGCGCCGCCAGCACCGTGGCCCGGCGGAAACGCCGGTACTCCGGGTGGCCTGCGGCGTAGAGCTTGACCAGCCAGCCGGCTGTCAGCCCGACGTTCATCACCATGTAGGCCGCGTGCGAGCCCTTCACCAGCTTGGTGTGCCCGGTGCAGGCTTGATGCAGCCGGTACACGGGCTGGATGCCCAGGCGCTTCTCCAGCTCATACAGGCGTCTGGAGTTCTTAAGCGCCGCTTCCCGTCCCGCCGGACGGGTTGCCGCTCTGCCTACCAGCAGAACCGCTGCGTAGGTTGCCGCCCCGATGGCGGCCTCGCGCCAAAGCGGGGACTTTTTTGGCATCCTCACCTCCTTGGTCCGGGAGTTTCGCCGTACGCCGGCGTCACGATGCCGTCCCGCCCGGTGAGAACCTTGCTCGAGAACGAGCTCAGGCTCCCGGGCGGGAACGGCGACCAAAGCGCCGACTTCCAGCCGTCCATCTCTTGCAGCTGAGCCGGCGTGAGCTGGAAGTCGAAGACCTCCAGATTCTGCCGGATGCGATCGCGATGGACCGACTTGGGCAGGACGATGAAGTCCTGCTGAAGCGCCCAGCGGATCAATATCTGCGCCGGGGTCTTGCCGATCTCTTCGCTCATCCGAAGCAGCCTCGGGTCGTACAGCTTCCGGCCGTGCGCCAGCGGGCAGTAGGCCTGGACGGCCATACCGCGCCTCTGGCAGTAGCCGGACAGCTGACGGTTGTAGGTGAAGGCGGAGACCTTCAGCTGGTTCACCGCCGGCTGGATGCCGTGCAGCCGGATGGCAGCCAGGTGACGCAGCTTGGCGTTGCTGATGCCGATTGCCCGGCACCGCCCGCTTGCCGCCACCTTCTCCATTTCCCGCCACAGCAGCGGAACCACCGCGACGGCGATGGGCCAGTGCAGCAGGAACAGGTCGACGTAGCCGCCCAGCCTGCGGCAGCTCTCATCAAAGCTGCGCCGCAGACCGCTTGGAGAGGCTCCGAGGTACTTCGTGGTGACGAAGATCTCGTCGCGCGGGATCCGGCCGCGGCCGATGGCCCGGCCGACGGATTCCTCGTTGCCGTACTCCTGGGCGGTGTCGATCAGCCGGTAGCCGGCCTCCAGGGCGTCCGTAACCGCCCGCTCGGTCTCCAGGCCCGGCGGAATGCGCCAGGTGCCGAAACCAAGCAGCGGTATCTCAGCCCCGTTGGCCAGCCGCTTGCTAGGTACGATGGTGCCCATTACACCTTCCTTACTCGAAGATGGATCGCGCCATTACAAGCTATTTATATCATAATATCGCTGTTGTAGCAAAAAACCGCCGGCTTATATAGGAATTGGGCGGCCAAACCAAAGATGCTATGATGAGTCCTATAAAACCATGAGCATAACAGAGGCGAATTAGGCTGGGATGTCAAAGATAGCTCATTATCTTCAGGAGCATCTGATGGGCGAAGTCACCGACTCGCTGGAAGTCCGGCGTTATTTTTCAACCGACGCCAGCATACTGCAGATAATGCCATCCGTAATCGTTTATCCGGCCGGAGAAAATGATGTCCGCAAGACCGCCAGATTCTCTTGGCAGCTGGCCGAGCGCGGCAAGGTCCTGCCAATCACCGCCCGCGGGGGCGGCAGCGATACTTCCGGCGCCGCTATCGGCGGCGGCATAATCATGTCCTTTACGGCGCACATGAATCGGATTCTAACCCTGGACCCTAAAAAGGAGTTCGTAACGGTAGAGCCGGGCATAACCTTCGGCAGCCTGCAGCAGACGCTATATACGCACGGCCTTTTCCTGCCCCCCTACCCTGTATCCAGCGCCTACGCCACGGTCGGCGGCAGTATCGCCAATAATTCCATCGGCGAAAAATCCGTAAAATACGGCGACCTTGGAAAATACGTCGAAAAACTGAGCGTCGTGCTGGCGAACGGCGAAATCATAGAGACCGGGCCCCTGGGTAAGCGCGAACTCAATAAGAAACTCGGCCTTACCAGCCTGGAGGGCGATATATATCGCGGCGTCGACGCGCTTTTAGAAGAAATCCAGCCTATGCTGGACGAGCAGCGGGCGCGCATCAAATCCGTCCATCACCGGGCCGGCTACAATATCTTTGACGTCAAAAAGAAAAATACGTTCGACCTTACGCCGCTGTTTCTGGGCTCTCAAGGCACATTGGGAATCGTCACCGAGGCCACGCTGCGTCTGGTGCCGCACAACCCGCAGGCCGAGCTTGCGATATTATCGCTCGGCAGCCTGGCGGAGCTGCACGACATCCTCCCCAAGCTTCTGGAACTGAAACCCAGTGTCTGCGAGATGATAAACAAGACCGCGGTTTACGAAATCAGCCGGCTCAACCCCAACCAGCTGAACGGCATCCTGGATAACCCCTCAGCCGACATCCACCTGATTATCGAATTTGACGACAGTAAAGAAGGCGCCCAGAAGAAATCCATCAAGAGCCTGGCTAAATTAGCCGAGAAATCGGGCGGCTTTCTGCGGGTGGCGGACAATAACGAGGAGCGCGAAAAAATCAACAAGCTGCGGCGGGCAGTAGCCACGCTGTTCCTTGAAACCAGGTCCGGCGCCAAGGCCGTTCCGGTGGCCGAAGATGTTTCGGTACCCCTTGACCGGCTGACCGATTTTCTGCATAAAGCCATAGACATCTACGCGGCCGCCAGGATAAAACCGGCCGTCTGGGGGCACGCCGGCGGCGGCGTGGTGCGCATGTACCCGTTCCTTGATATCGGCCAGGTGGGCGACCGCCAGCGCCTGTTCAAGGTATCCGACGCCATTTACCATACCGCCCTGGCCATGGAAGGCAGTATCAGCGGCGCAGCCGGCGACGGGCGGATACGGGCGCCTTATCTGGGCCATGTTTACAGCAAAGAGATGCGCCAGGCCATGCTTGCCGTCAAAAAGATATTCGACCCGCACGGTATCCTTAACCGCGGCGTAAAAACGGCCTCCGCGCAAGAGGTAAAAGATATGCTCAGGAACGAATACTCGCATTCGCGCCATGAGCACTTACCCCACAGTTAATCCGCTGGTGTATAATTCCCTCAAGTGATAAAAGCCCGCAATCTCAGCAAGAAATACCGCAAAAAAGTTGCCGTCAGCGATCTGTCTTTCGAAGTGGAAACCGGCAAAGTCACCGGCTTCTTAGGCCCTAACGGCGCCGGAAAAAGCACAACTATGCGCCTTATGCTGGGGCTCGATAACGGCTCGGGCAGCACTACTTACGACGGCAAAAAACTTAGTGATTACCCAAACCCTTCGCAGGTCGTTGGAATACTTCTGGAAGCCAAGGCCTTCCACCCCACCAGGACCGCCAGGAACCATCTTAAAGTCCTGGCCGCCGAGGGCGACATACCCTACAGCCGGGTTGATGAAGTTTTGGATATCGTGGGCTTAAAAGACGTGGCCAAAGACAAGCCCGGAAAATTCAGCCTGGGCATGAGCCAGCGGCTGGGCATAGCGGCCGCCATTCTGGGACAGCCCAAATACCTTATATTAGACGAGCCCGCCAACGGCCTGGACCCGGAAGGCATAGCCTGGCTAAGGCAGTTTTTGCGTGATTACGCCAAGGACGGCCGCGGCGTTTTCGTTTCCAGCCACCTGCTCAGCGAGATGTCGCAGATGGCTGACAATGTCGTGGTTATCGGCAAAGGCAAACTGATTGCCGACACTTCCATAAGCAAACTGGTTTCGGGCGCCGGCAGCGCCGTGTTCATACGTGCCACCAGTAAAACCTCCCTGCAAAAAGCTCTGGATAAGGCCGGGTTTAAATACGAGCCGGGCGGCGGCGGTTTCGTAGTAGAGGCCGCCCGGACAGATGATGTCGGCAAGCTGGCCCATGACGCCAACCTGACGGTTCTGGAACTTTCATCCAGAAGCGCTTCTTTGGAAACGGCCTTCCTGGAGCTTACAGAAGGTAAGGCCGAATACGAGGCCGGCGCGGAAAAGGCGGGTAAGAAATGATACCGGTACTAAGGGCTGAGTTTAAAAAACTATTCACCATCCGCTCTACTTACGGATGGATACTGCTGGCTTTAATCATAGTCGGTATCTTTGCTTTTTACGGTGAAGGCTACAGCGATATATCGAATCTTTTAAGAAGCAATAAGGCAACGGCTGAGCAGCAGTCGCTGTTCTTAGCCGGCACGATTACCCAGATGGCCAACTTCATCGCGATTTTCGGCGGAATCATATCCCTGCTGTTCATAACCCACGAATACAGATACAACACCATAACTTACACCCTGGCATCGGTCAGCAGACGCAGCAAGGTAATCAGCGCTAAAATCGGTGCCATATTCAGTTTTGTGTTGGTTTACTCGGTACTGATGGCTTTCTTCGGGCTTGGCATGATTTTCCTTGGGCTGCACTTTTCAGGCCACACGCTCCCCCATCAGAATATTAACTACCTTACCTATCTTCTGAAGTGCGTGTTCAACGCCGAGGGGTACGCGCTGGCCGCCCTGCTGTTCGGCACTCTCATCCGCCATCAGGCCGGCTCATTCGCCGCGCTGTTCATAATCCCCGGCCCGGTAGAAGGGCTGCTGAGCCTGCTTCTTAAATCCAAATCCACCTATCTGCCTTTTATGTCATTGTCACAGGTAATCCAGCCTCCGGTTATCGCCGGCGCCCGTGCCGCCCATAATGATAGCGGGACCGGTTATCTTTCGGCGCCAAAAGGCGCGGCAGTCTTCTTGGTGTACCTGGTCATCGGCTGGGCTATTTGTTGGTATCTGTTCCTGCGCCGCGACGCCAACTAGCCGTTATAAAATAAAAAATACTTAACAAGTTAAGTATTTTCGTGGTGGGCGCTGAGGGACTTGAACCCCCGACCCTCTCGGTGTAAACGAGATGCTCTAGCCAGCTGAGCTAAGCGCCCGGGTTGT
>DASSNG010000061.1:0-8425 GCA_035688135.1 Saccharimonadales bacterium (SeqCode) | reverse complement strand
TTTATCGGCTGGGGTATAAGATTATCAGGTGATTTTTCATCCATGACCGTATTTTATCAAGAAAATAATAAGCATAAGCGTGGTACGCGTGGCAGGATTTGAACCTACGACCTTCGGCTCCGCAAGCCGACGCTCTATCCAGCTGAGCTACACGCGCTCGAACAGGGGTAATTTTATCAGATTACAGAGGTAATTTCCAGTCTTAGACCTTGGCGGCGTTTATACCGGCTCATTTACCTTAACAGGAGCCGGGACCCCCCAGATTAAGCCCTCGGGCCGAAGCGAAACCATAACTGTAAGAAGAGGGGTAGGTGGCGAACGGGCTCAGCGCCACAGGCGTAGCAGAACCTACCAGGGCAAAGTTGCTTATCTTTGCTGATCCGGGATTTGTGCCGGGTAAGGCGTTCCCCATCTGTATACACTTCGTAGTGGAACTGACACTGACAGCGACTTCCCCGAATACCTGCACAAAGCCCAGGCTAGTAAAGCTTCCGCCCCATAACGAACCGGGGAAATAGCCCAGGCCGGCTCCGTTATAGGTGATATTCCAGCTGCCGGCTGAATAGTTGATTCCGTAGCTGCCTGTAACCCCGGCCTGCACAGTTTGTCCGGGAACGGTTGAAGAGGATAGCTGGACAAAGCCGCAGGCGTTGTAGCAGGATGTCTGGCCATCCACCCAGTGGTAGACGAACAGGTGTGGCAGGTCGTCTCCGTTCATCGTTTTATCTACCACCCAGCCGACTTCCACTATCTGCCTGCCGTCAGCTGACTGTACGGCCAGCTCCATTAACGAGTGGTTTTCGGCGTTAACTTGTTCCGGCACGACTGGCTGGGCTTGGGAGAGCGTAACGGTAGCCCCGGTCGCAGTGGCGTATTGGCGGCCGCCGGCATAATAAAAGTTATAAGCCCCCGCAGAGTTTACCGGTACCGTATTGGGCAGGGACCCGGTATAAGGCTGGGCCTGCGCCGGGTCTTTTATCGGCTGTTCGGGCACCTGCTGAAGCTGGCGGGAAGGCTGGGACGGCTGCTTTTGCGGGGACTTACTGGGTGAGGTTTTCTTTTTTACAGAACCCGTAGCAGTAGCCAGAGGTTTCTTAGCGGACGCAGGGGTAATGGTATTCGTATCAGCGGTTGGCTTACCGCCGGATATCTGGTTCAGCCCAAATACAAGGCCTGCCGAAACGATTATCAGCAGGAGGGCAGCCGAGACCGCGGTTATAGCCCTGTGCTGGCGGAAAAAAACGTACCTTTCTTTATGAATAAATCCAGGATTCTGAGCCGCGCTCAAGACTGCACTGGCATAAACGGGATTTCGCTGTGCTCCAGGTACAGCTATCCTTCCAAGGTTCTGCGGAGTATTCTGGTTTTTCATTTTTGTTTCTGATTAGCGGAGTTGTTTATCTTTTAGAGATTATACGCCTTGGGCTTCTTTTATCCTTCAAAGGCGCAGGCGGCGGGCAAGACGCTCAACGGCGTCAAGTTTTCTTGGTTCGTACGGCAGGTTATCGCCTATGGCTTCCACGATTTTCTTTTCGTCCGCCGGGTCAAAATAAGCGGACACGGGCGGCATGAATCTTTTAAGCGGTAGAAGGTTAAGGCTGGACAGCCTGCCTTCGTTTATGACGGCGAATGATTTGTAGTCCTGATAACGGAACAGCCTGTCCTTTACTTTTAGCCCGCCATCGGTAATCTCGTACCGGATGACCCCCGGCTTATGGCCGGCGAACACGCCCACGATTATCCCCAGCGCTATTATCAGCCCGCCGGCGAACGCATCACGGGAAGACAGATAGTACACGGCAGCCGCAAGCGCCGCAGTAATCAGGCAAAGTAACAAATACCAGGCCGGGCCGTGATGATGTTCGATATATTCCGAGGCTTCCCAGGATACCGCTCCCTGGCCGCCCGCAGGCGGGCTGGCTTTCTCGGAGCCGTCAGGGCTATAAGACCAATTGGTGTTATCTTCGCTCATAATTCGTAATGCTTGAGCTTATTGTACTTAAATAAAAATGAACCGACAAAGCCGGTCCAGAATCGTGGCGGAGAGGGAGGGATTCGAACCCTCGCGGGAGCTTTCGCCCCCCTATCGATTTAGCAAACCGACCCCTTCAGCCTCTTGGGTACCTCTCCTTGCTTGGCGGAAGGGGTGGGATTCGAACCCACGAGGCTTTTGGCCTGCCGGTTTTCAAGACCGGTACCTTCAACCGCTCGGTCACCCTTCCAATAGGGCTGAAACAGAGGAAAGTATAACAAAAACCCCTTATTTGAACCAGGCTAATTACAGGTGGTTTACAGCTTCTTGGCAAAAACCAGGGCATCCACGCGCGAAGCTCCGGCCTTTCGCAAAGCTTGGGTGGCCGCGATAAGCGTCCCGCCGGTAGTGACGACATCGTCAACCAACAGTATTTTGGCGCCGGGCAAGGACTTAGGGCTTTTGACATAGAACTTGTCCGCCAGCTGGCTCAGCCTTTCTTCGCGCTTAGACCCCAGCTGCTGGGACTGGCCCAGCCTTCCCAGCGCTTCTTCGCGGCGCAGGCCCAGCCTTAAGCTAAGCTCCCGGGCCAGCAGTTCCGTGTGCCCAAAACCTCTTTCGCGCCGCCGGGCGGTGGCCGTTGGCACCGGAACTATAAGATAGCCGGGGTCCGGAGCCCCGGCAGATTGGATTGTCCGCGCCATCATATCAGCCAGGGCAGAGGCGGCAGAACGCTGGTGGCCGAATTTAAATATCCTGACCAGCTCCCGGGGCACGCCGCGGTAGTCAGTGCAGATGAACACCCGGCCCGGCGAGCCGGTGTGCCTGCAGGCTGGGCAGGTGCTCGACCCGTCGCTCAGGGAATTACAGCGCCAGCAGCGCTCTCCAAAGGGGGCGAGCAAAGCCGAGCAGCCCGGGCAAAGGGGGGAACCCTCCTTGCCGCAGCCCACACACTCCGTAGGAGCCAGCCACCCGATTGCCGTATCTAAGACGCTCATGCTGTTGTATATATTCCGTTGTAAATAATCGTACCAAACTGTTGCGCCACAGAAAGTGCCTAAGCTATACTAGCATTAACACAAAGACGCAAATCTCAAACCTAAGACTAAACAATCTTAAACTTTTTTGGAGGGAATTATGGCTCGAGGCAGCCAACCGCAAGAAGACCTTTTGATGGGTGATGATATCACTGCCGCTTTCCTGAGTGAAGACGACATCCAGGTATCCGAAGATTCCGTACCTCAGCAGCCGCAGGCCGATGACGCCGACGAGTGGGACGACGCCGAACCGGTAGCCGGGCAGCTGGCGGTAGATGTTTATGAAACTAAAGAAAAACTGATCGTTAAGGGCCGGGTGGCCGGCGTTAACAAAAGTGACTTGGACGTCAGCATCTCCGATAACACGCTGACTATCAAAGGTACTTTGAGCGCCGGAAACGAGGAGGGGGTAGAGAACTACTTCCTGCAGGAGTGCTACTGGGGCGAGTTCAGCCGCAGCCTGGTACTGCCAGTGCCGGTCAAGGAAGACGAAATCGAAGCCCTGCTGAAGGACGGAGTGCTTACAATCAGCTTCTCCAAGCTTAAGCAGGATACGGTAAAGAAAATCGAAATTCTTTAAAAGAAAGCTTCCATAAAAAAACACCCCCGGCCGGGGGTGTTTTTGATTGAGCGGTAAAGTCTAAGTGTTAGTCAGTTTACTCAGGGTGAACCGCACGATTATCTGGGCCAGGGCAACCACTACAAGTCCGATTATGGCGTACAGGATGGTGTTCTTGGCTGCCGTTACGCTGGTGTCATTACCGCCGCTGGTCACGTACCGGAAACCGCCAACGATTATCATGATTACAGCCACGATACCGACTACGGCCGACAGCAGGTTGACCACGGTGTGGACGATACTGTTAATCTTGGCGTTAGCATCGCTGCCTGCCGCGCTGCACTGGCCCGGGCTGGAGGTAAACTGCAGGTTTGAGCCGGCGCATAGACCGTTATTTATCTGCTGCTGAGCGGTCTGGGCGAAGGCCGGGGCGGCCAGCCCCAAGCTTAAGGCCAAGGTAACTGCGAGGCTTGCCGTCAGTTTGCGTAATCTGTTCAATTTCATGCCCAATATTATATGGGACTATACCCTAAATGACTATTAGGTAGTGGCGTTGGTGGTCTGGTTGAGCACGAAGTGGACTATCAGCTGCGCTAAAGCGACCACTACGAGGCCGATGATGGCGTACAGGATGGTGTTCTTGGCGTTCTTGACGCCTTCTTCCTTGCCGCCGCTGGTCACGTATCGCAGGCCGGCAACGATAATCATGATCACCGCGATGATACCTACTACGGCAGAGATAATATTGATAACCACGGTTATCAGGTGGCTGACCTTGTTCTGGGGCTCATTGCCGGAGCAGTTGGCACCGCTGCCGTTGCCCGACAGATTGCCGTTGGAACCGGCGCACAGATTCTTGTTAATCGAGTTCTGATCTATAGACTGGGCCGATACGGTGGCTGATACAGCCAAAGGCGCCGCCATGATGAAAAGCGAGCTCATGGACAGAATCAAAAGTTTTATTTTTTGTAGCATCTTTTATTTCCTTTTACTTGTTTTAAAGTATATATCCTCTTATACCACAGTCAAGCCGCTTACGGCAAATAAGCTAGCACTTCTGGCCTGTACTGGTTTTGCCGTTCACGCAATCCGTAGCGTTGGTGGTCTGGTTGAGGACGAAGTGGACTATCAGCTGCGCCAGGGCGATCACGACCAGGCCGATAATCGCATAGAGGATACCGTTCTTGGCATTTTTGACGCCTTCTTCCTTGCCGCCGCTGGTCACGTATCGCAGGCCGGCGACCACTATGACTATGACGGCGGCCACGCCGCCGACGGCTGACAGCAGGTTGATTATGGTGGTGATGGTACTTCCCACACCGCCCGCAGACCTGCCGGGGTCGCAAGTTGGATTACCTTTAGCATCCGTGGTACCGGAAGCGTCGCACGCTCCGCACTGTATCTGCTCTTTGGCGGATTGGGGGTTATCGCAGTTCAAGGCCAGAGCCGGCCGCTGCAAAGCCGACATACCAAAAAGTACCGTTAGGGCTACAAGCAAAGTTAGGAACGCTTTTTTCATCATGACCTCATGTTATCAGTTTATCGGTGGCGAACGATATTATAGTCCAGGCCAGCGCCACGATCACCAGCCCAATCACCGCGTTTATCAATCTTTTACGGGCATTGCCCACCGCCTCGGAATTGCCGCCGCTGGTTATCATCGAGATGCCGCTGACGATTATCAGGATTACAGCGGCCAGCCCAGTTATCAGTGCCAGGATATTAGCGGCCACGTGCAGGATATGGTTCACCGGGTTCTTCTTTGTACCCTGGCTGGGGCATACCGTCTTGTTGTTCTTGGTCTGGTCATTGGTATTACAGGCCGTAAAAAGCTTGCTGTCGTTAGCATAGACCGCCGGAGAACCCAAAGTTACCGGCGCTATAACGCATAAAATCAGGATCAGGCTTTTTATAAGATTCATACTTTCCCCAATACGAAATTAACGATTGAAGCCGCCAGGCCGATCACCACCAGGCCGACTATGGAATATATGACCATCCGGCGGGCACCCGCTACGCTGTCGGAATTGCCCCCGGCAATGGTATAGCGGAAACCACCGATGACTACCATCAAAAACGCCAAAGCACCCATCACGCTAAGAAAAATATTCAGGATATGCGTAAAACCGCCGGCTCCGGCATGGGGCAGTTGGCTTCCGTCTATAAGCAGCGCGTATTTCATCTTTTATGTCAGCGAGTTCCCTATGAATGATACGACAGCCGAGGCCACGATTACGATACCCAGCCCTATAAGCGAGTTCTGGATACGCTTGCGCGCGGAGGTAGTTTTTTCGGAAGAACCGGCGGAGGTTATGTAGGTTACGCCGGCGATAATTATGGAAATGACTGCAACGATTCCGGCCAGCCTAAGCAGCATATCGATCACGGCTAAGGCTACCGCCCAGATATCTCCCGGGAAATTAAACGCGGGCGCGCACTGGTTCAAGTCGTTTATCTTAAAGCTCAGGTATTCCCACCAAGGGGGCAGGGCAAAGAATCCGCCGCCCTTTGGCGTACAGGCGTCTCCGACCGCGGCCAGGAAGTGGATTGGCAGCAGGTTAAGCAGGCCGGGCATCATCCGAATATCCCTCCCGGTATCAGCCATTGCAGAAATGCCCAGGCGAATATGAACGCGAACAGAGCCAGAAGACCGTTGGTTATGCGGGTTTTAGCCGCGCCGGTCGCGTTAGCGTTGTCTCCGGCCATGGAATATTGGATACCTCCCAGAATAATTACGCCGATAACAATGATACCCACACCGGCGCTCAGAAAGTTAACGATATTCTGAATGTCTTTGACCACCGGGCTCTGGTTAAGACACTTGTTAACCTTTGACTGGTTGACTTTGCCATTCGAGCCCAAGGTATTGTCGCAGCTGTTCGCGGGACCCGACCAAACACATCCTTGGCTGCTGCAGTTACCGCAGGTCAGGCTGCCATCAGTAGCCCCCGGCGTACTACAAATATCCCCGGCGGAGGCAGCTAACGCCGGCGAAGATATGAAGAATGAAGCGGCCGCAATAGTCAGCAGCAGGCAGATTTTAGAGATATAATTTTGACGGAAATTTTTTAGTTTTAACATGACGGGGCTTTACTTAATTATGAACTATAGCATAAGTATTTAGAAATTACTCTTTAGCAGCGTCGCCGTAACAGATTGTTGACCTATAGCGGTTATGCTATAGTTTAAGCAATCAGAACATTCCAAAAATGAAAACCTTCAAAAAAATCTGCTTGGGCGTAGGTTTGGCGGCTCTGTTTGCCGTCGTTTTTCAGGTATTCCCAGCGAGTAAGGCCCTTGCCGCCGGAGGCCCAATCAATGGAGAGAGCGAGTGGCGGCAGGCAACCTATACGATGAACCAGAAGTCCACTATCATAGTGAACCTTGCCGGCAATGACCACGACAATATAAATTTCAACAGCACTTCAAAAGCCGGAGTCTACAAGGCGGATACCAATAATACCGGGGTCTGCGACGGGCAGATTACATTCAACAGCGGACAGACTCTGAGCAGCCACCCTATCAAGGCCACCATCAACGTGGACTACATGAACAGCGCCAGCGGGATGCCCACTTGTACGGCCGGGGCGCACAACGGGGCCAACGATTCCTACAGCGGCTCTATATCAATCACAAATAACACTACAGATGGGGGCCAGCAGGGCGCCGATACCGGTCCTAAGACCATTTCCTATCAGGGAGATACGTATACACAGCTGAACACTACTTCGTACAAGACCGTATATGGAACCTCTACTGACATCAACAGCTGCTATGGCGGCTCTTTAATAATCCTGGCTAAGGTGGACTCAAAAGCCAACGCGCCGGTTACCGGAACCCTGATAAGTATCAGCGGGCCGGTAATTGGCGGCGGCGAGCTGATATCAAAGCATGTGCCGTACTGGCCGGTCAGCGGGAACCCCTCAGTCCCCGGACTAGGTTCTTGCACCTATAGGGCGAGCAGCGATAGCCAGAACGAGTTGCTAAGTGTTGCCGCTAACGGAACAGCGACATTTAAATGCTCGACGACCGATGCTAAGACCTGCGTAGCCAATACGCAAAAAAAGGATCCCGCTGCGGGCGATACCACCGCCAGCTGCGAATCAAACTTTGACAGCGGCTTTGAGTGGGTACTTTGCCCGATGTTCAAGCTGGCAGACAGCGCCGCAGGAGCCTTCAATAGTTTCATAGAAGGCCAGTTATGCTTCAAAACCACCAATGAATCTACAAGCAGTACGGGCAGCAGCGTGGTCTGCAGCGGCAGTAATAACCTGGATTCAGGCGTCCACAATGCCTGGAACATATTTAAGAACCTGGCTTCTGCGCTGATAGTCATCGCCCTTTTGATAATGGTGATTTCTCAGGCTATCGGCGGCGGGCCGTTTGATGCTTATACCATCAGAAAGATGCTGCCTAAGTTGGTGGCGGCAGTAATCATCATGCAGATTTCCTGGTTCCTGCTTAAATGGGCTATAGATTTGTCCAACGATGCCGGGGCGGCCATAGGCAACCTTATAATGGCGCCTTTCGGAGGTGAAAGTAACCTGAACCTGGACCATCTTATGGGCAACGCTTTCGCCATACATACCACCGGGACGAATAATACCTTCGCCTTCTTTACGGTACTGGCGGCCGGCACAGCGGCTTTCATCGTCAGTATACCCACCCTGGGGCTGATGGCCCTTTACGTGGTCATGGCCTTGCTGACGGCCTTTATTGTGCTGATATTTAGGAAGCTGCTTATCATTTTGCTGGTAATTCTGGCTCCTATAGCTTTTGTGGCGTGGGTGATGCCGGGAATGGATAAATATTGGACGATGTGGCGCACCCAATTCACCAAGCTGCTGCTGATGTTCC
>DASSNG010000022.1:0-5923 GCA_035688135.1 Saccharimonadales bacterium (SeqCode) | reverse complement strand
GCTTGCAAACTAAATAAGCAGGGCGTAATTTGAAAAATATATTTAATTCGCGGCATGACTGTCACCTAAATAAGCCGCGGTGAGGAGGACGATTGAATACATGCACATTTTAGCCAGCCTTAGTGCTGGTTTTTTGTTTTAGAAACCTAATAAGGAGTTTAAAAATGAGTAAAACAAGCCAAATCCAATCAGTAAAAGTTCTGCCCTGGGGAGAAGAAGTTTATCTGGAGATTCCGTTGCATGGCAAGTCGGCCAATAAGTTCTATGCCCGGCACGGCAAGACCAGCGAAGGCAGAGAATATATAGAGTTTAGTAAGTTTGGGCCGCGGCCGAACGTGGAAGGCGAGACCTACAGTCAGAAATTGCGGCTGTTTAGCCCGGCTCAGTGGGCGCAGCTGAAGCACTATGCCGAAGGCGAACTAGCTGAATCCGCGGGCTGGGATTTAGACGCCGCCCAAAAAGAATTTGAAGAAGGTTTGAAAACTAAAGATTTAAAAGAAAAGTAATAATCCGTGCCGGGCCCCCGAAGGGGCCCGGCGTGTCCCGGATCTAGGCGGCGGAGTAGCGCGGCATCTCGCCGCGGTAGTCCACCTCGCTCGGCACGTTGTCGTACCAGACGAGCGCGGCGACGATGACGGCGGCGCAGACGACGGCGCCGAGCAGGCTGTCGCGGAAGTACGCGAGCAGGCAGATGGCCGCCGTGATGACGACCGCCGGCACCGTGCGCTTGGCGCGCCAGCGGAGCCAGTTGGTGCCGCCCCACTCCCGCTCGAACGTGACGAGCATGAACGCGAGCGACATGGCCCCGATGACGTACAGCACGTGGCTGACCTGCAGGCCGGGGAACCGGTGCGGGTTGGGCGTGTCGGCGCCGATGAACGCGAGCACCATCGCCGAGGTGAACATCTGCAGCTTGTGGTGCTGGAGCGCCGCCGACGCGGCCGCCAGCGCGCCAGCCGCGATTCCCACCGGCGCCGCGTAGGCGAGCCAGTGGAAGCCAAGCTTGACGTGGTTGTCGGCGTGGGCCGCGGCCTCGAGCAGGATGAACGACGCGAACAGGTACAGCCAGGGGATGTGGTCGGCGTCGAGCGCCTTCATCGCCAAGCGCCTCATGCGAGACCTCCTAGATTTTGGGGGACGACCGGCAGGATTCTACCGGCCGATACTATAAAAAATTGTACCACAAAAAAGAATAAAATACAATATATAAACAATATGTCAACATAAGGGAAGGCTGCAAAAAAAGGCAATAAAAAAAGCGCCGCGGGCGGCTGCGAATGGTTACGCGCGCCTTTGGCGCTGGGGCGGAGGCTCCTTGCGGCCTCCGCCCTGGGTAGGGGAGCACGGCTACTCGACCGCGGCGCCTGACCACTCGGCCATGCGCTCGTCGAACAGGTGCTGGTAGCGGTCGCCCATGCGGTGCTTGACGAACGCGCCGATGATGTCCGGCAGGCTGGTGCAGATGAAGCGGTAGCTGTCGTCGATGACGCGGTGCTCGAAGTCGTACGTGGCGGCTTCGAACCAGATGCGCTCGACGTTCAGACGGGTGGTGAAGTTGTACTGCGCCAGCACCCGCTTGGCGGCCGTGTGGGCCATGGGCGGGTAGACGTCGCCTTCCTGGCGGGCATCGGACTCGATGAGCTCGATTGCTCGCTCGATGATTTCTTCGAGCATGCGCGTCCTCCTAGTCGGATACCGAGGCCATGGCCTCGTAGGCGAAGCTGCCGATGACGCCGGTAGCCGCCGCCGCGAGCCCGCCGATGGCGGAGCAGGTGAGCACGGCCGGGAGCTCCTCGTCCTCGTGGTCGGCGGTGAAGAAGCCCACCACGCCGCCGACAACGGAGCCGGACAGCCCCATGACGAGGCCGCGCCAGCCGGCGCGGGCGACCGCGCCGTCCGAAGCGGTGGCCAGGTATACCAGCCCAGCCACGGGGGCGAGCAGGGTGCAGACGGTCAGCGTGTCCCGCTGTGTACTGCTCAGCGATGAGAGCATGTGTCTCCCTTGGTTTAAGAAGAGCGAATCCTCAGCTCTTCTGTAGGGGGCCGAAGTTTCGCTAATATTTTAACATAATTAACGTCTTAGCGCAATAATAGATGCCGCCATCGGACGGACAGTTTGCCAGAGCGGGAAATCGTTCTATAATGCTTATGTAATGAGGCTAGAACCCCTTAAGAGATTCCTGGCTGGGACCGTAGTTCTTCTGCTGCTGGCGGGGCTGGCCGGAGTGAGCTATGCTGACACCTCTACCAAACCCTATATAAAGGCTTTTGGCGGCGACGTGATGACCGGCGGCTGGTACAGCGACGGCACAAACTGCTCAACCAGTATAAGCTCGAACTACCAGAGTTATAACTCCAATATTGCCGGCTACACGCCCGACACCCGAAACGGGGGAATTCTGACCTACACGAAATCAAGCGGCACGATAGCAGGCGGCTCCAGCGTACAATACGGAGCCATCGCCTTGGGGGAAATTGACGGCCGACGCGCCGGCGACGGTTTTTATTCCAATGCCGGGGTAGCCAGCGGCACCTCTATTAAGAACCTGACCTTTTCCAATAATGTCGCCGGCCTGAGTTATGGCGGCGAGTTTGAAGGCAGCGTGCGCCAGAGCAACTGCATACCCGATTATTACAGCCGGATGCCGGCTTCGGCCACGACCATAAACAACATCAGCGAAGCTATCGGCTCGAACAAGGGCGACTACAAAGCTACGGCCGCCCCGGGAACGGTATTCAAGCTGACCAACGGCGGGGCTACCCGCACAATCGGGCCTGGCGAGCGGATTACGATATACGTGAACGGCGATGTCTATATTGATAACAATATCGTTTACTCCGGGGCCTCTACCGCATCCTCCGTCCCTAAGTTCGCCCTGGTGGTGAAAGGCAGCATATATATAGACAAAGACGTTACCCAGCTGGACGGCATGTACGTGGCCCAGCCGGCCGACAAGACATCGGCCGCCATCAAAGCCGACGACGGGGATATCTGGACCTGCCACCCGGCCAATACCGCCGTGCTTGATTACACCTATCCGCCCAACTGCAACAAGACCCTGGTGGTGAACGGGGCGCTTATAGCCAAGCAGGTGAATTTCCTGAGGGTAAAAGGGGACGTGGCGTCTTCTAATACCGGCGAAGACAACCTTGGCACCGTGAGCAACTGTGAATCAGGAACATGTAACGTGTCAGAAGTGGTCAATTACACCCCTGACGTGATGATGGGCGGCAACTTTTTCAGCGGCGGAAGCTCCAGCAGCACCAGCGGGCTGCCTGTGGATAGCGTCATATCTTTACCCCCGGTATTTTAGGAAAATCAGAAACAGCGGTCATAAAGTTTTAACAATAAGCATAAGCTTGTTATAATCGGAATTAATTATGCGTGCATTAAGTGGGCAAACTGACTTCTTTGGACTGGATCTAGGCGTAACGGGAGTCAGGGCAGTAGAAATAAAAGGCGGAACAACAAAAAACCTGGTGCATTACGGCCATGCGGCTATTGAGGGCGTGGCGGGTTTAAGCGATGCCCAGATGGACCGCAGCAAGGTGGCCACCGTGGTCAGCCAGCTGCTTAAGACTACCGGCATCCAGACCAGGAACGTGGCGGTGAACCTGCCGTCGAACAGGGTATTCACAGCAGTGGTGGATATGGACAAGATGCCCGCCGAAGAGCTGGCTAAGACGATCCGTTTCCAGGCGGATTCATTCATACCCACGCCGCTGGCCGAATCCAAGATAGACTGGGCGCCGCTGGGCGATTCGCCTAAAGACCCTAAGAAAATCGAGGTACTACTTTCCAGTGCGCCAAATAATTACATAGAGAGCCGGCTTGAGATGCTGGAGTCCCTTGGACTGAACGTCATAGCTTTTGAACCCGACAACATGGCGCTGGCCCGGTCGCTGATAGCCGCGGACGCTACCCAGCCGCAGATGATAATCGATATCGGCAGCGCGGCAACGGACCTGATTGTCACCTTTGGGCAGGTGCCGCACCTATCACGCTCTATACCCGTGGGATACCAGGCACTGATACAGTCGGCCGCCCAGTACCTTGGCATCGACCAGACGCAGGCCTATCAATTCGTCTTTAAATTCGGGCTTGGCAAGGACAAGCTGGAAGGCAAGGTCTACAGCGCCATCATCGGCACCATCGATAACCTGGTAGCCGAAATCGAAAAGTCCATAAACTTCTTTGAAGAACGCTATCCGGCGTCAAAGATTGAACGGGTCATAGTCACCGGCGGAGCAAGCTCGCTTCCGGAATTCCCGCTGTTCCTGGCTAATAAGTTCAACCTGAACGTTGAAATAGGCAACCCGTGGAGGAATGTCAACTACCCGGCCCGGCTGCAGAATGAGCTGGCAGCGCTGTCCAACCACTTCGCGGTGGCCGTCGGCCTGGCGGAGAGGGACGCATGAGCAAAGTGCAGTTCAACCTGCTGCCGGACAGCAAGCTGCAGCTCGACAAAGCCGAACGCACGCAGCACCTGGTCTACACCATAGCCGCAATAGCTACCGTCTTTAGCGTGGTGCTTCTGCTGCTGATGCTGTTAGTCGTGGATGTCATGCAAAAGAAGATGATGGATAGCGCCGGCACCAAGGTGGACGCCGCCAGCAAGCAGCTAAGGGATTTGAATATAGACAAGGTGGTGACGGTCCAGAACCAGCTGCAGGCATTAACCGGCCTGCACCAGAACAAGCACATCACATCGCGTATCTTTGATTACCTGCCAAAAGTCACACCGCCCGGAGTGAGCATCAATAAGCTTGACCTTGATCTGGCCAAAAACACGCTGAACATATCGGGGACCGCCGGTTCCCAGAAGGATGTTAATACCTTTGTGGATTCGCTGAAGCAGGCGACGTTCAAAGTTGGCGGCAGCGCCGCGGCTCCAGCCTTTCAGAACGTGGTGGAAAGCGGGTTCAGCATCAGCGGCAAGAGCGTCGGTTACTCAATCGACATGGGATTCGATCCGCAGCTGTTTTCTAACAACCTTAAGGATTCCCAAGGGAATATCGTTGCCCCTGTGATGTCGTTAAGCGGCGGTTCTGCGCAGTCGAGTAACGTGTTCAGCGGTACTGGAGGCGGAAACTGATGAAAAAACCCAACGTGAATGTCAGCACCAAATCGCTTCAGATAGATAAGGCGCAGCAAAAGATGCTGGGAATCGTGATGGCGGCCACCGTAGTCACCATTTTCTGCCTGACGGGCTCTAAAGTCCTGGTGGGCAAGGCCATGTACCAGCAGCGGGTAATTAGCGCGCGTAACTCCTCGGCTACGCAGCTGTCCAATGACGTGGCGGATGCCAAAACGCTTACCACGCAGTATAAAGACGTGTTCATAGGGTCTGATTCGGTCAATATCATCGGCGGCAATGCCAACATCACCTCTTCGTCATCGCAGGATGGCGATAACGGCAAGATAGTGCTTGACGCGCTGCCGACTACCTATGATTTTCCGGCGCTGCTTACCAGTCTGTCTAACATGCTTGGCAGCGATGGGGTAGGGGTCCAGTCTATCGGCGGCACCGACCAGTCCACCACTATCACCAGCGATCCCACTTATAATCCTCAAACCCAGAAAATCGACCTGACTATCAGCGCTACCAGCACCTATAACGGCGCCAACAGGCTGCTGAAAGACCTGGAGCGGTCCATAAGGCCGTTTGACGTCACCCACGTGTCGCTTAGCGGCGACCAGGGCAATATGGTGATTAATCTTGACCTGACCACCTACTACCAGCCGGCCAAGACACTCATAATCCCCAGCAAGGAGATAAAATGAAGCGCAACGACATAGCACTGTTGATCGGCGTGGCTTTCTTTACCGCCATCTTCGCCTTTGTGGTGACCAGCCTTATATTCAAAGTCCCATCCCGCAGCACTAAGGTGCCGGTAGCGGGTCAGATTACCACGACGTTCC
>DASSNG010000066.1:0-2442 GCA_035688135.1 Saccharimonadales bacterium (SeqCode) | reverse complement strand
GCGTAGGCGAACATGAACGGATTAAGCTCGTAACCGACTGATTTTATGCCCCGCCGGGCGGCGGCTTTTAAGAACCGGCCGTCGCCGCAGCCCAGGTCGTAGACCGTCTGGCCTTTTTTTAGGTCTAAAAGGTCCAGCCCGGCCTTTACGTGCGGGCTTAAGCTGGGAAAGTACGGCGCGCCGAACAGCAGCACGAAGCTGTAAGCGGCTATCAGCAGAATCGCCAGCCCCCAGATAATCCAGAACAGCGTGTTAAGTTCAGTCACTTTCGAATTTTACGGCTATTTTTTTAACTTTGTTTTCGGCATCTTTTAAGAACTGCTCCATGCGGCCGAGTAATTCCATGGCTTCTTCATATTTGCCGACAGCCTGGTCTAAATTGACCTGGTCGCTTTCAAACCACTCCACCAGTGAGTTGAGCTGGTCCGCCATCTGGCTGTATGTAGCCGTTTGCTTTGCTTTTGCCATCACTGTACCTTTGCGCCTATTTTACCATCGCTCAGCTGGATATCCAGGCTGTCGCCTGCCCGCAGCCCTTTGACGCTGGATATGTTCCGCCCCGCCCGGCTGACGATGGCATAGCCGCGTTTTAGGGCGGCCCGCGGGTCGAATACGCCGATAAGCTTCTTGTGCGAATCCAGCAGTTTGAATTTGTCTGAAAGCAGCAGAGATACTTGACTTGTTAAGTATTCCCTGCTCTGGCGGGACTCGCGGACAGCCGATTCAAGGCGCTGCGCCACAAGTTCGGCAATTGTTTTTTTGGCTACGCTAAGGCCGGCAAGCGTCTCGCTGCGACTAGGCACCGCCAGCTGCGCGGCGTTGGTAGGCGTGCTTGCCCGTACATCCGCCGCCAGTTCGGCTAAACTGACATCCACTTCGTGGCCGACGGCTACCAGCGTGGGAATCCGGCTGGCGGCAACCGCCCTGACCACCCGTTCGTCGCTGAAAGCGGCCAGGTCTTCAGCGCTGCCGCCGCCGCGGGTTATCACCAGGGTATCCACCAAAGACGGCATTTCGTTGAAGTGCTCAATTGCCCGGATTATCTGCGGGGGGGCCTGAGCGCCCTGCACGTACACGTCAATCAGCTGGATTTCCACGCCGCCCCACCGCTCATTCAGAATCTTTATAAAGTCGGCGTAGGCCGCGGAAGCGGCCGCCGTTATCAGGCCGATGGTCAGGGGCAGCTGCGGCAGAGGCCGTTTGCGCAGCGGGTCGAACAGTCCCTCGGCCTCCAGCTTGGCAGCCAGTAAGTCGGCGGCTTTTTTGATTGAGCCTTCGCCGGCCGGAGTGATGCTGCGGGCATTTATGCTAAAGCCGAACCGCGGATGCAGCCGCGGAGACCCTGCCACCCTGACTTTCATTCCGTCTTCCAGCGGTCCGGGCAGCATGTAGACCGTGCCGAAGAATTTGATACTGGCGGCTTCGTCCTGAAGATCAAAATAAATCCAGCGGTTCTTGGATACTCTAAAGTTGGTGAGTTCGCCCTCTATGGTCACGCTGGGATAAGCGGCTTCCAGGGTCTGGTTAAGGTAGGCCGCGAAATCAGACGGGCTCAGTATCAGTTCTTCCATCAGCCCGGCTTATTCAGGCCGGCTCGCAGCGCCTTTTGGTAAAGATAGTAGCCGGGCGCCAGCTGGATGGCCATATTTATTACGCGGTACATGATAGTCACCGGGATACTCAGCCCGGCCGGAATGCCGGTAGCCACCAGCACGGCTGTCATCAGGCCCTCGTAAATACCTATCCCTGCCGGTAGCACCGAAACCAGCCCGGCAAAGTTAGCTACGGCGTAGGCCAGGATTACCGCTCCCACGTTCACCAGCCGGCCAAAGGCGATATAAACCACATATACCGCCGCGATCTCGGTTGCGTTGGCAATCATCATGTACAGGAACGGCATTTTTAAATCCCGCCAATTCTCTTTCATCAGCCGGTAATTGTCGTGCAGCTCGTTAAACGCCGTCTGGGCGCCTTTGATATTTATAGTTTCCGGATTCTTGCGCCGCACCAGGCCGATTAGCTTATTAAGCAGCCTGGTTATAAACGTTAAGAAGGAATTGATGCGGCTGCGGCTTTCAATCATGTATATGAAACCGATGGTACCGACAACCAGCAGCGTGATAAGCGAACTGGCCACCACCATCACCAGATTGTTTACATGGCCGCGCAGGGCCAGCAGAAAAACACCGATTATAAGCAGCGGCTGGAAGCTGGCGTACAGTAGCAGCAGCTTCATAAGCTGGCTTAGGGTTGATTTTGGACCGCTGACGCCGTATGCCCGCATGCGTACCGTAAAGTAGCTGATACCGCTGATTCCGCCGCTGGGCAGGATATGGTTTACGAAATTAAGCTCCAGGTTCAGCCGGTACATATCGCGGTACCGTACGTTCTGGCCAAGGATTTTTAAGAACCGGACGTACATCCGGGCGTAGGCATCATAAT
>DASSNG010000031.1:0-2553 GCA_035688135.1 Saccharimonadales bacterium (SeqCode) | reverse complement strand
ACCCATCGCGTATATGCCCAGCGCAAAGCCGCGCTGGCGGCGGCTGAACCATGAGTTGACAAAAGGGACGCCGACTGCGAACGCGGCTCCCGCTATACCAAGGCAAAACGCGGCCGCCAAAACAGAACTGTAACTGCCCGCCAGCGCTAGCCCGCCGGCCGACATGCCGGCCAGCCAGCAGACCGCTGTAAGCATCCTGCGGCCGCCATAACGATCAGTCAGCATCCCTAAGGGGATACGCCCCAGAGAGCCGATAAGGACCGGCGCCGCCACTAATGCCGAGACAGCCAGCGGTGACAGCCCAAAGATATGCTTATAGCTGGTAGCCAGCGGAGATATCAAAGACCATGCCCAAAAATTCAGCGCCAGCAGCAAGGTAGCCGCAGCCAAGGCGGCGTAGCGATGGTTTTTATTTGGGTTTGGCATATTTTTGTTTTTAATTCTATGGATTGGACTGTATTTCCAGGCCAGCTGATCGTTAAATCGAGGCCTCCCAGTCAAACATGATGTTGTCTTCGCGGTAACCGCCGCGGCCGCGTTCGATATGTTTGAAATCACTGACGAATTCTATGGACCTTATGTATTTGACCATCTTATAACCCAGTTTGCGCTCACAGCGCAGCCGCAGAGGCGCGCCGTGTTCCAGAGGCAGCGGCTCCCCATTCATTTCATAGGCCAAGATGCTTAGAGGATCAAGCATATCTTTGGCTCTAAGAGCTTCATAGAAATGGTATCCGTTCTCGTCCACGTCGTAAGCATGAAAAACTATGTATTTCGCATTTTTATGGGGTTTGGCCCGAGCTAATATTTCGCGCATGGGCACTCCGCCCCATTGTCCGATATCGCTCCATCCCTGAATGCAGACATGCTTTGTTATTTGCTCCTGCTTGGGCATGGCTTTAAGCTCATCCAGGCTTAGGCTCAGCTCGTTCTCTACCAGGCCGCCGACTTTCAGCCGATAGTCTTTAAAGCCGCCAGCCTTCAGCCGCTGGAACTCTTTAATATCATTGGTAGGCGGATAACCATTAACCCTGAAGAATGGGGAAATATCTTTCTTTTGATAGGTTTTTCGCGGTACCAGGCGTCCAAAAGCCGTGAAAATCACCGGGTGCAGAATGCTGATCAGGATTGCGCGAGTCCGTACGCGGTGGTTGAGCGTGAAGAACGTGATAAAAATATTGAATGCTAGCAGGAACAATAGGGCCGAGAAAAGACCCCCAAAGCCGCTTCCAGACGGGCGTCGGTCGTGCCGAAAGTAATAATCCGAACGTTGCGGGAAAAGTACACCAGGCATACCATCAGTACGTGGATAACGATAAAGAACATGAACAGCACCATGCCGATAAAGTGCAGGCTGCGAGCAGCCTGGCGGCGGCCGCCGAACATCAGTACATAACGCGGAAAACGGTTTGTGAAGGCCGGGCTCATAGCCAGCGCCGTAAGTATCATGAGCGGCGGTAAAACAAAAGCCACTCCCGCATAGGTCAGCTGCTGCAGAGCGTCATAGGGATGAAAAGCGCTGAGCGGCGGAGCATGCAATGTGATGTAGCCGACAAAGTCATGCCAAGCTTGCGGAAAAACGCTCCAGCTAACCGGTATAAGCCGCCGCCACGTGCCGGTTGAAAACATATATCCCCAATACACCACCCCTGTTAAAATCCAGATGATGGCAGCTGTAAAGTGCCAGTTGCGAGCCATGCCGAACTCATGGTGCGCACCGCCGGGCAGCGCGTAATGACCGATATGTTCGGCCTCGTCATGAGCCGTCCAGATTTTACCCTTGGGCATCTTCTTCTTACCGAATTTGAGCCAGTAGTTATCACGCCGGGTATGATCCGTCCAGTAAAGCATGGGGTGGTCGGCTAAGATATGCAGGCCGCTGCGTATTAACAGGATAATAGCGAACAGATTCAGAAAATGCGTAATGACGATTACCAGCGGCATTGAATCGCTATCCATATCAATAGATTTTACTCGCGGCCAGCATTAATGGCAAAACACCTTTAGGTGTTGTTTTCGTCAGATTCAGCGTCTGCGGCTCTTAGCGCGTGAGGCGTGGGAAAAACCTAGCATTGAAAGCACTACCAGCAAAGCAGCAGTCACCAGGGCTCCTATACCCGCGTAGTATGCGACCATGCCCACGGTATCAAAGGCATAAGCGTTAAGCAGCAGCCCGCGTAATGTCTCGCCGCGGAAAACCGTCTGCACCTGGCCGGCTAGTTTCGCGTCAGATGGGTTAGCAAGGGAAGCCGTGCTGAGTTCGGAATAGGTCTTACCGCCGCCGGTTCTCTTTAGATGGGCAGCTATATAGTTGTCGGCGAATACCTTGGCCTGGCTGCCAGTGAGCAGCTGCTGCCCGGCATATTGGCCGACCTGTGACCGATCAGCAGCTGGCAGGCTGGTAAGCGATTTGCTTCCTGCTGCAGGAAAAGTTATCTTTTCGGCCGCCAGCTGGCTCCTCACTTGGTTGTGAATGAAATTATGCGCGTAAAAAAGGGCGCATGACGCCGCTATAAGCGCGATTGCTATGACTAAACCGGTCGAGGACACCAG
>DASSNG010000046.1:0-3834 GCA_035688135.1 Saccharimonadales bacterium (SeqCode) | reverse complement strand
TAATCTTCTCCATAAACCCTCCTCAGGGCTTACTTATACTCCGCTTTTTTGACAGTATCTGTGAAATATACTACTACTGGCTATGCTAGTCTTCGCTGTTGTCGGCTTCGAGCTTAGAAGTGCACGACGGGCAGCGGGTGGCCTTTTTATTAATCTCACTGAAGCAGAACGGGCATTTCCTGGTAGTTGGCTCCTCGGTGTCCTTATTGCGCTGGGCGAATTCCGTCAGTTTATTGATTGGCTGGACCACAAAGAAAAAAACCACTGCCGCTACTACCAAAAACGAAATCAGCGTATTCAGGAAGTCGCCGTACAGGAACTGGCTTTTATGGACGGTGAAGGATGAGCTCTCAAAGTGGCTGGTACCGCCGATAGCGGCGATTATGGGTGTAATCATATCCTTGACCAGGGCTTGGACAACGCCGTTGAAAGCCGCGCCTATCACGACGCCGACCGCCAGGTCCACCACATTGCCTCTTAGGATGAATTTTCGGAATTCCTTAAACATATATCCTCTGCTTAACAGGTCAATTCTACTAATATACGCCTCTTACATAAAGGCCGTTAAATATTTTACGGCTTTACCTACCATATCCGGATAAAATCCGTGGTAGGTAATAAAGGAGGAAGTATGGCCCATGTGCAAAGAGTAAGGCAGCCCGTATGGCACCGCAGCCGCGCGGCGGCGGACGACCGCGATGAGGTTGTGGTCCGGGACAATTACTTCCTTAATGTCCTATCGCGGATAATCTGGCTGGTTGCCGGGATAATAACATTGCTGCTGGCTTTCAGGTTCATCCTGGCCCTTCTGGCGGCCAATCCCGGGAACGGTTTCGTGAACTTCATTTACACGATATCCCACCCTTTCGCGGTTCCCTTCTTCGGCATGTTCCACTATAACGATGTCTATGTGCAGGGCAGCGGTTCCCATTTTGAAGTGTATACGCTGGTAGCCATGGCCGTTTATCTGGCTGCCGCCTGGGTCCTGACAGCGCTGGTCAATATCGGCCGCCGATAGGGGCGGATGGGCAGCCCCGGAACCCCCGACCCGGAAGCTTTGCTGGGCATCCATAGCGCCCAAGAAGCGCCGGCAGAGATATGTATGGTGGCCGAGGACGTGCTTACAGGACTGGAGATAGTAGTCCGGGCGCTGAAAGAAACAGCCCCGCAAGCGGCGCAGGCCCCCGAGATGATGGAACATGAAAGGCGGCTTAAGAGTGCCGGCGAATACCTGATAAGTTATTTTGAAGATCTGTACAGGATTGAGTGCGTCCCGTATATAGATTTTGGTCTCCAGGAGCCAAAAGAGCTGGAAGTCGACCGTCTTGGGATATTGCCCGATGGTGACTACGCTTTGTATGATTCACAGGCCAAACTTTCCCCAGGTCTGCGGCTTCCTATAAATTATGGCGGCTATCACACTGTCCCCGCTTATAACCTCGCAAGGGATAGCCTGCCCGGCTCGCAAAACCCCCAGCAGCTATACATAGGCTACGCCCCTTCAAGGCTGGACGATATGAGCGGCTACGCCGTTTCCTGGAACTATCTTCGCCGCCTGTTTGGCCGCGGGCAGGCGGCTATTGGCGCGGTTCCAAAGACTGAACTCAATCAGCTGGATTTAGCGGGAGTGTCCGAAGAAGCCTTGAGAGGGTTTGTGCGCCGCTGAGATAGCGCGCTCCCCGCAAAAGCCCCGGCGCCCAACACGGCGTAGAGGCTTCCGAATATCCAGTAATTCCTGTCTATACGCTGGCTTATATCTGTCGCCAGGCGCCTTAAATCGCTCTGCAGAACTGCATTATCCAGTCTGATTTTCGGAGTAATTTCGTTGCTCATAACCCGGTTCAGGGACCAGGAGAATACCAGCATCACGGCTCCTATCACTAGCAGGTTAAGACCGATATGCCTCAGTCCGGCCTGCCTACTGCGGCTTAAGAAGACGATACCGGCGCCCGCCAAAACGGTCAGAACAGCCAGGATTACAGGTGTCTTTTTGGCCCTTTGATACTGCGTAGGTATATTCCTTACTCCCGGCTGTTCAAAAACGGACTGGCCGCTGGAGTTCTTCAGGCTGGCCGCATCCACATTCATGTTGTTCAGGAAATCACTATTGTTCCGAAGGTAAGTTTTGACTTGCCGGGCGGCGCCGGCAGCGCTTATGTCCTGGGGCAGGCAGGTGGCGTGTTCTATATCGAATGAGCCGCTGCGGGCTATCACCAAGCTTTGCGAATATGTGCAGGCCGGCAAAGACGCCAACCTATTCTGGACGCTGGCCGCCACGCTATCGGCAAAATCCGCCTGTTGCCCGGCCAGGTTGAAACTGAAATCGGGCCGGGCGGTCTTGCCGTCCAGCCAGGCGTAAACCCCGTCGATTGCCGCTTCGGCGTTTTTGCGGACTTCCTGGGGTGTTATGGCCTGGGACACCGCCTTTTGTACAGCGGGGTTGGAAGCCGATATGTTTCCCAGCGGCGTGGCGATATTGCCCTGCTGTTTTAATATATTCGGGACTATGGAATCATACACCCCGCTTTCAGCCACCAGCTGCTTTACTGCCTCCGGGTGCGCGGCTACGTTTATGAAGCCGATGTCAAAAGCCGTGGCGAATAGCAGTAAGACGAATAGCGGGCTTAGGATCCCAAGGGCGGCCTTTCTGGCGATATTCATAAGCAGTATTGTAGGGGAAGGCTTTGGCCACGCAAAATAAGATATAATTACCTCTGTCGCGGAGGGGTGCAGGAGCGGTTGAACTGGCTTGTCTCGAAAACAAGTGTGCCGGCAACGGTACCGAGGGTTCGAATCCCTCCCCCTCCGCCACGCATCAACTCATATCAGCCCCGCTAGAAATCCGGCTAATCAAGTGAGCCGAATTTAGCGGGGCTTTGTATTGTTGCTGCTCTTCCCCGCGAAAGCGCCTACGGCACTTCCGTGGGGGCCCCATACGATGTAATATCTGCTTATGGAAGAAACAGTCTTTACTAAAATCATCAAAGGAGAAATCCCCTCTAACAAAGTGTATGAGGACGAACTCACCTATGCTTTCTTGGACCACAACCCCAAGACTCCCGGCCACACCCTTGTAATTTCCAAAATGCCGGCGCCCTATGTATGGGAGCTGCCTGATGACGACTATGCCGCCCTGATGAGCAGCGTGAAAAAAGTAGCCCGGCGCATAAAAGAAGTGCTTGGCCCTGAATGGGTGGGCATGCAGGTGGAAGGAGTGGCGGTACCCCATGCCCACGTGCACGTCTTCCCTTTCAGCAGTGTCGAAGAATATAACCAAAGCCCGGATCCAAACAAGAAGCCCTCGGCGGAAGAATTAGCCGAAATGGCTCAAAAACTAGCCTTCTAGTACCAAAAATACTTCCCTTCCTTCGGAATTCTCTGGTACTATATGGCTATATGAGGCGGAGTTTCGGTGGGTGTTGCCATGGATGAGAAAGCGCTTGGCAAAAAGCTTCAGCTGGCGCGTAAACGGGCGGGCCTGACCCAGCAGGAGTTATGCCAGAAAGCCGGATTAAGCTATTCCACCCTGGCTAAGATTGAGCGCGGCGCTATCAAGGCGCCCTCTGTTTTTACGGTAGCCCACATCGCCGCGGTTACCGGCGTTCCGCTGGAAACCCTGCTGGACATCCAGGGTGCCGGTTACGCTGCCGGCAGCTCCAAAAAACGCTCTAAGTCCGGCGTCAGCTTCGTATACTTTGACGTCAACGGCACGCTGGTACGCTACTACCACCAGGCCTTTACCAAAATAGCCGAACTGACCGACACCTCCGTTGAAATCGTCGAATCCATATTCCTTCATTACGACGGCGCCGCCTGCCGCGGCCTGATGAAGAA
>DASSNG010000024.1:0-27820 GCA_035688135.1 Saccharimonadales bacterium (SeqCode) | reverse complement strand
CTTCATAAGAATCATCCGGAGCTGCCCATCCAGGAAGACGAGACGGCAATAGTGGTATACGCGGCGCGCCAATATCAGCAGTCTTCTAAAGACGTTGATTTTATCCGGCACCTTTATCCGCGGCTGATAGCGCCGGCGGGCGACTTCATGAGCCGGTTTATCGATGACAAGACCAGCCTGCCCCACGCCAGCTATGATTTGTGGGAGCAGCAATTCGCTACTTTCACGTACACTGTTTTTTTGACGCTGTGCGGGCTGGAGGCGGCAGCCGAAATAGCCGAAAGCCTTCATAAGGCGGAGGATGCCAAACGCTGGCGTGATGCCATAAAAAAAATAACGGCGGGGTTAAAAGGGCTGCGCGACGACAATGGCCGTTATTTAAAATGCATCTTACTGACCCTTGAAGGAAAGATTGAGAAGGATTCCACGGTCGATGCCGCTAACTTCTTCGGCGCTTTCCTGTATGGAAAAGCCGATAAGGACGCGCTGGATGAAACGGTCAGGCTTATAGAAGAACGGCTGCTTGGCAGCGCGCCCATAGGCGGGGTGCCCCGTTATGAGCACGATGATTATTTTTTGGAGGATAAGACAAAATTGGGAAACCCGTGGATGATAACCACGCTGTGGCTGGCCCGGTACTATATATCCGAAAACAGGCAGAAAGATGCCCTTGAGCTTATTAATTGGGTGCAGGAACGAGCCGGAGACAGCGGTATGCTGTCAGAACAGGTAGACCCGAATACCGGCATCGGTGTGGGAGTCAGCCCGCTGGTCTGGAGCCATTCCACCTTTTTGGAAACCGTCCTGAAGCTGTCAGATTAGCGCCGCGGTTTGACTTCGTTGCGGCCAAGGCTTTTCTTTGTTTCCACCTGCTTTGCCTGGACCCGTTTTACCGGGCAATACTTAATAAGCTCCACCTTATCGGGAGTGTTCATGGTGTTCTTGGTCGTGTAATAATGGCGCTGCTTACAAGCCTCGCATGTCAGACCGATGATTTTGCGCTTCTCGCCTTTTTTAGCCATAGCCAAAAAATTATAACAGATAGGAATAAGGTTTACAACGGTTTGGGCGCAATAAAAAGAACCCTGCGTCTCCACATCCCGCAGGGTTCATGCTTGATGCCTATCATTGGTCCGGGCCAAATCAAGCATAAGACCATTTAATACTAGATGTATGAGGGTGGCTGTACGCTATCTCACATGAATAAAGTATTTTTTCTCACATGCCTACCCGGAGTGTGCGGGCAGCTCTGAACCCGGCGCCGGCAGAGACGTAAAGAAGTTGCCCTTCTCTTTGGCGTATGCCATGCAAAAGGTCTCCCGGCTGCCGGTTAGGCCTTGGCACATGTAATTGGCGGCGGCGCTGTTCTGGGTGACATCTTTCAGCATGCTCGCCGCGAATGAACGGCAGTACAGGCTGTTTTCTGCGTTGGAGGAGGCCTGCATGCAAAGGTGCAGCGTTACTTTAGGGTCTAACTTGGCCGTAGAAATAACGGCATAACCTATACCTTCAAAGCAGGCGCGGCTTGATTCGGGCGACAGCGAACCGCATAAATCCCCCGTTTTGCGGTAGAGCAGGTCATCGCTTATATTCTGATTTTCGGCATAGCGTATGGCTCCGGCCAAGGCCCACCATTGCGGCATCCAGAAATAACAGGTGGCCTGCTGATTAGCTTTTAAATGGTCGCATGGGTAATAATAGTCTCCTTTATCTGCGGGACGGATATTATTCTGGTCCAGCTCGACATTAGCGGCCGTGCGCAAATTGTATTCCATATATACCCCGCCATCGCAGCCGCCCCTCGGATGGTCGTCCGGAAGCTTCCGGCACTCATCCAGGGCCTGTATAAGATGGGGCTCATCATAGCCTTTACGATTCAAACCGACCGACACCATGATGCCGTGGCCTAAGCCGTGCTGGCATGACAGATAAGCGTCTTTGAGGACTTCTTTGCATCTTTGGTCCAGCATCGGTACCGCCGAGCTCCCGTATTTTAAAAGCGCGTCGGATAAGATTTGGTGGAAACAGCCGTAAGAAAAACGTGTGTCGCAAACCGCAATGCCTTTCAGCCCCTCCACACTATAGAGGGCATCGCCGAAAAGATGGCCGTATTCATGCTGGTCATCCGCCGAGAGCCCTGAGACAGCGTTAGCCAGGCGGTCATAAGCGCGCTTATCGCCAAATGTACGTATTTCTTTTTCAAACTGCTGAAGCAGGCTTTTCTGGTTATCAAAATTGAACGCTTCTAAGTGGTACTGCTTCGGGGCGGACTTTAAGTGGATGATGAACACCGCTACCAATACCGAGCAGACTATCCCTAAAAAAATACCTGCGGGAAGCAAGTTTCTTTTGAACATCTGATTATATTATACAGAAGGAATAATCTGGAGCCGCGAACGGGATTCGAACCCGTGACCTCATCCTTACCATGGATGCGCTCTACCAACTGAGCTATCGCGGCATAACTTTTTGCGTCAGATTGTATTTTACTAGATTAGAGGCCTCTGTTCTAGGCTTGCGATATGGCCTGCCGGATCTTTTCAAGAGCCTCGTTCACCGACGCGGCTTTGATTTTTGCGCCGGCCGCCGGCTTGTGGCCGCCGCCGCCCAATTTGGCCGCTAAAAGGGATACGTCTTTGCCGGTAGACAGTGAGCGGAAAGAAACCGAATACAGCTGTTCTGGCGCCAGCAAATCCTTATAGACTATGAATCCCCAGCCGCGGCCGCCGATCGTGCGCAGGAATGATGATCTGATCAGGTCCGAGGACTCTTTGACGGCTTCCAGGATGTCCTCGCCGTTATCCTTCAAGGATTCGTCAGGCAAGAAGGTGTAGGTGTAATCCTTTTCTAGCTTTAGGTTTTCAATAAAGATTTTAAAAAACTCGTACCCTTTGTCGGATATCCGGTTTACGGCGCTAGCGATTTTTTCTATATCGGCGCCATCTTCAATCAATTTAGGCAGGGCCTCGAAGGTCTTCTTGTAATTCAGGTTTCGGTTAACGAAGCCCCCGGTATCGGTATATATCCCCGTCATAGCCAGCTGGGCATACCCCGCCGGCTTTTTCAGGCCCAGCTTTTGAATGAAGAGGTCGAAAATATCAAAGGTTACCGCCGGGCTGAAGTCATTTATATAAAGGTCATTATTCTCTACGCCTTTTGGTTCATGGTGGTCGATTATTACTACTTTTGGAGCGGCTTGGGCAATAGAGTCACGCGCCTGGTCCGGATAGCGGGTGATGCGGTTAACCGTGTTGGCATCCAAAATAATGAGCAGGTCGGGATGGTAATCGCTTATAGACTGCGGCACGGGGCGGACTTGTATGGTTTCTATGCCCAGCAGAAAATCCAGGCCGCGTGGCTCCTCTTCCATTACTACCTGGATAGTTTTTTCAGGAAAGTTCTCATGGAGTATAAGCGAAGCCAATAAAGAAGAGCTTACGGAATCGCCATCGGGGCCGATATGGGCCGTGATAAGAATCTTCTGTGATTCATTGATGAGCTTAAGAAGCTGGCCGGTTTTGTTCTGGTCTGTCATAGGCTTGGTGCAGGGAGAGGGATTCGAACCCCCGTAGGCAAATGCCAGCTGATTTACAGTCAGCCCTCGTTGGCCGCTTGAGTATCCCTGCGTAACCGCCTGGAGCCGCCTATCGGATTCGAACCGATGACCCACGGTTTACAAAACCGTTGCTCTAGCCAGCTGAGCTAAGGCGGCTTAAATACCTGGTGATTATAGCAATTAACACCTTAGTAATCAATTTATCGGGTTGATATCACTGGCAAAAACCGCACTATTTGCCCGGCGCCATAAGGAACCCGGAAGGGATGCCTTATACCGTCAGATAACAACACGCTTGGGCCGAAGCACGCGCTTTGGCTTGCCCGCCGGTAAAGCCAGCTTCGCTAGCGTTCTTTGCGCAGCCTTGGCTTCTTCGGCCATACCCTGGGTTTCGTAAGCCCTGGCTAACAGGGTATAGGATTCACGGTTGGGCTCAAGCTCTACCGCCTTTTCCAGCTCCTGCAGCATCAGCTTATCGTTGCCAAGCTTTTCCTGGACTTTCGCGTAGGCGATATGCCGGGCCGCAAGATTATCCTCTATTTTAAGAGCTTCCTCAAAGGCGGTGGCGGCTTTTTCGTAATTTTCGGTCTCGTAATAAATAAGCCCCAGGTTGTGAAGGCTGGAAGCGCTTGGTTCTATGCTGCTGGCAATCTCAAAGCAGTCTATAGCGTCTTTATACTCGCGCTGTTTGGCATAAAGGATTCCAAGGCGGTTGTAAGCGGCCGCGTTCTTTTCGTCTATCTTCAGGATGGTCAGCAGGGCCTTTTCTGCCCGCAGGAAACGGTTTTCGCTCATACCGTGGTGGGCTATTTCCCAAAGCCTTGTAAGGCGATCGCCAATCCGGCGCGGAATTATTACCATATCCATCTCGGTGTTCCGGCCGTGCCTGAACACTATATAGGCGAACACCGCTAACAGCAAAATGCCGTACATGACGATTATTATACCAGTAAAACGCTTATACTGAGAGGTTAAGGGCCAGGTCGACGACTACCAGCCTGGGGCTCACGTTCCTGGCAAGCGACTCCATCGATAAGTTTATATGCCGCCTGGCTGCCAGTATTTTTTTTGTACGGGAACCAGCGCCCTTTTTTATGTCGGATTTAGCCAAAGCGGCCAGTACTCGGTCCAGGGCATCCAGGAATGCCTGCAGGTCTTCCCTGCCGGATGCGATGCCGTCTAAAAACACCAGCCTTTCATAGCGCGTCATATTTAGGAATTTTTTGGCTGAATCAACGCCTATTTTAAGCTGGTGGTCCCCCGATTTCTCTAAGATGGCCGCTATTGAACCCGCCCCCGCCCTGCCCAGCATCCAGGCGCTGGTAACCTGCGCATCATCGTAGTTTTTACCGAAATATTCGAGGGCCTGGCTGTGCGATACCGGAAGGATATTTAACTTCTGAGCCCGGGAAGCCACTGTTGGCAGGATATCGGACAATGCCGGGACGGAAAGAATGAATACTGTCCGCGCAGGCGGTTCTTCTATAAGCTTCAGCAGCGAATTCTGGGCTTCTTCGCTCAAACTGGCCGCCTCTTTTATAAGCACTACTCTTGTTTTCTCGGTAGTTCGCAGGCTTAGAGCCTTTATCAGGCCGCGGATTGATTCTATAGGAATCTCTGTCTTATCGGCCGGCCGGGTAATCTCTATCAGCGACGGGTGGCTGCTGATCTTTCGGTATGGCACATCAGCGATTTCCGCTGCCAATGCCATAGAAAGCGTCTTCTTGCCGCTGCCGGCCGGCCCAACGAGCAGGATGGCATGGGGAGGGTTGGCGGCCATGGCCTTAAGCTGGCCCCGGGTAATATCATGAAGCAGAAGCCCGTCTATCATATGCCGGCAAAATCTTTCAGGTAAGCGGGCGGCGGCGCCTTAAATATTTTGCGTTCGCCTCCCGGAAGGGTTAACTCCAGTTCCCGGGCATGCAGCATCATATCTTTTCCGCCATGCCCGTACACCGCATCGCCCGCGACCGGGTGATGTATGTAAGCCATGTGAACCCTTAGCTGGTGTGTACGGCCGGTCTGGGGTTTAAGTTCGGCAAGCGTGTACGTCTGGCTGCCCTTATCAAAAACTTTCAGTGTACGGTAATGAGTGATGGCCGGCTTACCGCTGACATTGACCCGGAATGTCCGGGGTTTCTTTGGATTCCTTTGGATGGGCGCGTCGATTATAGCCTCGGCAGGCTCCAGCACGCCCTCCACAGCGGCGATATAGCTTTTCTTTGTCCTGCGCTGTGAGAACTGTTTCTGCAGGTGCTTAAGGGCTTCCTCGGTCCTAGCCGTAATTATTACTCCGCTGGTATGGCGGTCAAGGCGGTGGACGATTCCGGCCCGGTTGCCCTGCAGCTTATCGTCGGTGATTTTATTTTTTATGAAACTGGCCACGGTTGGTTCGCTATTGATAGCGCCTTTGGAGTGCGTCAATATTCCGGCCGGTTTATTTATTACCACGACGTCGTCGTCTTGGTATATAACCGGCAGTTCGATTTCGGCCGGCTCGGCGGAAAGCAACGCCTGGTTCACCAGTATTGAATCTCCCGGCCTGAGTTTGTAGCCGGCTTTCTCTGCCGCCCCGTTTACTGTCACCTGCCCCTGTTTAAGCAGGCCGGTTAGTGCTGACCGGCTGAATTGGGGGTAGTTTTGCGCCACATACACATCAAGCCTTTGCCCCGCTTCTTCGGGAACAACCGAAAACTCCTTCATATCCTTATTTTACGTCAGACGGGCGCAGGCCGACAGCCTGCTGAACCTTATAAAGCCGCTGGTTTGCAATTTCATTCATAACTTTCTCGTCTGCTTCCAGCTTCTGCTGTATGGCGTTTTCATCTACGCTCGCCAGTTTTGACTGGAAATCCGCCAGGAAATCTTTGACAGCTGCGGCTACTGTTTCTTTGAATTCCTTGTAATTCATCTGGCTAACGTCCGGAGAGTCGGGTTTTAGAAGCCGCAGGATTTGAAGAAGGTTGGCGACTCCGGGCCTGGACTGCATGTCCGGATTGCCGACTACCGATTCGCTGTCTGTGGTAGCGCTCATGATTTTTCTGGCCGCATCATCCGGATTATCACCCAGAAAGATTATTCCGCGGCCGGATTCATCACTCTTGCTCATCTTTTTAGTCGGGTCCATGAGGTCCTTGATTCGCAGCCCCTGGTCCTTGCCGAAGAATTCATGCTGTTTGGCAACCGGTTCAGGAATGGCGAACAGGCCTCCGAACTGATTGTTCATACGCTGGGCGATGTCGCGCGTGAACTCAAGATGCTGGGTCTGGTCGTCGCCAACCGGAACATATTTGGCTCCATACAGCAGAATATCCGCCGCCATCAAGACCGGGTAATTGAAAACCCCGACACTGACGCGGTCATCCCCTAACTTTACGCTGCGATCTTTGAACTGAGTCATTCTGTTCATTTCACCGAAGCCGGTGAAGCAATCCAATATCCATGTCAGCTCGGAATGGGCCGGGATATAGCTTTGGCGGTAGATACGGATATCCGGATTATCCAGCGGCAGGCCGGCAGCGGCGAACAGCTTTAGGTTATGCATGGTCTGCTCAAACAGCTTGGTGTGATCTATAGGAGTCGTAAAGCTATGCAGGTCAGGCACAAACAGATTTATCCGATATTCGCCGGAACGGTTCCTGGCCATATCGACAATTGGAAGCAATGCCCCGAAATAGTTGCCTATATGGAGGTCGTTGTTAGCCCTGATACCGGTGAGTATCACTTCTTTTTGCATACTAAAGAATTATATCTTAAAACCGCCCCTTTCGGAGCGGTTTTAGGCTTAACGCTTGGTGAACTGGCGCTGCTTGCGGGCGCCTTTAAGGCCAAATTTCTTGCGCTCTTTTTCGCGCGGGTCGCGGCCCAGCAGTTCGGCTCGGCGCAGAGTGCCGCGGAAATCTTCGTTAATCTCTACCAAAGCCTTGGCTATTCCCAGGCGGATAGCGTCCACCTGGCTGGCGTGGCCGCCGCCGGCGACTTTGGCGCTGACAGTGTATTTTTCGGGATCGAGCTCCAGGGCATTAAATGGCCGGGTCAGTTCCGAAACATAGGCTTTACTGCCGTCAAAGTATTCACTGGCAAGTTTATCATTTATCTTTATCTCGCCTTTGCCGTTCAATACACGGACGCGGGCGGTAGCGCTTTTGCGCCTTCCTAAGCCGTAAAAATAATTACTGGTTGCCATTATTTGGCTCCTTTCACGCTGATGGGTTCAGGTTTTTGGGCGTTGTGATTGTGCTCCGCGCCTTCGTAAATCTTAAGCCGTTCCAAACGGTCTTTGCGGAGCTTGTTATCCGGCAGCATGCCGCGGACAGCCTTATATATGACCTTGGTGGGGTCTTTCTGCTGCTGTTCCGTAAGGGTTCGGGAGTAAATTCCGCCCGGGAAACCGCTGTGCCGGTAGTAAATCTTCTTTTCTTCCTTGTTCCCGGTGGCGACTATCTTGCCGGCGTTGACGATGATTACGTAATCGCCGCCGTCAGTGTGCGGGGTAACGGTAGGCTTGCCCTTGCCCAGAAGCAGGCTGGCGGCAGTAGTGGCTACTCGGCCGAAAGAGGCCGTGGAAGCGTCAATTACATACCATTTACGGGTAACTTCGGCGGGTTTTTGGCTATAAGTCTTCATTATTTAGCGTCCTTCTTTACGGCCGGCTTGGCGGCGCGGGGTGTCTTGACAGTCTTTGGCGCGGCGGGCTTGGCGGGTTTGGCCGGCGCTTTCTTTTCCAAATCATCAACGAAACTTATCCGGGCCATCTGGGCAGCGTCGCCGCGGCGGATGTCGGTTTTTTCTATGCGCAGGTGGCCGCTCGGCCTGCCCTGGAGTTTGGGAGCGATGTCGTCTACCAATTTATGGGCTGCTTCTAGGGTGGATAGTCCGGCGATTACCTGGCGGCGGTTATGCAGGCCGCCCTTTTTGGCCTTTGTTATCAGCTTTTCGGTGTACATAAGGACTTCTTTGGCCTTAGGCAAAGTAGTTTCTATGGATTCGCGCAGCACCAAAGAATCAGCCAGGCCTTTTATTAAGGCTTTGCGCTGGTCGGTCTCGCGGCCGAATTTTCTTCCCTGGTATCCGTGTCGATGCATATTTCTCCCTACAGCTCCAGCTCGGCCATCTTTTCTTTTACTTCATCGAGCGCCTTATTGCCGAAACCTTTCAGGTCGCGCAGCTCGGCTTCTGACAGGCTCAGAAGATCCTTGATGGTGTGGATGTCATTATTTATGAGAGCGTTGGTTGTGCGGGCGCTAAGATTGAGGTCCTCGATGGAAGTCATCAGCTCCGCGGGTTCGTCGCCTTCGCTGTCCAGACCGGCTTCGCCGGCCTCTGCACGCGGGCTGGGCAGGCTCTCTACTCTAGTCTGGCCGGCAAGGGCGGTGTACTGGTTAACCAGTATGGCGGCGGCTTCCTCGAAAGCGTCGCGCGGTGTGATTGAGCCGTCGGTATCTACCGTTAACAGCAGGCGGTCAAGGTCTGTACGCTGGCCCACGCGGGTATTCTCTACCTTATAGCGGACCCGCAGGACCGGAGTAAACAGGGCGTCAAGCATTATCATATCGCTTAAAGTACGGCCCGACCCAGTTTCGTCCAGGGGCTGGTAGCCGCGGCCGGTCTCAATCGTCAGTTCCAGATTCACCGAAGCTTTTTCATCATCGATAGTGCAGATAATCTGGTCGGGATTGACGACTTCTACGTCAGAGTTCAGTTCGATGTCCTTAGCCTTGACCGCGCCCTTGCCCTTTTTGCTTAGAGTAAGAGTCTGGGGCTGATCGGAAAACACCCGGAAGCGAATGTTCTTAAGATTCAGCATGATCTGGACGACATCCTCTTTCACTCCCTTCACGGTGGTAAATTCGTGGCTGATGCCGTTAATACGGAATCCGGTTACGGCAGCGCCGGCTATGCTGGATAGCAGGACGCGGCGCAAGCTGTTGCCAAGCGTCATGCCATAGCCTGGGTGCAGCGGCTCTATTGTAAAGGTCGCGCTGGTGGGGCTGTGGTCCGTGACGCTGGACAGTGCCGGTGCTTGGATAAGTTTGCTCATACTCATGATCTCCTTTTCTTGCTTAGCGTGAGTAGTATTCGACTATTAGCTGCTCTTTGATATCGGGTTCGGCATCGTCGCGGGACGGGCTTCCGGTAACTTCTACAGAAAATTGCTTTCGGTTAACCTTGAGCCAGCCCGGAATATTGCCCGGGGCGGGGCTAAGGTCATCTATCTGTTTGAAGTAATCGGTATTCTTGCTGGCATCGCGCAGAACGATTTTGTCGCCGGCTTTCAGGCGGATGGACGGCACGTCCACGCGCTTGCCGTTAAGCATGAAGTGGCCGTGGGTGGCAAGCTGGCGGGCGGCGTTGCGGCTGGGCGCGAAGCCAGCGCGGTAGACGACGTTATCCAAGCGGCGCTCCAGGAATTCCAGAAGGGTGGTGCCGGATTGGCCGCGGGTGCGGCTGGCTTCTTCCATCAGCTTGGAGAATTGGCGCTCCAGCAGGCCGTATAGCCGCTTGACCTTCTGCTTTTCCCTAAGCTGCAGGGAGTATTGGCTGGACTTGCTGCGGCCGCTGTAGGTGCCCTGCTGGCCTGGGGGCCCGCTGCGCTTAACAAGCGCTTTGTGAGCCTTGGGGTGAAGGGCATAGCCTTCACGGCGGGATAATTTGACAATTGGTCGTGATTCTCTTGCCATCTTTAGTTCCTCTTAGGCTTTCTGGGGCGTACGCCGCCATGCGGCACGCCTGTGACGTCCTTGATATTCTCTATCTGGATTTTCTGATTAATCAGAGTGCGGACGGCGGCGTCGCGGCCTAGGCCGACGCCTTTAACGAATACATCGGCTTTGCTCAGGCCATAGGCTTGCTTAGCGGTCTCGATGGCCTTTTCGGCGGCTACCTGCGCGGCGTAAGCAGTGCCTTTTTTGGAGCCCCGGAAACCGGAGGCCCCGGCGCTTGCCGTACTCAGCGTATTACCCTTGCTATCGGTAACCGTGATGATGGTGTTGTTAAAGGTAGCCAGTACGTGGATCTGGCCTTCGCTTACGGTCCTTTTACTTTTACGGCGCTTAGGGGCTGCCGCCGGAGCGGCTTGTTCCGAACCCTGTTCTTGGACCGATTCCAGGTTCTGCTTTTCGTCTACTGCTGCTTCTGCCATATCAAATCCTTTAAGTCTTGCTCGGCGCCTTCTTCGCCGTTCCGCCTACCGTCATTTTCTTGCCGCGGCGGGTGCGCGCATTAGTACGGGTGCGCTGCCCTCGAGCCGGAAGGTTGTTCTTGTGGCGCAGGCCGCGATAGGCGTTAATGTCGCGAAGCCGCTTGATATTCGCATTTACAACTCTTTGAAGCTCGCCCTCAATCGTATAATTAGCGTTAATGATGTCCTGGATGCGGCTGATTTCACCGTCGTTCAGGTTCTTTACGCGTACGGTCGGGTCGATTTTGGCTTCGCTCAGGATATCCTGGCTGGTCTTTGGGCCGATACCGAATATATAAGTCAGGGCTATCTGTACCTGCTTGTTATCTGGAATCGTTACGCCGGAAATACGGGCCATGCCTAACCCTGCCTCTGCTTGTGTTTAGGTTTCATCTTATTGATAACGTAAACGCGGCCTTTGCGGCGCACGATCTTGTCATCTGGACTGATTTTCTTGACGCTGGCACGGACTTTCATCCGGATCATCTCCTTTCAAAGAGTGACACACTGCACTTAGTTGATTAGTTTTCGCGGTAAGTTATCCGACCCTTCGTAAGATCGTAAGGTGTCAATTCTACCTTAACGCGGTCTCCTGGCACAAGGCGGATATAATGCTTCCGCATCCTGCCGGCGACGTGAGCTATGATTTGATGGCCGTTTTCAAGCTCTACTCGAAACTGGGTGCCGGGTAATGCTTCGACAACAGTCCCAGCCAGTTCGATGACCTCTTTATCCTTCGCCATAAAATATAACCTGGTAATTGTAGCAAATTCTACACAGGTATGTAAAGGGTAATTATATTTTTTTACAGATTGAACGCCTGCTGCCCGCTTTTGGTATGATTTAGGTTAATGAAGACGCTGATTTTTGATTTTGACGGAACCATCGCCGACAGCTTCGAAACTTTTTTGGACATTTTCAATGAAATAAGCGGCCGGCCCCATAAACTGACTGCGGCCGAGGTAACACAGCTTAGGGGAAAGAATATAAAGGAAATTATCAAGTATCTGAAAATAAGAAGGCGCCAGGTGCCGCGCCTGATCATAAGAGGCAAAAAAATGATAAGCCTCAGAATGATATATATAAAGGTTTTTCCGGGCATAGGCCCCGCCATAAAGCAGCTGCACGCTTCAGGCGGGCGCATGTTCATCGTCAGCACCAACAGCGAAAAGAATATCACGGACTTTCTGGTGAAAGCCGGTCTGGAAGACTGCTTTGAAAGGATATATGGCGACATCGGCCTGCGCAGCAAATCATCGGTTATCAAGAAAATTATCCGAAAAAATAAACTGGACAGGCGCGACTGCTTCTACATCGGCGACGAGGTAAGGGATATAGATGCCGCAAAGAAAGCCGGTGTCACCTCGGTTGGCGTAACCTGGGGCTTTAATACGCCGGCGGCAGTCAAAAAAGCCGGGCCGGATATCGTAGCCCTCCAAGCCCGCGACCTTGTCGGATTATTAGAAAGAGGGTAGAAAGGTGCTTATTTGCCGCGGCGCAAACGCAGACGGCTGAGTATGGCGGTACGGCTTGAAGGCGCGCCTTCCACGCCCGGAGCTTCATAAAAATAGTCCGGAGCTTCGTATTGGTCGTAAGTTATCATCAGGGCACGCGATTCAACCTGCCGGAGAGTCTCCAGGGAGACCGAAACCAATATCAGGATGCTGGTGCCGCCGATAGCGATATTCTCGTTAAGCTTTACCTGCGCGACTATAGGCAGCACGGCCAGGGCACCCAAAGCCAGGCCGCCGAAGAGGGTCAGGCGGTTAACTATCTTGCTCAGGTATTTCTCTGTCTGCTTACCCGAGCGTACGTCGGCTATGAACCCGCCCTGCTTCTGCAGGTTCTCCGCGATTTCCTTGGAATTGAACGTTACGCTGGTATAGAAGTAGGTGAAAATAAAGACCAGCAAGAAATAAGTCACGGGGTATACCCACGGCTGCCATCCCCCGGCCGCGAAGGTAGCCGCGCTGGGATTCTGGAAAATGGTATATAATTGCACGCCGATCTTACCCCAGTGGCTATGCGGGATGTATGAAGCTCCCTGGCCATGCGTCAGCAGCTGGCCCACAAAACCCGGCACCGATAAGAAGGCTACCGCGAAGATTATAGGTATGACACCGGCGGTTATCAGTTTTACCGGCAGAGTGGTTGTTACTCCGCCATAGGTGCGGTTTCCCTGGACTCTCTTTGCGTAATTGACCGTCAGGCGTCTGGAAGCCTCATTTAGCTTAACGACCGCCCATGTCACGAAGACAATCGCAGCAACGATTATCCAGAACAATATCATCCCATGACGGCTGAAGTCCCGGTGCAGGAAATAAAATTTATCGGATTTGGCCATGCTGCTGCTTTGCCAGTAAACCGAGCTCCACAGCTCCGTGAACAGGGTTGGCAGACGGCTAACTATGCCTACGGTGATGAGCAGCGATATCCCGTTGCCTATGGACCTTTCGGTTATAAGCTCTCCAAGCCACATCAGAACCATGGAACCCCCGGTCAGGGCGGCGATCATAACCGCCCACTGAGCGAAGGTCGCATGCGCGGTGATATCGCCCAGCCCGCCGATACTGCTGGCCTGGGCCCTGATAAGATAGACCATTCCTACGGACTGCACTATGGCCAGAGGGAATGTAAGCATGCGGGTGTACTGGTTTATCCGCTTGCGGCCGTATTCGCCTTCTTTATTCATGGCTTCGAGCTTAGGAATGGCCTTGGTGAGCAGCTGCATGATAATGCTGGCATTTATATACGGGCCCAGGCCCACCAGCATTATGGAAAAATTAGCCAGCGCGCCGCCGGATAATACGTTAAGGAAACCAAGCAGCTGGTTAGAGTTAGACTGTTGGAAAAGGTTCTGCAGTACCTGTTTTAGGGTGTGCGGGTCGCCCAATGGTACCGGGACATGGGCAAGGATACGGAATACTAGCAGCATGCCAAGCACGGCGCCGATGCGCTTGCGCATCTCGCTATGCCCTAAAGATTTTAGTATTATCCCCCAGTTCAAATTTTTTGCCTCAGTTAAATTCTAGTATAGCACCCGAGGACGCTATAAGCGCACTATTCGGACTTTTTGGCGGCCTTTTTTGACGGCCTTGCCACCTGCGATACAGGAGAAAAGCTGCCGCCGGCTTTTTCTACGGTCGCAACCGCATTCTTGCTTGCCGACTGCAGCTGGACGATTTTCTTGGATGTAAGCTCGCCCTTCTGCAAAAGCTTGACCTTTACATAAGGGCTGCTGATAAGCCCGGCCTCGTACAGCACGGCCGTATCAATAGCCGGTTTTTTTATCTGCTCAAGCTGGCCGGTATATACTTCTTCGGCGGCAATCCGCTTGCTTTTGAAGCCGCGCAGCTTAGGAAGGCGCATATAAAGAGGTATCTGCCCGCCTTCGAAGCCGGCCTTCACGGGGCTCTTGCGCGAACCCTGGCCTTTCGTGCCCCGCCCGGCAGTCTTGCCGCGGCCGGCGCTGATTCCCCTTCCGGCTCTGATAGCCTTCTTTTGGCGGCTTACTGTAAGTTCGTTGTATTTCATTATTTAGCCTCCGCTTTGGCTTTCTTGGCTGCCGCGGCCGGCTTGGTTATCCAATTCTTGGCGGGGACCATGCTTTGCAGCGCGCTGACGGTGGCATACGCGGTGTTTATCCGGTTGCTGGAACCAAGCGACTTACTTAAGGCGTTCTCGATACCGGTTACCTCTAATACCGTACGGACGACGCCGCCGGCTATAAGACCGGTACCAGGGGCCGCTGGCATTATAAGGATTTTAGAACCGCCAACCCGGCCCTCCACCTCGTGGGTCAGAGTGCCTTTATACAGGGGTACGTTCACCATGTTCTTTTTGGCGACGTCGGTGGCTTTGGTAACGGCCGCAGACACGTCCGCACCCTTACTGACACCTATGCCGACCCTTCCCTTATGATCACCGGCGACGACCAGTGCCTGAAATCGGAAACGGCGTCCGCCTTTTACGACGCGGGCGACACGATTGACGTATACTACCCTTTCGTCGAATTGCTTTTCTTCGGCGGATTCATTGCGCGGGGGGCGCTGATTCATTCTTGTCTGTGCCATATTAAAACTCCAATCCTCCTTCACGCGCGGCGTCGGCCAGAGCTTTTACCCGGCCATGGTATTGACGGCTGCCGCGGTCCATAGCGACCTTGTTTACTTTCGCTTTCTTTGCCTTGGCCGCGATGTCTTTGCCTATCTGGGCGGCCTGTTCAGTCTTGCTGCCGCCGATATTCTTTCCAACCGTTGAAGCGTACGCCAAAGTCACTCCCTTGGTGTCGTCGATTATCTGGGCGGTTACGTGCAGGTTGCTGATATTCACCGACAGGCGCGGACGCTCCGGAGTGCCTTTTATTACCGTCCTGACTCGCTGGGCGCGGCGGGCGGCGTTCTGTGATTTATGCTCTAATCTGTTCATCTTTATTCCTTACCGCTCTTTCCGCTTTTACGTATGATGCGTTCATCGGCATATTTTATGCCTTTACCCTTGTAGGGCTCCGGCTTCTTAAGGGCGCGGATTTCGGCGGCCACTTGGCCTACCTGCTGCTTGTCGATGCCGCTGATAGTGATTACATTCTGCTCCACGCTGGCTGTTACACCCGCCGGAACCTTAAAAGTTATATCATGCGAAAAACCAAGGTTCAGTTTCAGGTCTGCGCCTTGCTGCTGTACGCGGTATCCTACGCCGTTGATTTCCAGTTTCTTTTCAAAACCCTGGCTGACGCCGACGACCATATTATTTATCAGCGAACGCATTAGTCCGTGGCGGGCGCGGTTCTGGCGCTCGTCATTCTCACGTTCTACGACCAGGCTGTTATTTTCCTGGCGTATCTTTATCCCGGGCATAGTGAATTGCTCCAATGACCCTTTGGAACCATTGACGGTTACCTTGTCATCGTCGACAGTGATTGTCACGCCGCTGGGGATGGTAATTGGCTGTTTTCCTACTCGACTCATACTTTACCTTTCTAATAGACCTCGCAGATTAATTCGCCGCCCAGATTCTTAGACGCGGCTTCCCGGCCGGTCATGATTCCGTGGGAAGTGGAAATCACCACTATGCCGCGGCCCCTTTTAACGGTGGGTACGGCCGGAGATTTGACATACATGCGGCGGCCCGGGCGGCTCAGCCGATTGATCTCGGTTATCTTAGCTGGTTCAGCGTCACCTTTAATATTGATAACCAGCGTTTTCCGGGAATTCTCTTCCTGGACATCGACAGCGTTAATAAAGCCGTTGTCAGCAAGGATGCGGGCAATCGTCTCCTTAACTTTGGAGTGCGGCATGCTGACCTGCTGCTTATTGACCGCGATGGCGTTGCGGATGCGGCTCAGCATGTCGGCTATAGGATCAGTTGATACTAAATTCGTATTACTCATAGGCTTTTACCAGCTGCTCTTGGTTACTCCTGGTATCTCCCCTTTAGAGGCGTGCTGCCTAAAGGCTATGCGCGACAATCCGAACTGCCTCATGTAGGCGCGGGGACGGCCGGTTTGGGCGCAGCGGTTAGTATGACGGGTCGGGCTGCTGTTGCGGGGCAGCAGTGCCAGGCCTTCCAGGTCGCCGGCGGCTTTAAGCTCGGCGCGCTTGGCGGCGTATTTGGCTATCATCTTATCGCGCTTTGCGTCGCGAGCCAGGATTGATTTCTTTGCCATCTAGCTTCTCCTTTCAAATGGCATGCCGAATTTTTCCAGTAGGGCCCGGGCATGTTCGGGCTGCTTAGCTTTAATATTGAATACTATTTGCAGGCCGTGCGGCGTGGAAGTCTCTTCGAATGACAGCTCAGGGAAGACGGACTGGTCGGTAAGACCTATGCTGTAATTACCCTGCTTATCAAAAGACCGCTCAGATACGCCATGGAAGTCGCGCAGGCGCGGCAGGATTATATTGATGAACCGGTCGGCGAACTCGTACATCCGTTCGCCGCGGAGCGTGACTTTCACGCCGATCTTGTTGCCTTCGCGCAGCTTGAAGCTGGCTATGGACATCCGGGCGACGGTTTCCACTGGCTGCTGGCCGGTGATTTTACGTATGGTGTTAGAGGCGACCTCCAGGATGCGTTTATCATCTTTTGCCCGGCCAAGGCCAGCGTTTATGACTATCTTTTCAAGGCGCGGGACTTCCCAGATGTTTGCGAGCTTGAGTTCGGATTTAAGCTCTTTGGTGATTTTCTGGTCATACTGAACCTTCAGGCGGGCCTGGTATTTGACCGCTTTAGCGGCTGCTGTCTTAGCCATTACTTGACCTCCTTGCCGGAAGTTTTCATGACCCGTATCTTAGAACCTTTGGCGTCGAGCTTATACCCTACCCGCGAAGGCTTCTTAGCTGAACTGTCCAGCAGCCCTACCTTGCTTACCCAGATCGGCTTAGTCATCTCGATTATGCCCCCTTGAGGCTGGGTTTGGGTAGGCTTGCGGTGGCGCTTGACGACATTTATTCCTTCTATGGTCACTTTGTTTTCCTTAGGGTGGACAGACAGCACTTTGCCGGTCTTTCCTTTGTATTTTCCGGAACGGACCATTACGGTGTCGCCTTTTTTGATTCGGATTTTAAATAAACCTTGAGCCATCTTAGAGCACCTCCGGGGCAAGTGATATTATGCGCTGATAACCCTTATCGCGAAGCTCACGAGGCACAGGCCCGAAAATACGTGTACCGCGCGGGGTCTTATTATCTTCTGCCAGCAAGACTACGGCATTATCGTCGAACTTGATACTGGAGCCGTCTTTGCGCAGTATCGGATTGCGGGTACGGACAACTACGGCTTTGACGACGCTCTTACGCTTAACAGCCCCGGCCGGGTTAGCGGTTTTGACTGACGCGACTATGATGTCACCTACACGGGCGTATCGGCGGCCGCTGCCGCCAAGCACACGGATACAAAGCAACTGGCGGGCGCCGCTGTTATCGGCCGCAATCAATTTTGATTCTTGCTGTATCATTACTTTTCTTCCTCTTTGGATTCCGCCTTAGCGGACTTGGCATCCTTAGGCTCTGAAGCCGGCTGTTCTTCTTCCGGTATATCGGCGGTAGCATCAGTTTCTTCAAATCGCACGCCGCCTCGCTCGACAATCTTTTCCAAGCGGAAGCGCTTACGGGCGCTTATCGGCCGGGTTTCTACAATCATAACCAAATCGCCAACCTTTGCTTCGTTCTTTTCGTCGTGCGCCATAAATTTGGTATTTACCGTGTACTGCTTCTTGTAAAGCGGATGGGTACGCCTGGCACGCACGGTTATGACTATTGTCTTATCGGTCTTGTCGCTGGTTACTGTGCCTGTTATCTGACGGGCCATTATGCGTTCTCCTTCTGCAGTTTCTCACCTAATACGGTATAGACGCGGGCTAAATCCTTGCGCTTACTGCGCAGAGCCCGGACGTTGGTCGCTTCGCCGCTGTAAAGACGGCGGCGCATCTCCACGATTTCCTGCTGCAGCGCCGAAGTCTGTTTAGTCAGCTCTTCCGTGGTCATCTTTCTGACATCGACAATCTTCATTACTGCTCCTCCTTGACCACAAAGCGAGTCTTGACTGAGAGCTTATGGCCGGCCAGACGCATGGCCTCGCGGGCTACGTCTTCGGCGACACCGTCCATCTCGAACATCACGGTGCCGGGCTTTACCTTCGCTACGAAGAATTCGGGATTACCTTTGCCGCTGCCCATCTTTACGTCCTGCGGTTTGCGGGTTACCGGCGTGTGGGGGAATATGCGTATCCAAATCTGGCCGCCGCGCTTCACATATCGGGTCATAGCCTGGCGGGCGGCTTCAATCTGGCGCGAATTTATACGCTGGCTTTCCAGGCTTACCAATCCATACCGGCCATAAGCTATAGTCGATAAAGCGGTGGCTTTACCGCCGTGAATGCGGCCTTTGCGGACTTTACGGAATTTGGTCCTGGAGGGCATCAACATTATGACTCTCCCCTGTAAATCCAGACTTTAACACCAATGATCCCGGCGCCCGGATAAAGCGCCCTGGCAGAAGCGTAATCAATATCGGCCCTCAGGGTGTGCAGAGGCACGCTGCCCTGGACTTCTTTTTCCCTTCGGCTCATTTCCATACCGCCAAGACGGCCGGACACCTCTATACGTACGCCTTTAGCTCCGGCGCGCATGCTGGCAGCGGCTGAACTTTTGATGGCCCGGCGGAAAGCGATACGGCGTTCAAGCTGGTGAGCTATATTCTCGGCTACAAGTTTAGCCTGTAGTTCTGGCCGCTTGATTTCCTCGATATTAACGCGGCAAGGAGTTTTGAATATCTTTTCCAGGTCGTTTTTAAGCTCGGCGGCGCCGGATCCGCCCCGGCCGATGACAACACCGGCTTTAGCGGTCTGGATAGTGATCGTTACCAGGTTAGGTGAGCGCTCGATATCAACTTTGCTGACCGCCGCGCGTGAGCCCAGCTTTTCATCAATCAGTCTGCGGGCCGCCAGGTCCTGCTTAAGATAAGCGGCATATTCTTTTTTGCCGACGAACCACTTGGAACGCCAGTCCTTGTTCACCTGCAGACGCATTGAAATAGGATTCACTTTCTGTCCCATTATTTTGTCTCCTTCTCAGTTTCAGCGGCCTTGGCTGTTTTCTTGTTCTCGCGCTTCTGGCCGTCAACCACTATCTTTATGTGGCTGGTCTTGCGCTGGAAGCGGCGGGCGCGGCCGCGGGCGGCCGGGATATAACGCTTTAGGCGGGGGCCGGCGGTAACGCTTATCTCTACTATTTCCAGCGTACCGGGTTTATAACTATGGTTGTGCTCGGCGTTCGCGGCGGCGCTTTTAATAGCCTCCTTGACCGGACCGGCTGCCCGTCGCGGCGTGAAGTCAAGTATAGTCAAAGCGTCCTCTACGCTGCGGCCGCGCACCAAATCGGCGACTACCGCGACTTTGCGGGGACTGATTCTGACACCTTTAGAATGTGCTGTCGCTGGCATATCTTATCCTTTTATCCTTGCGCCTTTGCTAACTTACCGCCGTGGCCGCGGAATTTGCGCGTCGGCGCGAATTCGCCCAGCTTGTGGCCGACCATGTTCTCGGTAATGAATACAGGCACGTGAACCTTGCCGTTATGCACTGCGATTGTCCGGCCTACGAAGTCAGGAGATATCGTTGAAGAACGCGCCCATGTACGGATGATGGTGCGGTCTTCGGCTCCCAGCGCCGCTACTTTCTTGGCGAGCTTGGGATCTATGAATGGTCCTTTTTTCAGGGAACGGCTCATCTATTTATCTCCTCTTAGCCTGATGGCGGGTTCTTACTATGAATTTGCTTGATATCTTGCGCCGGCGGGTCTTATATCCAAGGGTCTTCTGACCCCAAGGGGTGACGGGCGGACGGGCCATCCTATGGCGCCCGCCATCGCCGCCGCCGTGAGGGTGGTCGGCCGCGTTCATAACCACACCGCGGACCGTCGGGCGTATTCCCATGCGGCGTTTACGGCCGGCTTTTCCGACCTTGATGTTCTGGTGCTGCTCATTGCCGATGATGCCTATAGTAGCCATGCATTCGGCATTAATCATCCGCACTTCGCCGCTTGGCAGGCGTACCTGGGCGTAACCGCCTTCCTTAGCTACCAGCTGGGCGCTGCCGCCCGCCGTACGGACTAATTGAGCTCCGCGGCCCGGCTGAAGCTCGATGGCGTGTATCTGGGTTCCCGTAGGTATGTTCTTTAAAGGCAGGCGGTTGGCCTGCTCAATGGAAGCCTCTTCGTTGACTGTAAATTTCCGGCCAGGCTTCATACCCCGGGTAGCCAATATGTAATGGTAGGCGCCGTTATCGTCTTTGACACGGGCGATACGGGCGCTGCGGTTAGGATCGTATTCTATCTGCTCCACGATAGCCGTGGTTCCCGGGACAAGTTTGAAATTCACCACCCTGTAATGGCGGCGCACGCCGCCGCCTTTGTGGCGGGTAGTAATACGGCCCTGGTTATTGCGGCCGGCTACGCTTTTACGGGAGCGGACAAGGCTTTTCAGCGGCTTCTTGGCCGTTATGGCGTCAAAATCCTGGTTGCTCATACCGCGGCGGGCCGGGGTAGTCGGTTTATACTCGCGGACTGGCATTATTTATTCTCCTTGGGCGCTTCGGGCGATTCCACCGCGGCGAAAATCGGCAGTTTTTCACCCTGGGCCAAAGTTACGTAAGCTTTGCGGATATCGGAGCGTTTTCCCTGGATGCTCCGGCGGCCGCGCTGGCGGTAGCTGCGGACGGCCTTGCCGGGGACCCCCACGATGCGTACCGCGGTTACCTTTACTTCATACTGTCCGGCTACGCTTTTAGCGATATCATGCTTGTTGGCATCAGCCGGCACATCAAAAACATAGGTATTGCCCTGTTCGCTTAGAGCGTAGGCTTTTTCACTTATACGGGGCTTTAAAGTCATGTATTTCATTACTTAGCCCCTCCCAGCCACTCATGGACCATGTCCAGGGCTTCTTTGCTTATAACGATTGAATCCGCGTTCATAATGTCGAAAACATTGAGGTACCTTGCCTGTACGGCTTTGATATTCGGCAGGTTCCTGGTCGCCCGGTCTGTCAGATTATTCTTTTCCGAGACTACCAGCAGCGTGTTGCCCGCGGCCTCTATCTTTCCTAACAAGGAAATGACCGGTTTGACTTTGCCATCGCTGAAATTAAAGTCATCGATAACCTTTATGCGATTCTCTTTGGACGCGACAGTCAAAGCCTGCCGCAGGGCCTGGCGCTTGGCCGTCAAGCTGAGCTGGCGGGAATAATTTTCCTGTCCGGTCGGCCCGAAGATAATGCCGCCGCCGCGCCATAGGGGAGTACGGGACGAACCGACACGCGCGTTGCCGGTACCTTTCTGACGCCAGGGCTTGCGGCCGCCGCCGCTGACTTGGCCGCGCCGCTTAGTGAGGGCGTTATTTGTCCGGCCGTTCGCCATATAGGCCAGATAGGCGTCTTTAAGAAGCTGATGGTCCTTTATCTCGACCCCGAACACGGCTTTGTCGAGCTTTGCCGGCGCGGTGGCTTTGGCGCCGGATTTGGTATAAGTTGCGACAGCCATTACTTGGCCTCCTTGATTAAGACAATCCCTTTACTGGGACCCGGGACCGCCCCGACCACGCCTATAAGGTTCTGGTCGGCGTCAACCATCGCGACTTTAAGTTTGCGGGTCGTAACCTGGACGTGGCCCATCTGGCCGGCCATCTTCTTGCCTTTAAAGATATGCTGCGGGTACATGGAGCCGATGGAACCAGGGCGGCGGTAGCTGCGCCCGCCGTGGGTTTTACGGCCGCGCTTGAAGTTATGGCGCTTAATGGTGCCGGCGAAACCTTTGCCTTTGCTTATTCCGGTAACATCCACTAAATCGCCGACTTCAAAAAGATCGGCTGAAAGTTTTTCGCCGATCCTGATGTTTTCGTCTAAATCGCCATTAACACGGAATTCACGGATAATCTTCGGGAAAGTTCCGGCAGCCTTAAGGTGGCCCGCCAGGGCCTTGCCGGCCTTTTCTTTCTTTACTTCTTCAAAACCGACCTGCAGGGCCTGGTAACCGTCTTTTTCGGTATCTTTTATCTGGGTTATGACATTAGGAGTAGCCGAAAGCAAAGTAACAGCGCTCAAGGCGCCGTCGTCGCCGATAACGCTTGTCATTCCGATTTTGCGGGTAATAAGTGCTTTCAACTTACTTCCTTGGGTTAGATAATTTCTAAGACAGCACCTTAAAAATGCTTGGTATTGCCGGTTTCTACCCCTGTTATCAGCTGGCAGACCTATTCAAAACCAAGCGAACATTCAATACTGTCCTTAACAGATTAGCACAGAATTATAACCCCTGTCAATCCGCTGTAAATTCTACACGATCTCAGCCTTGACCCCCAACTAAAAGAAGCGCTCATCCGCGCTTCTTTTCGGTGGGCTAGATCATCACTGACCCTTGCTTTCCACCATCGCTTACATCATAAGAGTAAGCGTGATGAAAAGCTGTGATTTTGCTTACATCTTTATTTCCGCGTCACAGCCGGCCGGGAGACTCAGATTCATTAGTGAATCGATTGTCTTTGGCGTAGGGTCGCTGATATCGATTAGGCGCTTGTGTACGCGCATCTCAAATTGTTCACGGCCCTTTTTGTATACGTGGGGGCTCTTGACTACGGTGAAAGTGCTCTTGCGGGTTGGCAGCGGTATCGGGCCGCTGATTTTGGCTCCGGTCCGCAGGGCCGTGTCAACAATCTGCTTGGCGGACTGGTCGATTACTTTGTGGTCGTATGCTTTAAGGCGGATACGAATCCGCTGCTTCACTTCAGGCTCTTTTGATTCAGCCATTATTCACTCCTTTGCGGCGTAACCTCTTCCGGGGTGATGAGTGACCGGACGAGTTCTCGCACGCGATTAATTAACGGGGGTTATAATAACACCTTGAAACCAAAAAATAAAGGCCCTTTTGAAGAGCCTTTATTTCTATAAGCGGCGAAAATTACTTTTCGATTTTGGTGACTACACCGGCGCCAACCGTACGGCCGCCTTCGCGGATAGCGAAGCGCAAACCCTGGTCCATGGCGATTGGAGCAAGCAGCTTAACCTTGAAGGTTATGGTGTCGCCCGGCATGACCATTTCTTTGTCGGCGGGCAGCTCAACCTCACCGGTTACATCCGTGGTGCGGAAGTAGAACTGGGGCTTGTAGCCCTTAAAGAACGGTGTGTGGCGTCCGCCTTCTTCCTTGGTCAGGATGTAGACTTCGGCGTCGAATTCGGTGTGCGGGGTGATGGAACCGGGCTTAGCCAGTACCTGCCCGCGCTCAATGTCATCACGCTCGATACCGCGGAGCAGTACGCCGACATTGTCGCCGGCCTGTCCCTGGTCCAGGTTCTTCTTGAACATCTCAACGCCGGTTACGACGGATTTGCTGGTGGGGCGGATACCGACGATTTCAACTTCGTCGTTAACCTTTACGATACCCTGCTCAACACGGCCGGTAGCAACGGTGCCGCGGCCCTTGATGGAAAAGACGTCTTCGATAGGCATCAGGAAAGGCTTATCCAGGTCGCGGACGGGCTCTGGGATGTAATCATCCATAGCCTTGACCAGTTCCATGACGGCGTCCTCGTTAGCGGCATCGCCTTCCAGGGCCTTGGTGGCGGAACCCTTGATGATCGGGCAGTCGCGGTCGAACTCGTACTTGGCCAGCAGATCGCGGACATCTTCCTCGACCAGTTCGACCAGTTCGGGATCGGCCAGGTCCATCTTGTTTAAGAAGACCAGGATCTTAGGAACACCGACCTGGCGGGCCAGCAGCACGTGCTCGCGGGTCTGCGGCATCGGGCCGTCGGCGGCGGAGACAACCAGTATAGCGCCGTCAATCTGGGCGGCACCGGTAATCATGTTCTTAACGTAGTCGGCGTGGCCGGGCATGTCGACGTGCGCGTAGTGGCGCTTTTCGCTTTCGTATTCCTGGTGGGAGGTAGCGATGGTTATGCCGCGGGCTTTTTCTTCGGGGGCGTTGTCAATCTGGTCATAAGCTACAGGCTTGTTGATGGCGCTGGGAAGCTTTTTGGCCAATACAGCGGTAATCGCTGCGGTTAATGTGGTCTTACCATGGTCGACGTGACCCATGGTACCGACGTTGACGTGGGGCTTGGAACGGTCGAAATTCTCTGCCATTTAGGGATGCTCCTTTAAAATTAGTTTACTTTTAGCATAGTTAAGCAATAGCCACCTATGCGATATGCGCTAATTATAAGCGAAATTCAAGCGATTTGTAAAGGGGTAAGAGACCTATTTTTCGGGAAGCAGCTCATCAACGACGGACATGAGCTGGACGGTCTTGCGGAACTGGTGCCTCATCTGGACGTAAAGTACTTTGCCGGGGCCGACATCCACGAAAGTATCAACTCCGTATTCCTCTTTCATGAACTGGGCGCTCTGCCTTAGCAATACGCCTGTGGTCAGCTGCCGCGCCAAATGTTTCTTAAGTCCGCGTGTCGACCTGATAGCCCTTGCCCTATTGCCTACGAAGTCATACGAAGGTTTTTTGAATTTAGCGTTCTTGAGCGCCGATTGGACATTGGCTACTGCAGGGGCCATATGTATGGAGTGCGCCGCCTCAGCTATAGCCGGCCAATCCAGCCGGACATGGCTCCAGGCCTCGGAGCTGGCAAGATAAGCGGCCATCTCTTTAAGGCCGACTTCAGAGCCGGAGAAAACGGTCTGGGCCCCTGGATTATCATTCACGGCGTACACCCCCTCGAACTCCTTAGCGAGCTTTGTGGCTACATTAAAAGGCAATCCTGTGGCTACCAGCATCTTGCCGGGATTTATAATGCTGGCGTTGTGCATTTCTTCCCCCCTGACATCTATCTGTTGCAGCCCGGTTGCGAAGTCATAGGCGCCGGCGGCCATCAGCGCGGCGTATTCTCCGGCGCTGGCGCCAAAAAATACCCTTTTACGATGCCCGGGTATAACGCCTTCTTCTTCGGCGGCCCGCCAAAGCGCGGCGCTTCCTAGGTATAACCTTACCTGGTTATCACGAGTATTTGACTCGGCTGTAGTTTCGCTTAGGAGCAAAGAGAGCAGCGGCCGGTTTAGCACTTCCTCGCCTTCATGGAGCACATCAATAGTTATAGGATGCTCCCTTAGAAGCCGCTTCATCTTCGCCGGATCCTGTGCGCCCTGGCCGGGAAAACCGACCGCTATGCTGCCTTCCGCTTCAAGTTCCGTCATATCGGGAATATTAAACTATTATATTAATAATTCCGCAAGCGGGTACGAGCGTGGCTTACTTTTTAACTATTTTTACGAGCTGCCGCGATCTTCCGCCAAAATCGCCCTCGCTGAATTCCCAAATCCCGATGCCTGCCGATTCCAATAACCTGCCGTAGCTTTCACGGTCATGGCTGAAGTCCGGGTTAGCGTAGTGGGCACCCGCGATACCAGAGGATATACGGTTTTCCGGGCCGAATCTTTCTTTTGCCTCAATCTGTTCCTTGCTGGCGGGGCTGTACGTGAAGCTGTCGATAAAAAGTAGGCCCTGAGGTGATAAAACACGGTATAACTCCAAAATAGCAGTCTTCTGCTCCCGGCTGTGAAGCAGCTCGTTAAAGGCTGACCACATTACGATTACCGCCTGAAAACTATTGTCTGGAAACGGGATATCGGTCATAGAGGCGACACGGAAGGAAGCCCGGCTGCTTTTTTCTTTGGCGGCCCGGATAAGCACTTCTGACACGTCGATACCGGTTACGTCATAGCCCTTTCGTGATAAAGGAATGGCAATCCTACCATAACCGCAGCCCGCGTCCAAAACAGCTGAACCGGGCGGGATAAGTCCGGACAGCTCATTTACCGCGGCCTCTGTCCAAGCCGGATCCACTCTTTTCTCCAAGGCTTTAGCGCCGTATTCGTTGTAGAACCGGCGGCTAAGCTCGGGGCTATTCATTCCTTATTTGCCGGATTTGGCGATGATATCTTGAGCGACGTTCGGCGGTACATCGGCATAGTGGTCCAGTTCCATACTGGAGCTGGCGCGACCCTGGGTGGTGCTGCGCAGATCGGTAGTATATCCGAACATCTCGCCTAGAGGCACATAAGCTGTGATTTCTTTGATGCCGGCCTGCAGGTCTTCCATGCTTTCCACGCGGCCGCGCTTGCTGTTTAAGCCGCCGATTACATCACCCATGAATTCTTCCGGAGTAACTACTACGACTTTCATTATCGGCTCTAGCAGGACCGGAGCGGCCTTTTTGACGCCTTCCTGCAGCGCCATTGAGCCGGCGATCTTGAAGGCCATCTCGGAGGAGTCGACTTCGTGGAAGGAACCGTCGTACAGCTCGGCCGTGATATCGACCACCGGATAACCGGCGATGACACCGTTAGCCATGGCTTCTTCGACACCGGCGCGTACCGCTGGGATATATTCGCTGGGAACGACGCCGCCCTTGATGCTGTTTATGAATTCAAAGCCCTTGCCGGCTTCGTTCTGGGACAGGCGCAGCCACACATGGCCGTACTGGCCGCGTCCGCCGGATTGGCGGATGAACTTGCCTTCCTGCTCAACGCCTTCCTTGCGGATAGTCTCGCGGTAAGCGACCTGCGGCTGGCCGATATTGGCTTCTACCGCGAACTCCCGCTTCATGCGGTCGACGATGATTTCCAGGTGCAGCTCGCCCATCCCTGAAATAATCGTCTGGCCGGTCTCGTGGTCTACCTTTACGCGGAAAGTTGGATCTTCTTCGGCGAGCCTCTGAAGGGCCAGGCTCATCTTTTCCTGGTCGGCTTTTGTCTTGGGCTCGATAGCGATGCTAACGGGCGGCTCCGGGAAAGTGATGCTTTCCAGGATTATCGGATGGCTGGAATCGCAAAGCGTATTGCCGGTGGTCGTGCCCTTAAGGCCTACGACGGCGGCGATGTCTCCGGCTTCCACCTCAGCTACATCTTCACGCTTATCGGCGTGCATGCGTACGATACGGCCGACGCGCTCTTTCTCCCCCGTTGAGCTGTTCATGATATAGCTTCCTGCAGTGACTTTCCCGGAATACACCCGAAAAAAGGCCAGCTTGCCGACGAACGGGTCGGTGGCGATTTTGAAAGCCAGGGCAGCGAAGGGCTCGGCGGCATCAGGCTTACGCTCAATCTCATCGCCGCTTTTCGGGTCGGTGCCCCAGGTGGAGCCACGGTCCAAAGGGTTAGGCAGCAGTTCGACTACGGCGTCAAGCAGTTTCTCGACGATAACGCCTCTTCCATCGCCGCCGGTCACGGCATAGAATTTGCCGGACAGCACCGCTGAACGGATGGCTTGTTTGATTTCATCTTCGCTGAGGCCGTCTTCGCCGACTTCGAAGTACTTTTCCAGCATGGCTTCGTCTTCGGCTACGGCATTCTCTATAAGCAGCGAACGGTACTTCTTGGCCTGGTCCATCATGTCGGCCGGTATTTCCCCGATTTTCAGTTCGTGGTCCGTAAATTCATCGTAGGTATATGCCTTCATGTCCACCAGGTCCACGACGCCCTTGACCGATTGCTCGAAACCGATTGGCAGGTGGATCGGGAAAGCCCGCTTAGACAGGCGGTTATGGATTGAATCAAGCGACTTATAGAAATCGCCGCCGGTCTGGTTGATT
>DASSNG010000060.1:0-6708 GCA_035688135.1 Saccharimonadales bacterium (SeqCode) | reverse complement strand
TCCTTAAGCTTGTCGCTGGCGTTCTGGACGCCGCTCAGGGTCGCCCGCCGTACAGTCAGTTTCATCAGGTAGCTGAAGGGCGGGAAGCGGAACTGCTGGCGCTCCCTCAATACGTAATCGTAAAACAGCTTATAGCCGCGGCTGACGGCCGCCTGGATAACCACGCTGCCCGGCTCGTAAGTCTGGACCACTACCGCTCCGTTGGAGTGCCCTCGGCCAACCCGCCCGATAACCTGGTAAAGCAGCTGGAAGGTCCGCTCCTCTGCCGTGTAGTCCGGCAGGGTCAGGCTGGACTCAGCCGAGACTATGCCTACCAGGCCCAGTTTGGGCAGGTCCAGGCCTTTGGCCAGCAGCTGGGTACCCACCAGGATATCCACTTTCCCGGCCAGCAGGTCATGGTAGACCTCGTTAATCGCCTCGTCCGCCTTATTGTCGCTGTCAAAGCGGCGGACGCTGCGGTCCGGGAACAGTTTTTCCACCTGTTCAGCCAGGGCTTTGGTGCCGATGGTCTTATATATGATGTCGGTATTGCCGCAGTTTGGGCACTGGACCGGCGGCTGGTGCGAGTAGCCGCAGATGTGGCAGCGGGCCAGGTGCTCGTCGGCGTGATAGACCAAGGATACGTCGCAGTTCGGGCATAAGTCGCGCCAGCCGCAATTATCGCACAGGATTACCCGGGCCGAACCGCGGCGGTTCAGATATATGATGACCTGTTTTTTGGCCGCCAGCGTGGCGTTTACAGCTTCTATCATCTTCTTTGACAGGTAGGGGTTTGAGCCGAAGTTCTTGCGGTCTTTGATATCTACTATCTCTACATCGACACTGCCGGCGCCGCCGGCGGCTATCTGGCTCATCCGCACTATCGCTGAGCGTTCATGCGCCAGGTAATAGTCGGCAATATTGGGCGTGGCCGTGCCAAAGACTACCTTGGAGCCGGTAAGCGCGCCCAGCTGGCTGGCGGCCCTAAGCGCGCTGTAGCGCGGCGACTGCTCCTGCTTATAAGCGGGCTCGTGGGCTTCATCGGCCACTATCAGGCCGATGCTTGGCAGCGGCATGAACAGGGCGGAGCGGGGGCCGATTACTATCTGTGGTTCGGCGGCTTCCAGGCACTTCAGCCACAGTTTTTTACGCCGTGCGGCAGACAGCTGCGAGTGGATTATAACCGGCTCTCTCTGTAAGTACGCTTTGGCGGCCGCCGCCAGCTGGGTAGTCAGGGATATTTCCGGCGTCAGCAGAACCACCGATTTGCCGGCGGCCAGCGTCTGGCGGGCCAGCTCCAGGTAGACCCGGGTTTTGCCGGTACCCGTCTCGCCGTGCAGCAGAACGGTAGTGCTGGGGCTGTCTTTTATCTCTGATATGGCGCGCTTCTGGTCGGCAGTAAGCGGCGCGTGCAGCTGCAGCTGAACTTCCTGCTGGAAACCGTCTGTATCGCCGGCTGCCTGAGATTTTATCTGCCTTATCGCCGGTTTGCTAGGGGCGAACTGGCGCAGCGCCTGGCTGAGGTTAAGGGCGTAATATGCCTCCAGCCACTGGGCTAGCTGCAGGCAATGATAGGGAAGCGGCTTTTGGCTGACCAGGCTTTTTATAGGTCGCACGGTAAAAGCCGGCCGCCCCACCTCTTCCAGCACGAATCCGGTAGCCGTCCGGCTTCTAAGTGGCACGCTTACCACGCTAAGCACTTCCAGGGCGTCCTCGGACGAATAAGTCAGCGGGGCGCCGCTTTTATACTTGGTATCGGCCAAAAGCACCTCGTAATACCTCATCGCTTATATTGTACGCTCAGTTATAATCAAGGTGTGAACGAAGCCAGGACCGGGTCCGAAATTCCTAACCCGCTCATAATCGAAAACCTGCCGGGCGATATGGGCTTCATCGAAAGCGCCTCGCTTCAAAGCCGAAGACCCCGGATACTAGAAGCTATGCGCTCCGGTGACTGGAACCTGATCGGCCGTCTGCTGAAGGACTACAGGGCTCATGCCGAGGAGTTAATCAAGCCGCTCCAGGGCGATGACTTTCACCGAGCCAAGATAGGCCTGGTCGCCGCTATCGGGCTGATGTGGCGCGAAGCCGGCGCGGTTGTCTCTTATGGGAACGAGCTATGGAACGCCCGGAACTACGCCCGCAACATGCATTATGACGACGCCGAGGCAGTGCTTGATTTCGCCTATTCTAAAGTGGAGCGGTTCGTGGAAGAATCAGAGGCCGCCCAGCCTTATGTGGGTCCGCCCACGCCGGAACTCATCGCTTTGTGCAAGACTGAACTGCCGGTGTCTATGCACGAGGAATTGGATTTGCTGCTGCCTTTGCCGCCAGAGGAAGCCTTAGAGCAGATAGCCTCGCTCATGTATGGCGCCGATGATTACGGGGCCGAGTCAGAAGAGCCGTACGACTTCTTTGAAAGGATGGGCTGGATAAGCCCCCAGACGCAGGCGCGCGGCCAGTAGTATCCTGTTTACTTGCAAACGTTGTCCAAATTGCGCTATACTATCCGTAGTAAGGGAAACAACAAGGGGCTTATGCTTGATACTTTCATCACGTCCAGAGTAAGGCGCAAAATCATCGTGGTTTATGCCAAATATCCGGATTTCAAGACCCATGTAAGGGGTCTGGCCAAACTTATCAAAGAAGATGCAGGCAATATCCAGCGTGAACTGAAGCGCCTGGAAAAAATCGGCTTCCTTATCAGCGAGCGCCAAAGCAACACCAAGATCTATTACACCAATAAGCAGTTTCCCATCTTCAAAGAGCTGCAGAGCATCGTGTTGAAGTCACAACGCGTCGCGGCCAACAAGCGCGCCCAAAACCAAAATACACCGCCACGGCCGCAATAGCCCGGCAAAGCCGGCCTTTGCGGCCGCGCTTGGCAAATCGCGACGTTGCCGCCTGCGGCGCTCCTTCGGAGTATTCAAATACGCCTCAGTCCGCTCCTCGGCGGCGCCTTGCGCTTCATCCAAGCGGTGCATTCTGACCGATAGTTGTTTTTTAAGAGGATATTAGATAAAATAACAGAGATGATTCAAGTTACAAGAAAAGATTCCCGCGAGTCGGTAGAGAACCTGCTGCGCCGCTTTAACCGCAAAGTCCAGCAGTCCGGTGTCCTGGCCACAGCAAAGACCGGCCAGTATTTTGAAAAGCCCGAAAGCCGCCGCGACCGGCGTTTAAAGGCTATCGTCCGCCGCGAACGCAAAGCCGACAAGATTAAAAAGCTCAAACTCGGGAGATAGTCCGTATATGCAGGAACAGATAGATAAAGACCTCAAAGAGGCCTTGCTGGCTGGTGACAAGGAAAAGACCGAAGCTCTGCGCACCATCAAAAGCGTCCTGCTGAACGAGGCTATCAGCACAGGTGTCCGCGATACCGGCCTCTCTGATGAAGCCGTCCAGAAAATCCTGGCTAAAGAATCAAAAAAGCGCCAGGAAGCAGCCGATTTATACAAGCAGGGCGGTGCTGACGACCGCGCCTCCAAAGAGCTGGCCGAAAAAGCCATCATTGACGCCTACCTGCCTGAGCAGATGGGCGAAGCCGAAATCGCCAAGCTGGTCGATGAAGAAACCGCCAAAGTTCCGGGTGCTTCCATGCAGAACATGGGCCAGATAATCGGCGCCGTGCGCGCCCGGGCCGGCGGCTCAGCCGACGGAGCGCTTATCGCCAAGCTGGTGAAAGAGAAGTTAAGCCGATGATAATCTTCATGGGCCTGGCCGGTTCCGGAAAAAGCACCATGGGGCACTTCCTGGCGGCTCATTTGGGCTGCCCCTGGGTCAGTACCGGTAATCTGCTGCGCGAAAAGATGGATGCCAAGACCCAGGCCGAAATGCTGCAGGGCAAGATTGTCAGCGATGAGCAGACCCTGGATGTTCTAAACGAGGAGTTCCGCCGCATTGGCGCCCATAACCACCAGTTCGTGCTCGATGGCAGCCCGCGCACCATGCGCCAGGCCCAGTGGCTGGTTCAGAAGGCCCAGAACGGCGAGCTTAAAATCACCGCCGTCATCCATCTGAACATCGATAAAGACGCCGCCAAAGAGCGGCTGCTAGCCCGCCGCCGCCCCGACGACCACGAGCAGGCTATCACCGAGCGGTTCAGCGAATACGACGAAGCCATCGTGCCAATCCTTGATTATCTTAAGAGCGAAGGCTGCAAGGTGCACGAAATCAACGCCGCCCAGCCGCCCCACCAGGTCGAATCAGACATCGCCAAAGCCTTAGGAATTGAGTTGTGAGTCCCGTTAGACTTCACTTGACTCTCGTGTCAAAAATGATGCCCGAACCTCAGTACTTGCTTCAAAGCGCACAGTGCAGGTTGATTGCTCTTTGGAGTCTAACAGGATGAGAGCCAAGACCCCGGCCGATTTACAGAATATGCGCGAAGGCGGCCGCCTGCTGGCGGCTATACTGCGCGATTTGGCGGACAAGACCGTGCCGGGCGTAACGCCTAAGGAGCTGGCGGCCGATGCCGCGGAACAAATCAAAAAACATAATATGCAGCCGGTAGTGCTTGGCTACGACGGTTTTCCGGACGTCATCTGCATATCCGTGAACGAAGCCATAGTCCATGGCGTTCCGGGCAATCAGCCTATCCGGCAGGGGGACTTGGTAAAGCTGGACCTGACCCTTGGTTATAAAGGCATGATTAATGATTCGGCGGTGACGGTACTGGCCGGCGGGCACGGTTCCGCCGGGGTCCAGCGTCTGCTGGACGGCACTAAAAAGGCGCTTGATATGGGTATCGCCGCCGTCAAAGGCGAAGGCACCCGCGTCGGCGATATATCCCAGGCGGTCCAGGATACCCTGGAAGAATATAACCTTGGAATCATCCGGGAGCTGGTAGGCCATGGGGTAGGTTATCAGATACACGAAGACCCCAACATCCCCAATTACGGGGTGGCCGGGACAGGACCGGTACTGCATGCCGGCATGACCATCGCCATCGAGCCCATGGCCTGCCTGGGGGACTGGCACATCGCCTACGGCAAAGACAAAACGACCATAATTATGAAAGACGGCTCCCTGGGAGCCCACTTTGAGCACACGGTTTTAATCACTGAAGACGGCTGCGAAATCCTGACCCTGGAGTAAGCCGCCATAGAAACCCAGCCGGAATATAGCCAGAGTTTCCTTGCGTCCCGCGAACGGCTCCAAATAGTGCAGAGGCTGGCGCTGGAGTTCGCCGGGGTGACTCTGCAGGAAATCCCCCTGGAGCGGCCGGAGGACTTCATGAGGCATATAAGATTGATTTTTGGCAGCGATGCCCAGCGGCAGGCCTTCATAGGCAGGATGCTGGAAATAGGCCGGCAAGAGCTATACAGAAGGGATAGCGGCCAGACGGGGGCGAAATCCTGACACTACCTTAATAACGCGCCTAGGGCTACCGCAGCGTCCATCAGGATCCACATCACATTGCTGACGATTACCGGCTTATTTTTTATAGCCAGGCCGTAAATTACCCAAATCACTTCGAATAAAACGTATAACGCCCAGGTCAGGAACGAAACGCCCGACGCGTCGGGTTTAGTCCAGACATCAATGATTTGCGGCAGGGTGGTCAGCGGCTCCAGGATGGCCACGAACATCACCACTTTATTTAATTCCTTTAATTCTTTATGTGTTAAGCGCATAAGATAAAGATAACTCAGATAAAGCATAAGGGTAATTGACTTTTTAGCATAAGTGTGATAGTATATTTTCAAGTTCATAAAAATAAAAAAGAATAAAAATGAGCCAGGAAATACCAAATATACCGGATACGGCCGACGAACTTATAAAAAATATCGACCAAGCCAAAGAAAAACAGAAATCTCCGGCAGAAATCGCCGCCCAGATAAACAGGGTCGCGCGTAAATTGGTGGATAGGGCAGAAAAGCACCAGGACCGGATTAGACGGTCCGGTGACGGCGATACGATGGGCATCCTTTATCAAAAACCCTCCAAGGGCCGCGACGAGCTCCTGGGAATACAGCTTCACATGGTCCGTCCGACGGAATCCGGGAACGAAGCGCGCGACATAATAGTCCGCCAGGGGAATAAGGCTGAGGTGCGCTGGACCGAAGAGCCGCAGGATACTTTATACCCCTCCACGTATGGAGATGAAACCAAAGCCGTTTCGGCGCAGTACGATAAGAAGCTATTCCGAAAGGGCGAAGGTAAACTCTCTACTGACTCCATCAGTGACGGGGAAATCGTCCGCGGTGCCCAGGCGACACCGGAAGATATATCTGGAGCCGCCAAAGTCCTAAGCGAGGTGCGCGGCGCCTTATCTGAGAAAATCAGCGAAGCCGACACCAGGGAAGCCATACGCAGCCTGCCGGAATCCCGCGAACATAATAATTAATCGAAATATCCATAAAAACCGCCTTTTAGGGCGGTTTTTTATTTTATTGCTTGTTTTTACCTCTAGCGGTATAGTTATTGTCAGTAGACTATAATAAAAACATCAAAATGTCAGAAAATCAGCTTCAGTATTTTATAGGTCTGGACATAGGCACCACGGCCGTGAGGTGCGTGGTGGGCGAGCTGGCCAGCGACGCCCAGACTCCCACGGTTATCGGCTTTTCGCGAGTTGATAACACCGGTATGCGCAAGGGCAACGTCGCCCATATAGAAGAAGTCGCCCAAGCCGTAGTGAACGCCGTCCAGGAGGCCGAACGCATCAGCGGCCGGGAAATCCATCACGCCACCGTCAATGTTAACGGCAGCCATGTTGAAGGTGTT
>DASSNG010000058.1:0-4358 GCA_035688135.1 Saccharimonadales bacterium (SeqCode) | reverse complement strand
TGCCGTAAAGCCGCTTTGGTCGGTGACCTGGGGAAGTTTGTTCGCGAAAGGAAGCGCCGTGCGGCCAGAAGCTATGGCGCCCTGCGAATCTACGATATATTCGGACCCGCCGCTTTTCAGCCTTAGGCTGGCGGTAGAGATATCCAGCCTCAGGGTGGGCTGCTGGCTGAATATCGGCAGTTCGACATCGGCGCTTATGATTTCCGGGAATTTTTTCTTTAATCCGGCAGATACGGAGTTTTGGTCGAAAGTAATCTTATTACGGTTCTTAACGGGCGACAAGAGCTTACTAGCCTCCGCCTGATATTGCGATACGCTATGGAACTGCGTGCTATTTACGATAATCTTTGGCTTTGGCGAGACAATCAGGCTGTAAATCAAGCCGGCGAACAGCAAGACAACAAGGATGATATCTAAAAAGCCCAGTATTATCTTTCTGGCGCCGCGCCCGGGCGCCGAACGGCGCTGAAAAGGGCTGCTGCCGGTGTCCCGTCCCCTGGCGCTGTAATATGTGTTTATAGGCGCCCGCCCCGCCCGGTCCCGCTTGGAGACTGACCGGCCGCCTGATGGCTGTTTCATACCCTGCGGCCTGCCGCTACCTTCAGGATCAGGGCCGCCAGCTCTCTGGAAGCGTCCGGCTTAGCCGTAGCGTACAGATTGCGCGCCAGCTCAAAGCGCCTCTTATCATCATCCAGCAGGCTCTTTATCATAACCATCAGTTCATCAGCCGTCACGTCAGCCGGAGCTACGGCGGCCGCGTCTGCTCTGGCGAGCGATTCGGCGTTCTTTAACTGGTGGCCGCTGGCAAGGTGCGGGCTTGGAATAACTATACAGGGCCGGGCGGCGGCGGCCAGTTCGGCCATAGTGTTGGCCCCTGCCCTGGTTATCACCAGGTCGGCGGCGGCGGCCAAACCGGCGAAATTGTCTGAATATCCGATAACGGTTACCCTTTTACGGACTGCTGCCGCCAGGGCTCCGTAGGCGTCTCTGACGGGCTCTTCATGGTTCCTGCCGGTTATGTGCAGCAAATGTACGGAAAGGTCATTCTGGAGCAGCTCAGGAGCTATCTGGAGCATAAGCTTATTTATCTGCACGGCGCCGCCGCTGCCGCCGGACACCAGTAAAACTTTGGATTCAGCCGGCAGCCCAAGCGCCAGCTTGCTGTTTTTTTGGATTTTCGGCGTCACTTTCCTGATGCCGGGATCGATAGGTATCCCAACATAAAAAGTGGAGTGCTTAGGGTAATCATAAAATTCCGCGGGCATGCCGGTCGCATGAATGGCCGCCCAGCGGCCTATCAGGCGGTTGGCCAGCCCCGGCACGGTATCGGAATCATGGGTGACTACCGGTATGCCAAGCAGCCTGGCCGCGACCGCTACCGGTAAAGCTACAAAGCTTCCTTTGCTGAAGACCACTTGCGGCCTGAATTTCCTTAAAATTCTGGCGGACGCTATCACGCTGCCCGGAAATTTCAAGAAGTCCCGGATATTTTTTATGAATATGTCGGGATAAAAGAAGCCTTTGGCGAATCTCAAGGTATCGTAACGCCGGAACTTTCCGGCCTTTATGAACGCGATGAAATCAAAATCATGGCTGCTTTTCTGAAACGTGTCAAAGCCATCGCCTTTATTACCAATGTAAACTATCTGGCAATCAGGGTTCTGCGATTTAAGTTCTTGGGCGAGCGACAACAGCGGGACCACGTGCCCGCCGGACCCTCCCCCCGTCAAAATAACCGTTGGAGCTTGCTGTTTCATTTATCTCCGCATTAGATTGGATTACGCTGTAACTAGTATATCGTGAAATCTGGAAAACTATTCCCAGGGCGGCGGTTAAGAATATCATGCTGGTGCCCCCCTGGCTGATGAGCGGCAAAGTAATCCCCTTCAATGGCAGCAGCCCGGTCATGGCTCCTACGTTGATTATCATCTGTACGCTTAACCACGCCATCACCCCTACGACCAGCAGCCGCTGCGAGATATCAGAAGTACGTTCAGCTATCCGCTTCAGCCGCGTTATCAATGCTCCGTATATGACCATGATCAGAAAAGTGCCTACAAAACCGAATTTTTCGGCCATTATGGCGAATATGGAGTCGTTGGAAGCCTCCGGCAGGTATCCGTAAGCCTGGACGCTATATCCCAGTCCCAAGCCCAGCACACCTCCGGACCCGACCGATATCAGCGCCTGACAGGCCTGGTACCCTGTGGTTAGGCAATCGGCTTCCGGGTGCATGAACGTCGCCAGGCGCTCACGGCGATAAGAACTGGACGATACCGCCACGACCAGCAGGATAATCACCAGCCCGGCTATCATAGCGGCTTTTTTAAGAGGTATCCCCGCAACATAAGCCATAACGATTAACATGGCTATCATTACGCCCGCGGACCCCAGGTCGCTTTGCAGCTTGGCTACCACCAAACCGATACCCGCCAGCAGGAATACCAGCGGTTTTAAGGTAGCATTAAAATCGGCCAGCCTGTTTTCCCTGGCCCGCTGCGCCAGAAAGCTGGACAGCCCTACCAGTATCGCCAATTTAATAAGTTCGGCAACCTGGAACGAAAATCCGCCCAGTCTGACCCAGCGATGCGCCTGATATACGGCGTCTACCGGCATCACCATTACCAGCAGCGAACCGGTAAGGGCGGCGATAGCCAGGGGTTTGGCGGACTTGGGCCAGACATTCAAAGGAAAATATGAAGCTATGCTGAAGGTCAGGACGCCAAGGGCGACATCAATAAGCTGTTTGACGATAAAGTAGCTCTGGCCGGTGTGCTGGGACGCGCTCAGGGCCGGGCTTATGGAATAAACGACCACCAGGCCGATAGCCATCAGCAAGCCGCCGATGATCAGGAGCCAATGGTCGGGCTTGTGCCGCCTTACGGCGCCTTCGGAATGTCGTGGCTGGCCCGGCCTAAGCCCATAACGGCGCTCCATAGCCTATATCTCCCTACGGAGACCGCGTGCAGAAGCCGGCTCTTTTATCTGTGATAATGTTATTTTTTGTTTGATCATTTTATTTTTAAATGCTAACAGGAATTATACACCCGGGTGTGCCGCCATGCTATATTTGAGGATATCGATTATGGCAAGATTTAATCTGTTGGAGAGCCTGTGACCCCGGATGATGCCCGCTGGGATAAGATGCAGTCGGAACTGGGGGCCTCTTTTCTGCAGTCAGCTCTATGGGGCGGTTTTCAGGCATCAATCGGCCATAAGCCGCATTATCTGTCCGGACCCGGCTGGAGCTGCCTGCTGCTTGAGCGCCGGGCGGCGGTAGGCAGCTATCTGTTCGCCCCCTACGGCCCGACCATTAACGATGTCGCCGCTCTTACATCGGCGCTTACTGAAATCAAAAGCTTCTCGGCCGCCCAAAACGCGGACTGGGTGCGGCTGGAGCCGGTAATATCTTCCGCTGCGGCCGAGTGCCATCGGACTCTCAGGCAAGCCGGCGGCCTCCCTGCCCCGCGCGACGTAGAGCCGCACCTTACAAGAATAGTCGACCTAAGCCGGCCGGCAGAGGATATCCTTGCCAGCCTGTCTCAGACCACCCGTAACCTAATCCGCCGCAACCAGCGGGAGAAGACCCTGGTATTCAAAACATCGCACGACCCGGCGGACATCCCGGTTTTTACTAAGATGCTGGATACGGTTGCCAGCCGGAAAGGAGTCGGTTTCTACCCGGCGTCTTACTATCTGAAACAGGCGCAAGACCTGATGCCTGCGGGCATGATGGTCCTGGAAATGGCTACTTTAAACGGAAGACCGGCCGGCACGGCTATCATCCATGATTACCACAAGACATCTACCTACACCTACGCTGCCTCCGATCCAAAATTCCGCGATAAGAATGTTTCCGCCCTGCTGCTGTGGCAGGCTTTGATTAACGCCAAGCAGCGAGGCAGTACGGCGATGGATCTGTATGGCATAGCGCCGGATGACGCTCCGGCAAGCCATCCATGGGCCGGATTCAGCTCTTTTAAGAAAAAATTCGGCGGCGAAGTTATCGAGCACGCCGGAACCTGGGATTTTCCCCTGACCCGCCGTTACCGTATTTACCTCTCCGCCCTAAAGATTAAAAAAATGATGCGGCGCGGCTAACGCGAAACCGGCTCGACGTTAAAGTCGTCTATAAGCATATCCGCCAGTTTACCGAAAATCGGAGCCGCCCCCTGCGAGCCGGCTGATTCAAAACCCGGCAGATTTGGCGCGTCCACCAGTACGGCAATCACGTATTGGGGCTTGTCGCCGCCAACGAACCCCAGAAAAGTACCGTTGTATACTCCTTCTTTATAGCCGCCCTGGTAAGCTATCTGGCCGGTGCCGGTTTTACCGCCGATATTATAGCCCGGATGAAG
>DASSNG010000042.1:0-7989 GCA_035688135.1 Saccharimonadales bacterium (SeqCode) | reverse complement strand
TGGTGGAGCGGGCTCTGGGCGACGAAGTGCAGGTGACATCCCTGAAAGTCCGCAAACCCCACTTGGTCGGGAAAAGCTACGCCCGGCTGCGCGGCCAGATACCTTGCGCCAGGGCCTATGTAACTATTAAATTTTAGGTATAATACCCTTACGAATTTAGGGGACACTCCACATGTCAACCATAGATATTCCAGGTAACGATTGGCCGCTGGAACAGCCGGCTGGCGTTGTGACGCCTCCGGAGACTGTAAGTACCGTGGAGCGGGATTCGCAAGTGGCTGAAATATTAGGTACCTTAGAGCATTATTTCAATCTCCTATATAATCCGGCGCCAGGAAAGAAAATCCCTAGACGGGATATCTTTTTCAAACCTCTACCTGTGACACCTTTGGACAGGTTGCCTGGTGCAGAAGAGCGCCAGCATGCTGCCTATAGAGATATGGAAACTTTCCAAAGAGCGGTAGCCGATCCTGCCGTAAAGACAATATTGGGCAATACAGTAAGGACAAAGTTCACAGGGTTTTCCTGGAGCAGGGATAAGGAGGGCTCGCAACCGGTTTATTCAGAGATTGCATTACTTAATCCTAATTTTGCTGTTTCGATTAGCTTTGACCTGGACGAAAAGGGTTATGCAGTGGGCTCAAAAGCATATCTACTGATGTCCAGAGACCCGGATGCCTTAAACGAGCTGCTGGCTAAAGGCGGAATGAGTTAATAAAAAATGGTGGAGCGGTTGAGACGTAAGCCTCTTCCGCCCCATGATGGTGGAGATGAGGAGATTCGAACTCCTGACTTCCTGCTTGCAAAGCAGGCGCTCTAGCCAACTGAGCTACATCCCCTCTTCGTGGTGGGGCTATGTGGACTCGAACCACAGACCTCGTCATTATCAGTGACGCGCTCTAACCAGCTGAGCTATAGCCCCGAAAACAGGGGTTATTGTAACTAAATTAAGCTTATTTATCAAATTGAGGGTTGCCCCTCGAGACCGCTGTCAGCGGCCCCGAGGGGCTAATCGCACGTATCGTTCCGTCCCTGATAGCCGCCAAGGCGTCTTTAAGCGGCGCTTTTTTAGTGGGCGGTCGTATCATAAAAGGCACTGGCAACGGCATCACGAGCTTTCTTGGGCGTATTATCCGGACTATATAATCCGGATGGCCAGCCATCGTTACTTACATCCTGGCTCTGGAAAGTAAGGATGCCAACCACGCCCCTTAGCTGGGCGGCTTTATGTATCGTATCGCTGTAATATTGAGCCTGAAGGTTTTCTTTTACGGCCGCCGCCTGCAGTGACCTGGTGCCGTATTGGGAGCGTTTCTTATCCGGTATGGCGCTGACGCCTATCTCGTCAAAAAACACAGATACCCGGTCTTTGCCCCAGGCGGCGTCAAGCTCATCTCTAAGTAAAGGGTTTATGGCTGCTTCTATGGTTGCGGGGTTTACGGTGGAGTCCGCCGGGTAAGGGTGGACGGCCAGCAGGAAATCAGGGTCGGTTACGCCGAAACCTTTCAGCGCCTGGTCGAAATCCTTTAAGAATCCAAGATAGTCATGATGGCTGACCGCCAGGGCGCCAACAACATGCTCTAAGGTGAAGCTGTGGGGCGTTCCCTCGAAAGCATGGTTTATATCATCGGAAATCTTGGCGTAGGTAGGTATAGCTTTGGATTCAAGGTAGGCGTACTTTTTGGCAGGATCAATATTGGAATTAAAGTCTTCACTGTTAACTTCGTCAAAATCTCCAATCATTACTTTATCCAGCGGCTGTTCTACGCAGGCAGTGCCGCCCGGTCCGGAGTGGGCTGTGTCCGGCCCGGCAATATCCATCAGCATGGTTTTAACAACGCTCAGATACCTTGATACTCCGCCGGCGTTGCTGGGCACATAGTTATGCTTAATAACTTTCTTTCCTTTTTCAGTGACACTTTGTACTCCGAGGGTGGTAATTTCGAGGATAAGGTTATTTTCGCGGGCGGCTTCGGCGGCATTGCAAAGGCGGGGCAGGTCGAAGCTGAATTCGGCCTGGCTCTGGTTGTAGGGCTGAAAGATACGCACGGTATTGGCGTTAGTATCGGCAATGTCATGAGCCGCCTGCCGAGCCTGATTCAGATCAGGGACCCAGATGCGGTTGGAAGTAATACCCACGTATTCAAGAGGATGAGCCGCAGCGGCGGCTTCGGAGGGGCTAGCCTGGGCTTTATTAGGCCGGGCGGTAGCGGCCGTCAAAGCTGCCGCCATCACACCCAAGGAAAGGCCGACCTTGGCAAGCAGCTGTTTACGGGGTTTCCAGATATCGGCGGCACTAACCGCAATATCTCTCCCAATTTCTTGAGGCAGTTCGTGAGTCATTTCTTGGATTGTGGGCTATAAGAAGTATGTGGAGGCCGGGCGGGTGCCCGGCGACCTCCTATAGCCTAAGAGAATTTTAACAGATGAAATGGTCCTCTAACAAAAATCACGAGCGCTTTAACGGCAGTACGGTTACCGAATGAAGGTAGCGGCGCGTGCGGGTCGCCTGGCGCTGGGAATAGATTTCCGGGACCGTGAGGGCACCGGCAAGCAGCAGCAGTCCGCCGCCGGTCCATAGCAGGGGGTTGCCGCCTGAGCCGGCCTGAGTAAAGGGTCCAGGTCCAGCCGGCGTGTCCACCGAAGCTATGACAGCGCCGTTCCGGTTGTGGGTATCGCTGCCGACAGATGCCGCCGCGGCTGAGGCCAAGGGCACCAGTTTATAGCTTTTTTGCGATGAGGTACCGGCAGCAGGTACGAAACCGAAGACATTAACGGCTCTGACGGTGCCGCCGGCCGGGCCTGACCCCTTTAAAGTTAAACTAAGAACGCTGGGAGGCTTATTACCGGCAGAGGTGTTTATGCCAAAGCTGCCGTTCCAGCTGCCGAACACGTTGATGAAGAGCACGCCCAGCCAGTTGCTTAGAGACAGGCTGCTCATGCTGATATTCAGTAAATTGACGCTGGCGGTGGCGTTCCCGCTGGCCGCGTTTCCGGCCTTGGTATTTTCAGATACCGTGGCGCTGCCAGAGGTAGATTGGGCGGTAATGTTGTTGTCGATACTGCTTATGTTCTGGTAATTAAGGTTTGTGTCCGAAGAGGCGCTTGTTCCTGCCGGCGAGGACGGGCCTTGGCTGGTCAGGCCGCCGCCAAGGGCGGCGGCAGTGGAGCCGCCGGGAGAATTAACTATCATCCCAACCCATTTGCCCAGCACGTTCACGAAGACCAGCAGGGCGTCGCTGCCGATAACCTGCTGCCCGGTCAGGTTCAGGACCGTAAGATTGGTCTGGGCCTTACCGGTTGCGGCATTGCCGCCGGAAGTGTTGTTGGAAACGGCGGCGCCGCCGCTTACGGCGCTTAAGGTGACGGTGTTGGTTACGGAAGAAGAGTTGCTCAGATTAGCCGTGAGGCTGTTGCTTTGCGAGCCGCTGACCGGTGAGGAAGATGATTGGGTGATAACCGGGGCTCCGCCGCTGGCCAGCAGGGAATTCAGGGCGCCTTCCGGCAGCAGGATGTCTCCATCCAAGCTGCCGTAGATGTTAACGGTCCCCATAAAGGAGCTGCCGCTGCCGATGACGGAATTTATGATGTTCATGACGTTGGCTATGACATCGGCATTACCGGAGGCAGCATTGCCGGCAGAAGTGTTCTGAACTACAGCGGCATTGCCGCTTGCAGCGCTTAGGTTTATATCATTATTTATCTGGCCGCTGACAGCGCTGTTTATCGTCAGCTCGGTGGAAGAGGCAGCCGGGCTGATAGTTCCCGAGGGTACTATTTTAGAAGGGTCTATGGTGATATCTCCCTGGACGTTGCCGTAAATATTCTGGGTAAAGCTCACCAGGCCACTCTGCAGCGGGACGGCCGAAGACATCAGCAGGTTGATGACGGTAGCAGTATCGGCGGCGTTCCCGGAAGTGGCGCTGCCTGCAGTAGTGTTGCCTGAAACGGTGGCGCTGCCGCTTACCGCGGTCTGGCTTAGGCTATTGCTGATAGAAGCGTTATAGAAGTTGTCGTACAGGCCTTTGGTATCCGATACCGTACTGGCCGGCGAGGACGGGCCTGACGCGGCCGCCGGAGCCGCTTGTGCGGCTGCCGGAGCGCCTGTGGTAGGCGCGCCGGCCGGCGGCTGGCTCACGCTGATGGGATTCGGCACATATTTGCCCTGGGCGGCATCGTAAACCCACTGGGTGGTGTCCCAGCGGCCGGTTGCCGGATTATAGCTGTAGGTCAAAGGCGTGATGGGCGTAGCCTGGCCGGTGGCCGGGTTCCATATGTAATAAGCGTTCTTCCACATCCCCGTTGAAGAGTCATAGGTATAAGTCTTGGCGTCCGGCCCCTGGGGCGTGTTCGGGCCGGTATGGCCGGACGGCGCGGTATCTGCCGCGGCACCGGTGTCCGCCCACGTCTGCAAAGGGAAGGTGAATACTAATGAGATGGCGGCCAGGATAATAAGCGATTTTTTGGCAATCAAAACTACTCCAGACATATAGTCCTCCTTGTAAATTGGATCAGACCGGGCAGGCGGGGCCGCCGGGACGGGGTGCTATTTATCCGGGCGGGCCGCGCCTTTTTACGACTCTTAGTTAGTTACAGAGATCGTTGTGCTTGCGGTGTTGGTGTTGCTGGCGTTGCCGCTGGTAGCCGAACCGCCGGTAGTGTTGTGCGAAACGCTCGCGTTACCGGAGTAGGCATTCTGGGTGCTGCCGCTGTAGACATGGATGTCGTTGTCGTTATTCACACGAGTATAGTTGCTCGAGCGAACATGGATAGCGCTATCCGGTCCCGCGGTGCTCAGGCTCCCAGTGCCGCTGCTTGAGCCGCCCACCGTGCTGGTGTTCTTTACCGACACGCTGGCGGTCATAGCGCTGCTGTTGGCAGCCGACCCGCTGGCGGCAGAGCCGCCGGTGGTGTTGCCCTTGACCTTGGCGTTACCGGTTGACGACTCCTGGTGATTGGTGGTCGTCAGCCTGACATGGTTATCGTTGTCCCATGCCTGGTAGTTATGGGCATGAATCCTTATTGGACTATCAGGCCCTTGAGTAGTGACCGAACTGGCTCCGGCCACTCCCGCTATGCCGGCTCCGGCGATGCTGAGCGCCGAAACCACTGCCGCGGTATTCCGTAGAAGCTTGATCATACTTCCTCCCCATAAGATTAGGTTTGATATTATCCGGACTGATAGCCCGGCCCCATAAGATAATGTCTTTCTTATGAAGTCGGGTTTCAGATGCGCCTATACTCCTAATTCTCCGGGTAGCAGGGGATATCAAAGAGCATGGCCTCACCAAAATTGATACTAGAATTCTAAGAGATATCTCATGGATATTCCGTAACTACAAGCGTTTGAAAACGTAATAAATCTAACACTTCGGGTCCAGGGTTGCTCCTGGCGCTCGATTTTCACCGTGCCAACAGGTGCCATTTTGTAGGAATTATTACATCAAAAGAGGTTTGACTACCTCTGTTAAAATTGCTAATATTTATGCAGGACGTTTGAGTACGGCCAGTTGACCCTGCCCGACGACGGTCAAGACCTTCTGGGCTTACTCAATCCACTTATCCTACAATCTATGTTCGAATCGGTGCGTGGGATTGTGAGTGAGTCTGCAACTTGAAAATTAGGCCCTGCAGACGCGAATATGAGTCCGCGTGTGCAGGATGTTAAAGCAAATGACAGACGAGTCTATTGGTGTTTGCCAATAGCTAGTCAATTTGCACAATCACAAGCAGATTCAGTCTTTCGGCTGAGTCTGTGTAACGTAAAAAGTTACTCAAGCGCGCATAAAGGATGCCTTGACGTAAGACACCGATGAAGGACGTAGACGGCTGCGAAAAGCCGCGGGGAGCTGCCTCACAAGCTTTGATCCGTGGATGTCCGAATGGGGAAACCCCGCATGGGTTATGCCATGTGGCGCATATCTGAATTCATAGGATATGTAGCGGTAAGCTGGGGAACTGAAACATCTTAGTACCCGGAGGAAGAGAAAGTAAACAACGATGCCGGTAGTAGTGGCGAGCGAACCCGGTACAGCCCAAACCTTATTAACTTCCATCTGGCAATTTGCCTAATGGATAAGTTGGTAGACGAATGTTGGTAAGGGGTTGTGACAAACAGTTAACCAGTACGGAGCCCTGGAGCAATCCAGTTTTCCGTACTAGTGGCAAGAGCTACCACCATCTTGCATAAGGTAAGAAATTTCCGAGGCGAGCAGAAGGTTCTGGAAAGGACCGCCATAGACCGTGAAAGCCGGGTATGCAAAGTGTCGGAAACCTTATTACTGTTATGAATGAGATTTGTCTCATTCTGTGTCGAGTAGGTCGGGACACGTGAAACCCTGACTGAATCCGGAGGGACCACCCTCCAAGGCTAAATATGTCTTGCGATCGATAGTGTACAAGTACCGTGAGGGAAAGGTGAAAAGCACCCCGGATAGGGGAATGAAATAGTTTCTGAAATTATGCGCGTACAAGGAGTCGGAGCACCTTTTAGGTGTGACGGCGTGCTTTTTGTAGAACGATCCAGCGAGTTAATTTTGCAGGCAAGCCTAAGCCATCTGGCGGAGGCACAGTGAAAGCGAGGGTTAATAGCCCGTCTTAGTCTGCAGGATTAGACCCGAAACCGAGTGACCTAACCATGGGCAGGCTGAAGCGTGGGTAAAACCACGTGGAGGGCCGCACCGTAGAGAATTGCAAAACTCCCGGATGACCTGTGGTTAGTGGTGAAATGCTAATCGAACTCGGAGATAGCTGGTTCTCCTCGAAATAGCTTTAGGGCTAGCGTCGTACGGTAGCCGTCTGGGGTAGAGCTCTGTTTTAGACTGGGGCCCGCAAGGGTACCCACCTTTGACAAACTACGAATACGGACGGTGGAACTACGGCAGTTAGAACGGCGGGGCTAAGCTCGTCGCTCAAAAGGGAAACAGCCCAGACCATCATCTAAGGTCCCTAAATATATGCTAAGTGGGAAACGAGGTGAGATTTCTTTGACAATAAGGATGTTGGCTTAGAAGCAGCCATTCATTTAAAGAGTGCGTAACAGCTCACTTATCAAGAGATCTTGCGCGGAAAATGTAACGGGGCTAAGCATATTACCGAAGATATGGGCTTTGCATCGGATTCGTCCGGTGTGGAGCGGTAGAGGAGCGTTGATATCGCATCGAAGCGGTTCTGTAAGGAACCGTGGAGCGTTATCAAGTGAGAATGCTGGAATGAGTAACCACAAGGAAGGTGAGAATCCTTCCCACCGAAAGAGCAAGGTTTCCTGGGCCATGATAATCATCCCAGGGTTAGTCGGGCCTAAGCCGAGGCGTATTAGCGTAGGCGATGGACAACGGGTTAATATTCCCGTACCGGCGTGTACTTGTTTGCAGATGCGCGGCATGATAGCCGGAGCGGATTCATGGTTATATCCGTCTAACCAGTCTAACGGGCTGGGAATGAAAGGCTGCCTTAGGGCGGCTGATTCCGGTCAAAGTACTGACCAGAAAAGTCTGCAAGCTTATGGTGCAAGCCGACCGTACCGCAAACCGACACAGGTGCTCAGGTCGAGTAGACCAAGGTGTACGAGTGATTCTTCGTCAAGGAACTCGGCAAACAAGCGTCCGTAACTTCGGAATAAGGACTGCCCCCTCACTCTATTTGGAAGAGTGAGATTGCCAGATTCTTGGATTTGATCCTGGAAGCTGTGCTTCTTCATGCAATCTTGTAGATAGTGTGAGGGGGCTGCAACTAAGGAACCCATGGAACTGTTTACCAAAAACACAGGTCTCTGCTAACACGAAAGTGGATGTATAGGGGCTGACTCCTGCCCGGTGCTGGAAGGTTAAGGGGATATGTATTACGCATTGAACTGAAGCCCCAGTGAACGGCGGCGGTAACTATAACCGTCCTAAGGTAGCGAAATTCCTTGTCAGGTAAGTTCTGACCCGCACGAATGGAGTAATCATATGGGTACTGTCTCGACGAAGAGCTCGGTGAAAGTGCATT
>DASSNG010000054.1:0-27154 GCA_035688135.1 Saccharimonadales bacterium (SeqCode) | reverse complement strand
GCCTTCATGTCCACCAGGTCCACGACGCCCTTGACCGATTGCTCGAAACCGATTGGCAGGTGGATCGGGAAAGCCCGCTTAGACAGGCGGTTATGGATTGAATCAAGCGACTTATAGAAATCGCCGCCGGTCTGGTTGATTTTGTTAATAAAGCAGATGCGCGGCACATTATATTTGTCCGCCTGGCGCCATACGGTTTCGGACTGGCTTTCCACGCCCATCTTGCCGTCAAAAACTACCACGGCGCCGTCAAGCACTCGCAGTGAACGCTCAACTTCCACGGTGAAGTCGATGTGGCCCGGCGTATCGATGATATTGATCTTGTGGTCTTTCCAGAAACAGGTGACGGCGGCGGCAGTGATGGTGATGCCGCGCTCTTTTTCCTGGGCCATCCAGTCGGTCGTAGTCTCGCCCTCATGCACGGCGCCAATCTTGTGCTTTAAGCCGGTACGGTAAAGTATCCCTTCCGTAGTGGTGGTCTTACCGGCGTCGATATGGGCTATGATGCCGATATTCCGGAGCTGTTTTAGTTCGTATTTCTTTTCTGCCATCAGATATTAACCTCTTTCTTTCTTTGAATCATGGCACACAGAGCATTGCAGGCCACGCTTTTCCCGCCGATTGGCGTATTTAATTCCCTTATAACATCTTCCTTACGGACAACGCCGGCCAGCCTTATCTCGGTCGTTCTCAGCCTGCCGTTATATGAACTTACAGTTAGGGTGGTCTCGATATCGTCTTCGGCCGAAACCGACGACTCAATATAGTCCGGGCTGACGCTATGGCCTTCCGCCAATACGCATCCGGCGCAGGGCTCTTCGATAGCTATAAGGTTAGCCACCTCGGGGTCGCGCGCTCTCATTAACTCCTCGCGAAATGGGCGAAGGCGCGGTTGGCCTCAGCCATCCGATGCGTGTCTTCTTTTTTCTTTACGGCAGAACCGGTGTTGTTATAAGCATCTACCAGCTCTGCGGCTATACGATCATCTGTCGGCATGCCGCTGCGGGCACGTACCGCTTCCACGAACCACATAGTTGTTAAGTGCTGCTGGCGCTGGCCTTTCACTTCGAAAGGAATCTGGTAGTTGGCGCCTCCGACACGACGGCTGCGTGTCTCCAGGTGCGGGCGGATATTCCCCATGGCCTGCTCGAACACTTCAAGTGGGTTTTGGACTTTCAGTTTATCGGCGGCTTTTTGCATGCCGTCATAGACCAGCCGCTCAGCAAGCTGTTTCTTGCCGTCAAGCATGACGCGGTTGATAAGCTTGGCCACCGCGGTGCTTTGGTATACGCGGTCAGGCTGGACGGTCCGCACCAGGCTCTTGGTAACTTTGCGCGGCATTATTTGGGCCTCTTGGCGCCGTACTTGCTGCGGCCCTGCTTACGGTTCTGGACGCCCTGAAGGTCAAGGCTTCCGCGGACTATATGGTACCGGACGCCAGGCAGGTCTTTCACCCGGCCGCCTCGTACCAGCACGACGGCGTGTTCCTGCAGGTTATGGCCTTCGCCGCCGATGTAGGCCCATACCTCGTGGCCGTTCGTCAGCCGGACGCGGGCGACTTTGCGAAGGGCTGAGTTAGGCTTCTTAGGAGTCTTGGTAGTAACGCGCACGCATACGCCGCGCTTGAACGGCGCATCTTTTTCATAGCTTCTGGTCTTAAGATTGTTTACCACGCGCTGCAGAGCCGGTGACTTTGATTTGTCGCCAGCAATCTTGCGCGGTTTTCGGACCAATTGATTAATCGTAGGCATTACTACTCTTTACAACTCCTTGGATTCAGTGGTTAAGTTTAACAAATTTACTCCTTAGAAGCAACTGCTTCCATTTCTTCGAACGGCGTGGACTCCGCGTCTTCCTCCTCGTCGGTACGAGCGCCGGTGCCAACCGGTATACGGCGGCCAAGGATGACGTTCTCTTTAAGGCCGTATAGATGGTCCACCTTACCGCTGGTTGCGGCCGCGATAAGTACCCGGGTAGTGTCCTGGAATGATGCCGCGGACAGGAACGAGTCAGTTGACAATGAAGCCTTGGTGATACCCAGCAGCAGCTGATTGTATTTGACGGGATTTTTGCTATTGACCAGCAGTTCGCTGTTCGCTTCGTCAACGGCTATCTTAGATACAACGTCACCGGTAATGAACTCGCTGTCGCCGGCGTCCTCTATCTGGACGCGGCTGAACATCTGGCGGACGATGACCTCAAGGTGTTTGTCGGCTATGGTCTGGCCCTGACTAGCGAAGATGTATAGGATTTCGGTCATGATGTAGCGCTGGGTGGCCTCTACGCCCTGAAGGCGCAGAAGGTCATGAAGATTGATGGAGCCATTGGTCAGGCGCTGGCCGGCGACAACTTCATCGCCGTCCGCGACCTGCATCTGCTTAAAGCCCGGGATCTCGTAACGGAACATCGTCTTTGAGGTTGGCGTGATAGTCACGGTACCGTTTTCCAGCTTAACCTTGCCTATCATCGGCGCGGTCAGCGGCTCGCTGCCGTCTTCCTGGGCTGCGACCACATCGCCGACATTCACTTCCTCTCCATCCTTCACCTGGGCGGCGCGGCCGTTAAGTTCTATGTCGATCGGCTTCTGCTTCTTAGCTGTGACCTGGACTATATAGTGGTCCCCTTCTTCCCAAAGGTTGACCTTGCCGGAAATATCTGTCAAATAGGCCTGCCCTTTCGGCGTGCGGACCTCCAAAAGCTCTTCCACGCGGGTAAGGCCCTGGGTCACGTCATCTCCGGCCGTCACGGCGCCGGCACGGTGCTTGGAGTCTAAGCTCAGCTGGGTGCCTGGTTCGCCAATCGACTGGGCGGCAATTACGCCTATCGGGTAATCTGAAGCGACCAGTTCACCCGTGGCCAGATCGATTCCATATGATTTCTGGCTGACGCCGCGCGAATTAGTGCATGAAAGGACGCTCATGATATTCACTTTGTCAACAGACTCATCATTCTGGATGGCTTCGGCGATTTCCGGAGTAACCAGTTCGCCGGCCTTGATATGCTTCTTGACGTTCTCGGCTACATAGCGGCCGGTCAGGCGATCGCCCATACTGGTGCCGATGTACTCTGAATCGCTGCGGTAAACCGGGAATCCGGGGTCTTCGGCCTCATTATTGATAGTGAAGACATCCTGGGCCACATCAACCAGGCGGCGGGTCAGATAACCGGAGTCCGCCGTCCTAAGGGCGATGTCGATCAGCGATTTACGGGTACCTCTGGTGGCCGTAAAGTATTCCAGCGGATCAAGCCCATATTTATAGTTGGACCTTACCGGCAGCTCCATAGCCCGCCCGGTGGCGTCGGCCCGTATTCCGATCATACCCACGGAGTCTTTCATCTGGCTCAGGTTACCCCTGGCGCCGGAAGCGACGGCTATCGACATGGTGTTATCTTCGGTGGCGAATTGTTCGGCCAGAGCTTTCTCTACTTTACTGTCCACATCAGTCCAGGCTTCTACTGTCAGGCGGTAGCGCTCTTCATCGGTGATTAAACCGGCGCTGTATTGTTCGGAGACTTCGGTGGCGCGCTTCTCGCCGGCCGCAACGATATCTTCAAGCGTGTGAAGGTCTGAAAAGTCGTCCATACCTATTGAAATGCCTGATTGGGTAGCATACTTGAAGCCAAGATCCTTTAGGTCGTCGGCTATTTCGGCGGTCTTTTCCTGGCCATAACGCTGATAGATGCCGGCCAATACTTTCTGGAGGCGCTTTTTGGTCATGGATACGTTCTGGAACGGAAAATCTTCGGGGAAGATTTCGTTGAAAATCAGCCGGCCTACGGTTGTATCGCGCTGCTCGCCCCGGAAAGGTACGACAACGCGGGTCTGCATGGTAACGACACCCGTATCAAAAGCCATCAGGACTTCTTCCAGGCTGGCATAGGGTTTTGATTCGGTTTCTTTGGCGCCCGGGCGTTCATACGTCAGGTAGTAGGCGCCGAGCACGATGTCCTGTTCTACGTGCAAGATAGGCGTGCCGTCGGCGGGCTTCAGCAGGTTGTGGTTAGCGGCCATGATTTCGCGGGCCTCAGCCTGGGCGGCGCGGGACAGCGGCAGGTGCACAGCCATCTGGTCCCCGTCAAAGTCAGCGTTGAATCCCTTGTTCACCAGAGCCGGTACCTGAATGGCTTTGCCTTCAATAAGGATAGGCTGGAAGGCCTGGATGCTCAATCGATGAAGGCTGGGGGCTCGGTTAAGCAAAACGTACTTGCCCTTGATTACCTCGTCCAGCGCATCCCAGACGGCCGAATCGCCCGCCTCTATCATCCGGGTGGCGCTTCGGATATTATGGGCCAGTTCCTGGTCGATCAAGCGTCCGATGACGAACGGCTTGAACAGCTCAAGCGCCATGGTCTTTGGCAGGCCGCACTGGTACATCTTAAGCTCCGGGCCGGCCACGATAACCGAGCGGCCGGAGTAGTCTACGCGCTTACCCAGCAGGTTCTGGCGGAAACGCCCCTGCTTGCCTTTCAGCATGTCGGAAAGGCTCTTCAGGCGGCGGCGCTGGCCGGTAGCGGCTACGGCGCGGCCTGAACGGGTGGAGTTATTATCTATCAGGGCATCAACCGCTTCCTGCAGCATCCGCTGCTCATTGCGGCGGATAACCTCGGGTGCGTTAAGCTCCATCAGCTTCTTAAGCCGGTTGTTGCGGTTAATGACGCGGCGGTAGAGGTCGTTTAAGTCGGAGGTAGCGAAACGGCCGCCGGTCAGCTGGACCATAGGCCGCAGATCCGGAGGAATGACCGGCAGGACGCTAAGCGTCAGGCTGCTCGGCTTGATACCGGCCCGCTGCATGCTTTCCAGCAGGCGCAGGCGCTTCATTATCTTCTTTTTGCGCTGGCCCTTGGCTTCTTCGGCTTCTTTATTCAGGTCATCGATTAGCTTCTCAAGGTCGACTTCGTCAAGCAGCTCTTTAAGCGCCGAGCCGCCCATGCCGACGGATATCAGGGCCGCCAGCTCTTCAGGCAGAGTGCGGTATTCGGTCTCGCTCATCAGGCGGAATTTTTCAAGGCTGTCAATCTGGGCCAGGAATGTCTCCGCTTCTTTGCCTAGCTCTTCCAGCTCTTTGTTGCGGGCTTCGCTTAAAGCGCGGATGTCAGCGCCTTCAGCCTTGGCTTCGTTCTCGTAACGCAGGTTGATGGCTTCTTCTGCCGTCTTGAACTCGGCCTGGCGGTCCTCTCGGATCTTATCGCGGGCCTCGGCATCTACACTCTTGATGATATAGCTGGCAAAATAAGCGACGCGCTCCAGGTTCTTGACGGTCATGCCAAGTAAAAGACCCATAGCGCTTGGCGTACCGCGCAGGAACCAGATATGGGCTACGGGGGTAGCCAGACTGATATGGCCCATGCGTTCGCGGCGGACTATGCTGCGGGTTACCAACTCGCCGTTCTTATCAACGGCGGCTTCCCGGCTGCGGACGCCTTTATATTTAGCGTCATGCGGGTTGATATCTTTTACCGGCCCGAAGATGCGTTCGCAGAACAGGCCGTCTCGCTCCGGCTTCTGGGTTCGGTAATTTATGGTTTCGGGTTTGGTTACTTCGCCATAGCTCCATTCCAAGATGTCATCGGGGCTGGCAATCGCCAGACGGACGGCATCGAAATCGGCTATGTTGGTTCCGGTTGAATACTGGCGCATGTTTAAGCCTCCTCTTCTATGGATTGGTTTTCTAGTTCGCTGTCGACTATCGAAATGCCTTCTTCGCCTGTCAGTTCGGGATCGTTGGCAACGGCTTCGTCAACGATAGCCGCTTCATCTATCACTGATTGGTCGGAGACTACCGATATTGGCGCCTTGGCTTCTTCTTTGATGTTCTGGGCCAGGACGTGCTCGGCGTCAACTACTTCGTTTTCTGCCAGCAGGTCAACCTTCAGTCCCAAGCCCTGCAGCTCCTTGACAAGCACGTTAAAGCTTTCGGGAACTTTCGGGCCCTGGATAGGCGTTCCTTTGATTATCGATTCGTAGGCCTTGGCGCGCCCGTAGACGTCGTCGGACTTGATGGTCAGCATTTCCTGCAAGGTGTTAGCGGCGCCATAAGCTTCCAGCGCCCAGACTTCCATCTCTCCAAAGCGCTGGCCGCCGTTCTGGGCTTTGCCGCCCAGCGGCTGCTGGGTAACCATGGTGTAAGGCCCGGTGGAGCGGGCATGTATCTTATCGCTTACCATGTGGTTAAGCTTGATGATGTACATGGAGCCGACGGTGGTGCGCTCGGCGAACGGTTCGCCGGTGCGCCCGTCGTACAGCTGCTGCTTGCCGTCTTCCGGCAGGCCGGATTCTTTAAGTAACTCCTGAATTTTCCTTATAGGCACGCCGTTGAAAGCCGGGCTGGCAACCTTGATGCCAAGAGCCCGGGCAGCCATCCCTAAGTGGGTCTCGAACAGCTGTCCGATATTCATACGGCTCGGTACGCCCAGCGGGTTGAGGACGATGTCGATCGGGGTACCGTCTTCCGTAAACGGCATATCCTCCACGGGCAATATCCGGGCGATTACGCCCTTGTTGCCGTGGCGTCCGCCAAGCTTATCGCCTACGGAAATCTTGCGCATTTGAGCGACAAACACCTGAATCTGCATGATTACCCCGGCTTTTAGCTCATGGCCGTTGGCCCGGCTGAAGACTTTCACGCCTACGACCTTGCCGTGGCGCCCGGTGCTCATGCGCTGCGAAGTATCACGAACTTCTTTGGCTTTTTCACCGAAGATAGCGCGGAGCAGTCGCTCTTCGCTGGAAAGTTCCTGCTCGCCCTTCGGAGTAATCTTACCGACAAGGATATCGCCAGGGTGGACCTCAGCTCCGATACGGACTATGCCGTCCTCGTCAAGGTGCCTAAGGGCTTCTTCGGAAACGTTCGGGATATCGCGGGTAACGATTTCCGGGCCAAGTTTGGTTTCACGGACTTCTGTCATGTAGTCCACTATGTGGATAGATGTAAGGGTGTCGTCTTCTACGAGTTTGCGCGAAAGTATGATGGCGTCTTCAAAGTTATATCCGCCCCACGGCATGAATGCCGTCAGCAGATCCTTGCCAAGCGCCAGCTCGCCGTCGGCGATGCTCATACCTTCAATCAGCGGGTCGCCGGCTTTAACCTTGTCGCCGCTGCTGACTACCACCATCTGGTTTATGGAGCTGCCTTCGTTGCTGCGCAAGAAGTGCACAGGACGATAGGTGACCTTGCCGCCTTTCTTATAGCTTACGACCACTTCATCGGCGGTGGCTTTTTCGACTACGCCGTCTTCCTGGGCCACTATCAGCTGGCCGGTATTATGGGCGACTATGCTTTCCATGCCGGTGCCGACTATCGGCGCCTGCGGCTTTATCAGGGGCACTGCCTGGCGCTGCTGGTTTGAACCCATCAGCGACCGAAGCACGTAATTCTTTTCTACGAACGGGATAAGACCGGCGCTGGAACCGATGGTCTGGCTTTGGGCGGAGTCCATATAGGTTACCTCATTGGCGTCAACTTCTCCTGCCTCAAGGCGGGAACGGGCGCTGATACGCGGTTCTACGAAGTAGCCGTTACCGTCAAGCTCATTACCGGCTCCGGCTATGATGGCGTCAGATTCTTCGGCGGCGTCCAGGTAGACGATTTCTTCGGTGACTTTGGCTTTTACTGGCCATGTGGCGCGGTCTTTAACGGCGGCCAGCCGCTTGGCGGCGGCCTCTGTTATGACTGAGCCGGCTTTAACTATGGCTTTGCCCTTTTCGTCTTCCAAATCCAGGCGGGCGATGTGGCCGGCGGCATTTTTGGCCGGGACCGCGTTTATCACCTTGCGGTAAGGAGTTTCAATGAATCCGTATTCATTTATCCGGGAGAAGCTGGCCAGGTTGAGCACCAGGCCGATGTTAGCGCCTTCAGGGGTTTCAACGGGGCAGATACGGCCGTAGTGGGTGGCATGGGCGTCGCGGACTTCAAAGCCGGCGCGCTCGCGGCTCAAACCGCCGGGGCCCATCGAAGAAAGGCGGCGCTTGTGGGCTAGCTCTGACAATGGATTTATCTGGTCCATGAACTGGCTCAGCTGGGAGCTGGCGAAGAATTCGCGGACAGCCGCCACGACGGGGCGGGCATTGATAAGCTGCGCCGGAGTAACCGTTTCTATTTCGCTCATGCTCATGCGGTCTTTGGCGTTGCGCTCCATGCGCAGCAGGCCGATGCGGAACTGGCGCTGTACCAGTTCGCCAACCAGTTTGACGCGGCGGTTTGCCAGGCTGTCGATTTCGTCAGCCGGCTCCTGGGTTACATTCAGGCGGATAATCTCGGCGATTACCGCCAGCAGGTCCTCTATGCGCATCACGCGGTTATCAATAGTGTTAGGGACTTTAAGGTCAAGGCGCTTGTTCAGCTTGTAGCGGCCTACCCGGCCGAAGTCGAAGCGCTTGAAGTTATAGAACATGTTCTCCAGCAGCGAACGGGCATTGTCGACCGTGGCTAAGTCGCCAGGGCGCAGGCGGCGGTAAACCTCAATCAGGGCCTCGTTGGCGCTGCTTGCCGGATCCTTGTCCAGGGTTGCCTGGATATATTTGACGTCGCCTTGGTCAACATGCTTGAAAGCTTCCCGGATTTCATCAGGGCTCATGCCTAAGGCTTTCAGAAGGGTGGTGACGGCTATCTTGCGCTTACGGTCAATCTTTACGAACAGCGCGCCGGCGGCGGAAGTTTCGAATTCCAGCCAGGCGCCGCGCACCGGGATGATCTTGGCGCCATAGAGGCTGGTGGTGCCATGCGGGTCGGCAGTAAAGAATACGCCGCTGGACCTGATAAGCTGCGAAACCACGACGCGCTCGGCGCCGTTGATTACGAACGTCCCCCGGCTGGTCATCCATGGGTAATCACCCAGGTAGATTTCCTGCTCTTTCACCTCGCCGGTGACTTTGTTAGTCAGCTCGACCGTAGCTTTAAGAGGAGCCTCGTAAGAAACGTTGTTCTCGCGGGCCTCTCCTTCGCTCATCTTGGGTTCGTCAAAATGATAGTCCTTAAATGTGATGCTAAGCTTCGTGCCGGTATAGTCATCAATCGGGCTGATTTCGGCCAAAAGTTCGCCCAGGCCCTCTTCCACGAACCACTGGAACGAGTCGTTCTGGTGGCTTACAAGGTTGGGCGGGTTAATAATGTCGTCTTGGTTTGTAAAGTACGTGCGCTTAGCAATAGTTCCGGTGCCTTTCGCCATTAAAAGCAATACTCCTTTTTAATAAATTATGTTGTCGCTAAAGCGAAGCCCACTACGTTCGGCGATGCAAAAAGAGATTTTCCCACAGCAAGCACCAAAGTACACTACTTCTTGCCCTAATTCTAAAGGGCTTTGGCCCTGCAGTCAAGAGTATTTTAAGTGATATTTATTACGCCGATTTAGGAATCGTATCGGCTAACTTACGGGTGTCGATGATTTTATCGACAAGCCCGTATTTTTTGGCTTCGTCAGCCGTCATCCAGAAGTCGCGCTCCATATCTTCGTGGACTTTCTTAATCGGCTGGCCGGTATTCTTAGACATTATCTCTTCCATCATCCGCTTGACACGAAGCGCCTCGCGAAGGTCGATTTCCTGGTCTGTAACCTTGCCGCGGGTGCCGCTTGACGGCTGGTGGATCATCACTGTGGCATGCGGCAGCAGGAAACGCTTGCCTTTGGTGCCTGAACTCAGCAGGAAAGCCGCGGCGCTGGCCTGGACGCCGATACCTACCGTCTGGATGTCGCTTTTAACGAACTGCATCGTATCGTAGATGGCCATGGCGTCGTAGACGCTGCCGCCGGGGCTGTTTATATATAGGATGATGTCCTTGTTCGGGTCCTGGTTCTCCAGGAATAGCATCTGGGCCACCACCAGGTTGGCGGTGTGCTCGTTTACATCATCACCTAAGAAGATTATCCGGTCGCGCAGCAGGCGGCTGTAGATATCATAGGCCCGCTCCATGCGGCCCTCTTGCTCAATAACCGTAGGCACCAGGATTTGAGAATTGATTCGGTTCATATGCAATTATTGTATGCCGGCCATTAGCACTCGTCAACCCTGAGTGCTAATTTTCTAAACTTTCCGGCGAAATCAATTCTATATTTGTAATACCAGAGGTCACAAAATTGGCAAATTTACGTTGTCCATCAGCTTCCTCGTGCAGTATATCCGGGAGGACTTCCATCCTATGTCCGACTATCATTACCCCTTCATCGGGTGAATGCAGCTCGACGCAAGCGGGTTCGTCAGATATATGGCTAGCGTCGGGACCAAAAGGATAACCATTTAAATCATGATTACTTTCCCTGGTAACCCTAAATCCTCTGAACATATTTCCGCCCACGCGCTCTGGCGGCACTTCACCGATTAACGTGTAGATAGAGCCAGCTTCAGTCTCTACGCGTAATGATTCTCCGGGTTTCAAATCTTTGAAATGAAATCGCTCCATAAATTAAATATCCGGCCATCGTGTGGTTTTTGCAAGCATAAGTAAATTCAATTATTTACTGGCGTAAGAGCTAAGTTTTTCCAGGGTCTTCTCGGTAAGCATGCGAGATTCTATATCGCGGCGGTTCGCCGGTTTATCAAGCTCGGCCTGCATCTGCGGATCCTGGTACTGGCCCTTAAGCAGCTGCAGCCTGATTTCCAGCTCTTCGGGGGTGACTTCCAGTCCCTCCTTGTCGGCTATCTCGCTTAATACCAGACCGGCTTTGACGCGCTCTGCGGCGTCAGAGCGCTGCCGTTCCCGATGCTGCTCTTCGGTAAGGCCCTCTTCCGCTAAGTGTTCCTGCCAGGTCTGGCCGCGGTAAACCAGGTTCTGCTTTTCCTGCTCCTCCATCCTAAGTAGCTCATCCTCAACAAGCGCTTTGGGTACTTCCAATTCGGCTTTTTTGACGATTTTTTGAATCAGTTCGTTAGTGTACTCATTATCAGCCTGGCCCTGACGTTCAGCCGACAGCTGCTTCTTAATGTCGGATTTCAGTTCGGCCAGCGTTTTGAAAGGACCGGCCTTGGACGCGAATTCGTCGTCGGCCTTCGGCTCTTTCAGCTCCTGGACTTTCTTAACCTCAACCTTGAACGTCACTTTTTTGTTCCGCAGGGCCGCCACGCCGTAATCCTTCGGGAAAGTGACGCCGAAAGTCTTTGTGTCGCCGGCCTTTGAGCCGACCAGCTTTTCTTCGAAGCCCGGTATGAAAGTCTTGCTGCCGAGCGTCAGCGGGTAATCCTTGCCATCGGCGCCGTTTATCTTCTTCCCTTCGGTTTCAGAGCCCTCAAAATCGATTATCAGTTCATCCCCGTCTTTTGCCGCCCTGTCAGCTTCTACCCGCTCAGCCATCCTGGTCTGCAGGTTCTTAATGATATCTGAAACATCTTTGGCGGTGATTTCCACCTTTTTCTTAGCCAGCCTGATGGTTTTATAATTCGGCAGCTTTATAGCCGGCAGGATTTCGGTTTCGGCCGCGAACTGCATCTCCGTATAAGGCACGAACTTCTTAAGCTGCACGTCGGGGGTGCTGACCGGCCGGACTTTTTCCTGCTCAACTGCCCGGCGATAAAGCTCGTTTAAGGCATGCTCCATAAACTCGTCCAAAAAAGCCTGCTGGTTGACATTCTGCTCAACCAGAGCGTCCGGCGCCTTGCCGGCGCGGAAGCCCGGAACCCTTACATTCTTACGGAAATGGGCTATGACATGGCGGCGTATCGGCTCCATATCGGCCGCATCGGCGTCAATAGTCAAAGTGATATTTGTCGGGCTGTTGTCTTTCCTGGTAACTCGCATGAATTGCGATTATATCGGATTCTTCCCTGTTTTTCCAGGAATTATCCGGCGCGGCTCTCTTGGATAGCAGAGACTATGTCCCCTTTTGGCAGCTCTTTTTCGGTGCCGTTTTTTAAATCCCGCAGCTGAAAGCGGCCAGATTGCAGCTCTTTCTCGCCGATAAATATAGCGTATCGAACGCCGCTTTTAACCGCGCTTCTTATCTGGGCGTCAAGTTTGCGGCCGCTGCTGTCTACGGCTATTTTCAGCCCGCTTTTTCTAAATTCGCCCACTACCGCCTGGGCTTTGGCGTAAACATCGCCTATCAGAATCGCCGCCGCATCGGTTTCCGGCCCCAGCCCCGGTAAAAGCCCATGGGCCTCCAAAAAGTTCTGCAGCGTGACGTCGCCCATGCCAAAACCGACCGTGGGCACCGGTTCAGCGCCGAACAGGCCGACTAAGCCGTCGTACCTGCCGCCGCCGAACATCGAACGGTTATTTTCCGGATCAGTGTCGAATACCTCGAAGATTATATCCGTGTAATAATCAAGGCCTCTTACTATAGCCGGGTCATAGGCTGCGCTTTCCACGCCTGACAAGTTCAGAACGCGCAGAAGTTCGGCTACCGGTTTAGGCACTTCTTCCGACTTCAAAAAGTTAAGCAGCTGGCTGCCCTTGCCGTCGCCCAGTTTTTCTATAAACATCTTTTCAAACTCGTTCGGCTCAATCTTTGACTGCTTGTCCAATAATTTAAGGCATAAATGCTTCTGGTCATCGCTTAGCCCGAAGGATTCGAACTGCTGGTTCATGTAGCCGCGGCTGTTTATCCGGATTTCGTAGTCGCTGCTTTTGGCGCCGAACGATTTTAAGATAGCGTCCGCCACCTGGATAATCTCGGCGTCGCCATCCAGCCCTTCAACGCCGAAAAGGTCGACATTCAGCTGGTTATGTTCGCGCAGGCGCCCGCGCTGCGGGCGTTCATAGCGCCAAAGATTAGGGATACTATAAAGGCGCAGCGGATACGGCAGTTCCTGACGCCTGGCGGCGACCATCCGGCTGACGCTGGGCGTCATTTCCGGCCTGATGGCTACCTTGCGCCCGCCTTTATCCTCAAAAGAGTAGAGCTGCTCGTTTACGATTTCTTCGCCGCTTTTGGCGGCATAAATATCAAAGGATTCAAGTATCGGCGCGTCGTACTCCTGATAGCCGAAGCTTTCAACCACCTCGCGCAATTTTCCAAACATATACTTTTGGATACGCTTATCTTCCGGGTAGAAATCGCGCGCGCCCTTATAGGGCTGGGTAGATAAACTCATGATTGATTTTATTATAGACACTTATGGTAAACCGGCAAAAGCAGGATATATAATTGTTGGGTAATGTCCCGCACCAATAACCGCCCCCGACGCAGCTCCCACCTGCATATTCCCGGCGCTTTTGATCTTTTCGGGCCCAGTAAACGGCTGGTGCTTGATAATATCTGGATTTTCGGGCCGCTTTACGCGGTGCCGTTCATATTCTGGCTGCACAGCTGGATATGGTCGCCGATCCCCGGGCAGCATGTCCGCTTTTGGCAGCATTCCGATCTTTTCAGCGCCGGATTATCGGGCAGCCCGGCGCCGGCTTATCCTTTTTATCTGCTTGTCGGGTTCAATCTGCTCTGGCTGATTCTGGCATTGTTCATAGGCGGCGTAATCCAGATTATGACAAACGCCGCGCAGCTCGACGCCGTGGAGCACCGGACGCTGGATTTCCAGGACTTATGGCAGGTGGTCCGCAAGCAGGGCTGGCCCCTTTTCAAGTTGTACGTAGCAATGACAGCCATCATCATCGGCGGGCTGATACTGCTTATAGTCCCCGGTTTGATATTCATAAGACGTTATATGCTGGCTCCTTATGTCATGCTGGAGCGAAATACCGATGTATCGGAATCGCTAAAAAGAAGCGCCGAATTAAGCGGCGCAAATCCTGGGGCTGTCTGGGGAATCATGGGCGTGATGCTCCTTATATCGCTAGCCGGAGCCGTTCCTTATATCGGCGGGCTGGTATCATTCGTGCTTGGGTGCCTTTACTCCTTAGCGCCTGTTATGCGCTACCAGCAGCTTAAACGGCTGCGCTAGTTTGCTATTTATAAATATTTATTATTTAATCATTTCGTGACTCAATCAGAGGTTATAAAAGCCGAACTGGCGGCGCGGTGGATGGCTTATCGCCCCCAAGGTGAAACGTCCAGGCACATCCGGGATGTGTCTATCGGCATGATTATCGGCCCGACGTGCGTAGGAAAAAGCACGGTTATAAAAGAGGTCGTGGCGCTGGACCCGGAGTTCAGCAACCCGGGCGGATTTACTGATCGAAAACTCCGTCCCAGCGATGCGAAGTCTTATAGGCAGCTTAGAACAGACGAGGAATCCTTAGGTGAGTTTTTAGAAGCCGTCAAACGCGGGGAGCCGGTACAATACATGGTCTACGATACCGGGCATATATACGGTAGCGAGGTACGCGACTACCAGACGCCTTTTTCCGTATTAGATACGGTTTTCCGCTCCGTAGACAACCTGCGGAATGTGGGCTTTAAGTCAACGACGCCTATAGCTTTATCGGCGGACCCCGACCAGTACGTCAGGCAGCTGCGGGCTCGGTTCGGTAATGACTTCTCTTCAGAGGAGGTAACGGTCAGGCTGAATGAAGCTGTAATGAGCCTGGAGTGGGCTCTTGAACAAAAAGATGACATTAACTGGGTACTTAACCGGCCGGATGAGGCCGACCAGGCGGCCCGCGAAGTCATAGGGCTGGTGCGGGGCTACTTTGAGCCGCTAAAATCCAGGCGCCTAAGCGGCGAGCGACTGCTAAAAAGAATAAAAGATATCAAAAACTAATAATACAGTCGCCTGCTTAAGAAGTCAGTTTGGTTATGGCCACCGCGAAAGCGGCTTCTTTTAGCGGCATCTTATCAGTCTGCGACAGCATATATACTTCGTCCGTAGCTTTTACCAAATAATTCTCCAGCTCACGATTGACCCGGTCTTCCGGCCAGTGTTCGCCGGCTTTGTTCTGAACCCATTCCAGATAACTTACGATGACGCCGCCGGCGTTGGCTAAGATATCCGGAACGTCTGTTACGCCCCGGGAATTTAATTTTTCGTAAGCCTGGTAAGTAACCGGACCGTTGGCCAGCTCCAGTACATGCTTGGCTTTGATTGCGTCAACATTCTTCTCGTCCACGGCGTTTTCTAACGCCGCCAGCACCAGTATGTCGGCTTGGGCGCTCAGAAGGCCGTCGTTATCGATTTTTTCACCTTTATCAAAGTCGGCCAGCTTGCCGCCGACTTTTTTGAATTGATCAAGTTTCTTAGCCGATAAACCGTCGGCGCTGTAGACTCCGCCGCTGGAATCGGTCACCGCTATCAGCTTCCAGTTGGGGTGCTCTTGCTCGGCGATTAGCGCGAAAAACGACCCCACGTTGCCCCAGCCCTGCATGGCGTAAGTGACTTCTCCGGAAATACTTAACTTGTTAAGTATTTCGCGCAGCACTATCACGCCGCCGCGGCCGGTCGCGGCTTCCCGCCCCAGGCTCCCGCCGTTAGCGACGCTCTTGCCCGTAAAGCTGGCTTTGGTTTTATCGCCGGACAGGCTCTCATATTCGTCCGCCATCCAGTCGATTATCTGGGAGTTAGTGTTAACGTCCGGCGCCGGTACGTCCTTATCCGGGCCGATGTATTCTTTGAGCCCCTGCACGTATTTGCGCGACAAGTCTTCTAATGCCTTTTTTGATAAATCTTTCGGGTTAACCGCCACCCCGCCCTTGCCGCCGCCCATCGGGATACCGGCCACCGCCGTCTTAAAACTCATGAGCGTAGCCAGCGCCCGGACCTCGTCATAATCCACCTGCGGATGGAACCGTATGCCGCCCTTGTAGGGCCCCCGCTTATTGCTGTGCTGCACGCGGAAAGCATGGTATTTGCTGCCGTCGGACAGCTTTATCTCAAAATTATGCTCAGCGTCGGTTTTTATAAGCTGTTTTATCTGTTCTTCGTTAAGCCCTAGCCGCTTGCCGGCATCTCTGATAAGTTTGCGCGCTGTATCTAACACTTTTCCTCCTTTTTTGTGGTGGGCGGAAGAGGACTTGAACCTCCATGGATTTCTCCGCTAGCTCCTAAGGCTAGTGCGTCTACCAATTTCGCCATCCGCCCGCAAAGAACAGGGGTATTTTACTTGATTCTACGGTAAAAGACCAGCTGCGCGTCACCGTAGTTTTTGTCCGCGGCGACTTCCGTATCCTCAAATTCCGGAGCCTCCAGGCCGCCAGGGTACGACAGCACCGCCAGGCCGCCTTTTTTGACATGCCTTTTTATAAGCCGGCCTAAAAGGTTCGGCTGCAGATCCTCGTACGGGGGGTCCAAAAGCACGATATCGAACCGCTTTTCCATATTATGGATACTCCAGCCGGCGGTATTGGCCTTGCTGACTTTTACGGCATCCGAGAGGCGCAAATCCTTGACGTTGCGCTCAATAACCGTATGAGCCGAAATATCCCTATCTATTGCCGTAACGGCTTTCGCTCCCCGGCTGGCCGCTTCGAAAGCCAGCGCCCCGCTTCCGGCGAAAGCGTCCAGAACCGTTAGCCCCTCTATGTCGCCCAGCACGTTGAATAATGCTCCCCGTACCTTATCGCTCATAGGATGCGTGCGATGCCCGTGCGGCGTTTTGAATTCCCGCCCTTTCAAACTGCCTGCTATGATTCTCATGTCTTCATTTTAATTCAGATTCGTAACGGCGCGCAGTGATTTTACCCGCTGCTCCAAATGCGGGAACTTAGCCAGCTTTTCCTTTTTATCAATGAACTCCTGGGCCGCGCCCCTGGCGGCGGCGATAAGCCGTATGTCAGATAAATCGGCTATCCGCAGATCCAAAGCGCCGTGCTGGATGGTCCCGTAAATGGCTCCGGGACCCCGCAGCTTCAAATCCAGTTCCGCCAGCTTAAATCCGTCCGCCGTGTTTTCCAAAGCTCTCAGCCGCTGGCTGGGCGCTTTGCTGTCGCTGAGCATCAGAAAACAGTAGCTCTGATGAGCACCGCGGCCTACCCTGCCCCGCAGCTGGTGTATCTGGGCCAGCCCGAACCGTTCGGCGCCCATCACCAGCATCACGGTGGCGTTAGGTACGTCAACACCCACCTCTATGACCGTTGTACTGACTAAGATATCGTATTCATGAGCCGCGAAACCGGCCATTATTTTTTCTTTTTCCTCGGCCTTCATCCGTCCGTGCAGCAGGGCTGCTTTGCGGTGCTTGAATTCGTGCTCGGACAGCTGCTTATATACTTCCTCGGCAGACAGGCCCCTGCTGGCTTCGGACTCGGTTATAACCGGGCAGACCACGAACATCTGCCGGCCTGCCGCCAGCTCTTTATCTATCTGTCCGTAAAGGCTGGATTTGGAGTTAGGTGATACCAATTTAGTCCTGATCGTCTGCCGGCCCGGCGGCAGCTCGTCAAGTACCGAAACATCCAGCTCCCCGTAAAGCGTCAGTGCCAGGCTGCGCGGAATCGGCGTGGCCGTCATATGCAGTACATGGGGCATATGGCCGGCTTTGGCCTGCAGCTTCTTTCGCTGCTCCACGCCAAAGCGGTGCTGTTCATCGATAATGATCAGCCCCAACCTGCGCATATCCACCTTCTCCGATATCAGGGCATGCGTACCGATGACCATCTTTATTTCTCCGGCGGCAACCCTTTTCTGAATATCTGTTTTAGCCTTAGGCTTCAGGCTGCCCAGCAGCAGCCCGATTTTGTCCCCGTAGCTAAAATTACTTAACAGGTTAAGTATCGTATCGCCGTGCTGCCTGGCCAGGATTTCGGTGGGTGCCATAAACGCCACCTGGAAATCCTCCTCCATGGCCATCATAGCCGCCATCACGGCCACTACGGTCTTTCCGGAGCCGACATCGCCTTCGACCAGCCTGTTCATGGGCTGTGTCCTACCCATATCCTGATATATCTGCCAGACGGTCCTGCGCTGGGCGTCAGTAAGCTTGAACGGCAACTGAGAGACGAATCTTTTAGCCAGTTCTTCCCTGAATGGGATAGCCATCCCTTTCTCGGCCATGTTCTCCTGTTTATTCAGAAGCGCGGCTAAAGTAAGCTGGAATATCTCTTCGAAAGCCAGGCGTTTTTTGGCCGCGGACCATAATTCTCCGCTGCTTGGAAAATGGATTTCCTTGACCGCTGCCGGGTAATCTATCAGTTCCTGGCTTTTAAGAAGCCATTGCGGCAGGTGTTCCGGCAGGTTTTTCACCAGGTCCAGGGCCTCCCTGATAAGCCGTCTTATCTGGCTGGATTTAAATCCCTTAGTTTCCCGGTAAACCGGGATGATACGAGCGGTATTGACCGGAAAATCGCTCACCAGCTCCACGGAAGGATTAAGGATACTGAATCTGTTGCGCCGCAGCCCGTAGTCGCCGGCTATAAAGTAATCCTGTCCCGGTTTGATAGCTCCGGCCCGGTAAGGCTGGTTGAACCACACCAGCCTGACGCTGGCGGTATCATCGCTGGCTATGGCTTCGGTTATATGCATGCCGCGGCGCACGTACCTGCCATTCACGGAGCTTATTTTGGCTTTAATAGTAACTGCGCCAGGCCGGAGTTCTTTAACTGATGAAACGTTTGAATAATCCTCGTATCGGCGCGGAAAATCTTCTATAAGGTCGTTTATGGTACGGATTCCAAGCGCCGCCAGCTTACGAGCCAGCTCCTCCCCCACACCTTTAAGTTCGGTTATCGGGTCGCTTAATTCCACTGTTAAAGTTTATCAGCAAGCGCCCTAAGAAGGCTTTCGCGTTTATCGTCATAAATTTTTTCTAAATTCTTTAAATCCTCGATATCGGCTAACTTATACGCATCGTGGTCCCGGCTCAGCTTAATATTATCCAATGATTCGTCCATTGCCAGATGTACGAAATATTCAACTTCCCAGAAATGGACTTCCGCATCATCGCGGGTATAGGTGTGGCTGAAAACGGCGTGTACATTATCCAGCTCTACTCGAAGGTTAACTTCTTCTAAAAACTCCCTCTGTAACGCCTTTTCTGGGTCTTCTCCAAACTCTACCCGGCCTTTGGGCGTTTCCCAGTATCCGGCGCTGGAAATCTCGTCAGCGGCCCGCCTTATCAGCAGCAATTTGCCTTCTGTTATCAGGATTCCTCCGACCGCTATGTCCTGCCGCCTCATCTTACCGGTATTATACTTCAGTATTTGCGGCGGCGGGCTGCCGACCTGGCCTGCAGAGCCAGCGAGTCATCGATTTGGACGCGGGGCAGACTGATTCCTTCGCGTACGGCCGCCAATCTGATTATCTCATCGCAGAACTGTGGATTATTAGGCAGAAAAGGCCCGTGCATATAGGTTCCAAAAGCGTTGTTGGTGCGGGCGCCTTCGGTCTTATCCCTGCCGTTGTTGCCATTGCCGCGCCTGACTTTTCCAAGCGGCCGCTGGTCCTTGCCAAGAAAAGTCTGCCCGCTATGGTTCTCAAAGCCGAACAGCAGTCCAAAATCCGATTTAACCATCAGGTTTCCAATCAGCCGCTTTTGGCCTCCAACCGTTTCCATATCGAATATGCCTATGCCTTTTATCTCTTTCCCCGTATTGGTGATGAACCGGTTTCCAAACAGCTGGTAGGTGCCGCAGATAAGCACCATCGGCACGCCGCTTTCGGCCATTTTACGCAGCCGGCCGCCGATTTTCAGGATGTCTTTCTGCACGTCCGCCTGGGCCGAATCCTGCCCGCCGCCGCCGATGACGATATCCGCCCGGGCCGGCAATTTACCGCCCGGATGATGATGGTGGACCACCGGTTTTAAGCCATGCCGCTCTATGCGCCGCTGCAGGGTAAGCGAATTACCGTGGTCGCCGTACGTATTGAGCTCGTTAGGGTATAGGTGCAGCAGGTGCAGCTCGGCCATCAGATCTTAACCCCCTTCTTAGACAAATAGGCGTATAGGCGAAGCATCGCTGTATAGGTCGCCAGAACCACCTTTTCGCCGTCCTGCAGGGCAAGCAGCCCCAATCCCTTATGCAAATCGGTTATTACTCTTTTTGTCTCTATGCCGTCATAACTCAGGCGCAGGGCCATATCGGCCGCCCGCGTGCCGCTGGTCACTGTTATTTTCCGGCCGGCCAAGGGCTTAAAATCAACGTCCCACAGCCAGGAAACGTCCCGCCCGTCGGCGATATTGTCGTTTATAGCTATCATCAGGTTCTGCCGCCGCGAACCGTATGACGCCAGGGCTTGGGTAAAACTGGCGGGATTCTTCACCAGCACTAATTCGATTACAGCACCGGTCTTTAGCCTGTACTTTTCGCCCCGCCCAAATGCCAAAGATACATTCGCCAGCTCCTTCACCAGATTCCCCTCCGGCGCTTCAGGCAGCAGGCAGCGGGCCAAAGCCAGCGCGGCGGCGCCGTTAAGGTAGTTGTGCTGGCCGGAAATCTTTAAAGCAGATTCGAAAGCTTTACCGCCCAGCTTATATTTCACATGGTTTTCACGGAAATCCGCCAGCACCGTGTTCACCTCTGTTTTGCCGGGTTTTTCATAATTTTTCACGGGCTGGTTCACCGCTGCCAGCTCATAATCCGTGGGGAAGTGTCTGGCAAGGGCGGGCGCTGAAGCGAAAAGCTCCAGCCGCAAGCCTCTATCAGAAGCTATTTTAGAAGCCCTGCCAAGCAGGTTGGGATCGCGGGCGTTGGTAACTATGCCTTCGGCAGCCTGCTCCATGGCGGCGCCGATATAATCCGCGATGGTGTCTACCTCTCCGAAGCGGTCCAGTTGGTCGCGGCTGACGTTCAGCGCCAGCACCCACCGCGGCCTTACCTGCTTTACCAGCTGCCTGGCGGTAGCTTCGTCAACTTCCAGGACGGCGATATCGTAAGGGAGCCGGCCGGTTAATCTGGCGTTCTGGGAGATGGATGACGCTATGCCGCGTATAAGGTTGCTGCCGGTCTGGTTAGTTAGCACCCGCTTGCCATTTGCCGCCAGCAGATGCACGACCATCTTAGTGGTAGTGGTTTTGCCATTGGTGCCGGTGATGACTACGATGCCCTCAGGCAGCTTGGAAAGCATGGAAGTCACATACTTGGGGAATAGCTTCTCGACTACCAGGCCTGGCAGCGCCTGCCCGCCGCCGCGCCTGAACATCAGCCCGGCTCTGACCGATTTCCCGACGACGGTGGCTGTAAAGTCCCGCATTTACCCTAAACCAGCTCGATAAGGGCTGAATCTTTATAAGCTTTGCCGCGCCGCAGCATCAGCCGCCCATTCTTAAAATCACCCGCCTCCAGATGGTCTTTTTGGAACTGTTCGCCGTTAACGTAGACTGCCTTATTCTGGACTAAGCGCCGGGCTTCGGTGTTGCTGGAGGCCAGCCCGGTACCGACTAAAGCTTCTATGACCGGCACTCCCGGCTGGGCCTTAAACCCTGGCAGGGCCTGACGGACTTCCTGCATAGCCGCGTCGTCAGCCTCTTCTATAGGCCTGTGGCCGACAAGATATTCAGTTATCGTTTGCGCGAAATCAACCGCGTCCTGGCCATGGACAAGCTTTGTGACTTCGGCCGCCAAGGCGGTCTGGGCGATTCTTTCGGCCGGGGCCGCCTTATGCCGGCTGATTAACTCTTCTATTTTCTCTTTTGGCAGCAGAGTGAAGACCTTCAGGTACTCTTCCGCATCGGCGTCATCGACGTTTATCCAGAACTGGTAGAACTGTGTTGGGCTGGTTCGGGCGGGGTCCAGCCAGACCGCGCCGGATTCCGATTTACCGAATTTTACCCCGGTAGCCTTATTGACGACCAGCGGCATGCTTAATGCATGGACCTCGGCGTTCTCTTTTTTGCGTATCAGCGGCACGCCCGACAGCATATTCCCCCACTGGTCGGAACCGCCTATCTGGAGCTCCACCCCATGGTTCTTATATAGCTGCCAGTAATCATAGCCCTGTATGAGCGAATAGCTGAATTCGGCGTAGCTTATGCCGCTGCCGCCTTCCCCCATGCGTTCGGTGACGAAATCGCGCTGCATCAGTTCAGTCATGGAATAGTGTTTGCCGACCTCCCTTAAAAACTCCAGGTAGCCGACGTCTTTGAACCAGTCGTAATTATCTACCAGGGCAAACTCTTTGCCCGCGAATAGCATGGAAATCTGGCCTTTTATAGCCTGTACGTTCTTTTGGATTTCTTCGCGCGGCTTTAGTTCGCGCTCTTCATTCTTGCCGCCCGGGTCCCCCACCAGGCTGGTGGCGCCGCCGGCCAGCAGCACGGCTTTCCAGCCGGAGTCCAGCAGGCGCCGGGCCGTCATCATGGCCGCCAGGTTGCCGATGGTCATACTGTCCGCCGAAGCGTCCACGCCGTGGTAAAAAGTCCGGGGCGTGTCCAGCCACTTTATATCGGCGAAGGTCTTATCCTTTATAAGTCCGCGCCATTTCAAATCTTCGCTAAGGGTCATAAGCTGTTTTTCAGGTAACTTCTTTTACTTATTATTAGTATAACCTAGGCTCCATGAAATATTCCTCCCGTGCAGAATTTGATATTTTTTGGCGGCAAATGCCGCCGGGGCTTGATATAATTAATCATAAGCAGGGAGTATATAGAATTTAGATGAAGAAAAATCCGCGACGTTCTGGCAGCCGGCCGATAACTACCAGGAGCGGCAAAGTGCTGAAGGTAAACCGGTCATTGGGGGAACGTTATAGCGCTATGCGCCAAGCTAAGGCGCTGCGAAAGGTTAACCGCCTGCGCGGGCTGCCTAAATCCAGGGTCAAGCGCATATTCTGGCGCATGCACCCCAAACGGCTGGCGGCTTTCTGGTTCAGCCGGGATGGAGCCATCATGGCTCTTAAGATTGCCGGTATCGCCATTCTGGCCATGTTCATCCTTACGCTGGCCGTATTCGCTTATTATCGCAAGGACCTGAAGGATATAACCGACCTGTCCGGCAGTAATATCGGGGGCAGCGTCAGTTATTATGACCAGACCGGCAAGGTCCTGCTGTGGCAGGACTACAATGCCGTAAAACGAGTGCCGGTGCCCAGCAGCGATATCTCCCAATACATGAAGGACGCCACCGTGGCGGTAGAGGATAAGGATTTCTACAATCACCGGGGATTTGACATCCGCGGGATTCTGCGGGCGGCCTACGTTGACATCCTGCACCGGGGAGGCACCCAAGGCGGCTCAACCATCACCCAGCAGCTGGTAAAACTTACCCAGGATTATAACCAGGACCGCACCCTGGCCCTGAAAGTCAAAGAGCTGATTTTGGCCGTGGAGCTTGAGCGCAATTACACCAAGGATCAGATTCTCACCAGCTATCTTGATATCGCCCCTTACGGCGGCGTCGACTATGGCGTGCAGGCGGCGGCGCAGGACTACTTCCACGTGGACGCCAAGAACCTTACCCTTGCGCAGGCGGCTTTTTTGGCGACTATACCTAAATCGCCTACCTATTACTCAAAGTACAGCAGCTATTTTGACGAGCAGCTTTTCACCAACCGTTACGATTACGTACTGGACCAGATGGCCAGCCAAGGCAAGATAACAAAACAGCAGGCGTCGGCCGCTAAGAAGGTTGACGTGCTGGCGCAAGTCCATCCGATGCAGTCATACTACGCCGGCATCAGGGCGCCGTATTTCGTACTGGCGGCCCGCGATGAGCTGAACAGGCGCTTTGCCAGCCAGTCCGCTAAAGTCGGCGGCTGGAAAGTCATAACCACTCTGGACATGAACCTGCAGAACGAAGCCGAGAAAGCCGTGCAGGAGAACCTGAACAACGTCAAATACCATGGCGGCGACGAAGAAGCCATGGTAGTAGAGGATACCGCCACCGGCCAGATGCGTGCTCTTGTGGGCGGGGTCGATTTCTTTAACAAGGACCACGGCCAGTTCAACTACGCCCATACGGCCTATATTTCTCCCGGGTCCAGCTTTAAACCGTACGATTACACCACTCTCATAGAAAACAACACCAACGTCGGGGCCGGTTCGGTCCTGTATGACAGCCAGGGCCCGATTCCCGGCTACCCGTGCACCATTAAAAGCGGCAAGAATATAAACTGCCTGCACGACTACGACTTCCGTTATCCCGGCCCGGAGACCCTGCGTTATGCCCTTGGCGGCTCGCGTAACGTTCCCGCGGTGAAGGCTATGCTGCAAGCGACGCCCAACGACACCAGCCCTAACCGCACGCAATCTATAAATAAGGTAATCAGCACCGCGGACTCCCTGATGGGTTACGATGACGCCTACAAGTGCTTTAAGGACGGCGTGGATGTCAACCAGGCTAAGAAAAGCGATGAGACCCAATGTTACGGCGCGTCGGCCATCGGCGACGGCGCTTACCTGCATCTGGACCAGCACATTAATGGGGTGGCCAGCTTGGCGCGCCTGGGCAAATCAATCCCCAATACCTACATCAAACAGCTGGTTAACGCCACGGGAAAGACTTTCTACACCTTCAAACAGCCTAAAGGCACCCAGGTGGTGCGCCCGGACTCCGCGTACATCATGGACCAGATGGCCTCCGACCCGAACGCCAGCTACTTCTCTTCTTTCCAAAAATGGCAGCACTATAAAGGCTGGCAGACAGCGGTAAAGACCGGTACCACCAACGATAATTACGACGGCCTGATGATGAGCTGGAATACCCAGTATGCCGTTGGCAGCTGGGTCGGCTACCACACCCGCACCAAGGCCCTTACTACCGCCATGGAAAACCTGACCATGCCGCTTACCCGGCGCGTTATGGAATTCGCTTTAGACAGCCTGAATAAGCAGCCGGTCAACTGGCAGGAGCCGCCCGGCATCCAGCATCTGCCGGCTTACGTCATCCGCAATCACGTCGGATATGGCTCACGCGAACCATCGCCCAGCACCGACCTGTACCCTTCCTGGTACAAACAGAAGGCTGTTAGCAGCAAGAGCGTGGTCATAGATAAGGTGTCGGGCAAAGTGGCTACCAGCTGTACCCCGGCCGCCGCTAAGCAGACCCTGGGCGGCAGCGCCGCGCCCAATGCCTTTTCTATAGACGTTTTCTACCCGCCGGGACAGAACGCCTCCAACTCCAGCAACCTGTCCAGTAACGGACCGCAAGACGATGTGCACCACTGCGGCGACGCCTCGCCCACCGTAACAATAGTTACGCCGACCACAGGCGACACTTGCGATACAAGTTGTACTATTACCGCGACGCCGTTCGCCGGCACCCACCCCCTGAACGACAGCAACTATCCGCAATATCCCGGTACGGTTACCATAAGCGTGAACGGCAAGCAGGTCTGTACATCAAGCCATATCAGCGACGGCCAGCCGGTCAGCTGTACCTATAGTCCGACATTCAGCGGCGGCGGGACGGTAACTGCTACGGTCACGGACAGTGTCCTGTACCAGGGATCGGATACCCAGGACGGCGTAAATTTTACCAAGGGGGCCAGCCCCCTGACATTCACGAACATAAACACAAGCGGGGCTAGCTGGACAGGTGGCTCTGGTACTTACACAATCAAGGATACCGACCACAATACCACCCTTTGCGGCCCCACATCATCCCAGAGCTGTCCTTACAGTGCTTCCCACGGTACCCATATCGAACTTAGCGACAGTAACGGCGACCCGCCTAAATCGGATCAGGTTCCTTAGTCTTTTTCCAGAAAAGTATTCAGGGCGCTGCGGACATCGGAAACCGACGAAAGCAGCGCCGGTTTCTTGCCGCCTCGGACGTTCGGGCCAATGGCGGCTTTGAAGCCCAACTTTTTAGCTTCGGCAATCCTTTTGTCTACGAATGGCACGTGGCGGACTTCTCCGGACAAGCCTACTTCGCCGAACACTACGGCGTTCTGTTTAAGCTGCATGCCTTTTGCGGCCGAAGCTATAGCCATACAGACGGCCAGGTCGGCCGCCGGCTCGCTTAAGCGGATGCCGCCTACTATATTCACGTAAATATCCTTGTCGGCCAGCTTGAGCTTGGTGCGGCGTTCCAGCATGGCCACCAGCAGGTTGACGCGGTTCAAATCTATGCCGCTGGCCGTGCGCTTTGGATACCCATAGCTTGTGGGGTTGACCAGCGCCTGGACCTCCACCAGCAGCGGGCGGCTGCCCTCCATGGTGGCATGGACGATTGAACCGTCGCTTACCTGGCGTTCCGCCAGGAGCGCAGCCGACGGGTTTTCTACCGGCGCCATGCCGGTGTCGGTCATTTCGAATATCCCGGCCTCGTTGGTGGAACCATACCGGTTCTTTGTGCCGCGCAGAATCTTGAATCCGCCGTACCGGTCGCCTTCCAGCTGCAGCACCACGTCCACCATATGCTCTAATAATTTAGGGCCGGCTATAGAGCCTTCTTTCGTAACGTGGCCGACCAGCACCAGGGCGGTGTCACTGGCCTTGGCGGCGGCCGTAAGCAGGTGCGTGCTGTTGGTTATCTGGCTGACATTCCCTGCCGCCGATGCCACCTCGTTGACGGCTACGGTCTGTATGGAGTCCACTATAACCAAATCGTATCCTCCGCCGCTGATAGTCGAAGCGATGTCGTTCGCGACCGTGGATACGGCCAGCTGCAGGTTCTTGTTATCGGCTTTAAGGCGTTCGGCTCGCATGGCTATCTGCTGCGCCGATTCCTCGCCGCTGATATAAAGCACTTTCAGTTTAGCCGCGGCGGCGTGGGCTATCTGCAGCAAAATGGTGCTTTTGCCGATACCCGGCTGGCCGGCCAGAAGGTTCACGCTGCCGGGTACGAACCCGCCGCCCAGAACGTCATCCACCTCTTTGATGCCTGAACTAAGCCTGCTGGTAGAAGTTTTACGAGCCGCCGCTACCGATTTTGTTTCCAGTTTCCTGCCGCTGGCTCCCGCGGCGGCGGCAGAAACCTCTACCTGTTCCACCAGCGTGTTCCACTGCCCGCAATTACTGCAGCGGCCCTGCCATTTGTTATAGGCGGCGCCGCAATTCGAACAGATAAACCTCACTCCTAAGCTTTTAGCCATTCTTTCCTTATTCTACAACTTTAGAAAAATAATAAATACTTAACAAGTTAAGTATTAACATAAGGAACCCCTTCGCGGTTCCTTATCGCGCCAGGCAAAAAAATGCGATTTTTGCTTGGGCTATCTTCCGGAGAAAAATGGCCCGTTTGATTATTGGGCGGATTGGGTAGATAGACGGGTGTCTATAGCCTGGTCCAGGCTTGTGAGTTCTACCGCGATAGCGTTGCGCTCTACCACCAGCTGGTTATAAGCGGAGATTTCCCGGCGCAATCTTTCGACCCCGGCGTTATAGGCTTCTACGTCCCTGTTGAATCCCGGCACTCCGGAATTATAAGCCTGGGTGTCGCCGGCGGCCTTCTGGCTGTCAAGCCGGGCCCTGTCGGCGTTGATAGCCTGCGCCTGGGCCCTCAGCGAAGCTTCTTGGGATTC
>DASSNG010000059.1:0-5389 GCA_035688135.1 Saccharimonadales bacterium (SeqCode) | reverse complement strand
AGGCATCTGGACTTCTGTATTAACAGCATAGAGAATCTGGCGCTAAAAAATTCCGAAAAAAGAATCGCTCATATGCTTTGTTATTTTGCACGGAAGTTCGGCACGGAAACGCCAAAAGGTATTACCATTGACATGCCCCTGACCCACCAGGCCATCGGGGAGATACTTAACATAACCAGGGAAACTGTCTCCACGAATATCAAGGGGCTTCGCGAAAGAGGCCTTCTGATAGCCAAGGGAAACAGCGCTATTGTCGTGCCTGATTTAGAAAAGCTCGAGCAAGAAGCCTACAGTCAGGCGTAAGCCGATACTACCGCGGACTTTCCTACGCTAATGCTGGGCGAAGTTATTAATTTGCGGCGGCGGTCTTCATAATGCAGGGCCGCCCATTTTACTTTGTTAAGCCGGTCCTCGGCGATTTCCACGAATAATTCAGCGAGTTTCTTCGGGTCTTCAAACATGGCAAAATGCCCGGTTGTAAGCGGGGTTATTTCCATACCAAAGAACTTGGCGGTCCTTACCTGATCGGCATAGTCGAATATCTCATCATTTACCAGCCCCACATAGTGTTTCTCCATTTCTACCGGAATAACTGCGTTCTCGTCTTTGGCGGGGTCTTCATAAGTATGGGGATGAGGCTCCAGCTGGCTGACGGCCCAGTTTTTTACGGCGCTGTCGCCCAGGTTCCTGTAAATGACATTACCTAGCTCCTCCCTGTCAAAACCATATGTTCTTTCACCGCTTACGTATGATGCATACGGGATGCGCGGCAGGTTGGCCAGCTCCGGGATGACGGTGGGAACTTTGAGCCTTTGAAGAACCGGTCTGAGAGGCGCCCCCAGAAAAACCAGCTTTGATACGTGCGAACCTAGCTCCCTGTAAATCAAATCACCGCCCCAGGATGCTCCCGCCCTAATATAACTTTCAGCCCCAATCCTTTCTTCGGCCTCACGCATCACGGCTGCGTGGTCATCCCTGGTCATATCTGGGTCAGAGATTTCCAGCCGGGGCGCGTGCGCCAGATAACCTTTAGACCCAAGTTCGTTAATCAAGAAACGGTAGGCCCAAGCATTATGGTAATGCGGAGGAGTAAGCGTAAACACCGGTTTCTCGCCGCCAGCAGCACTCATAAAGCAGAACCTCCCATTATGGCTCTTGTTTCATATATTTTTTCCATATCTACCTCTTTTTATGTCTCATCCGACCATTAACTAAGAAATTATCATTATGCATAAGCTCTCACCGTAAGATATCTTACGCCGCATAAAAATATACATTTTGTAATTTATTTCGCGGTTAAATGCAAATATGTCACCTAAGATTAAGGGGTCAATTAAACGAGATTACGCTGATGAAAAGGTTGCTGATACCTGGTCTTATTATAGTTGCGGCAATATTCTGCTCTGCGCGGCAACTATCTCCGCTTGCCGGTGACGATAAAGTGCCTAGGCCCGCCGTTATTATGGGGCTTTCCAGTTCTATATCGTTGGCGGGCACGCTTGGCAGCGTGTTTTATAAAAATCGCCGTCTGCGTTAAAGAAAAAAATCGGAGACCGGGACGACACATTATTAGATGGCTGGGGAGGAGGGATTCGAACCCCCGAATGCCGGGACCAAAACCCGGTGCCTTACCGCTTGGCCACTCCCCATCGGCAGTGAACTGACTGGTTAATTGTAACAAAGAGCACATCTGTTTTACAGAGGTGCGGCAATCGACTATAATTTAGAAAAATATGGCAAAACGCACTAAAGATGCGGCAGATTACATACTGCCTCTGAATATCAACGGCCTTCAGGGCCGTATGCTTCGTGTACCCTCCTCTAAGGGCAAACAGCGCGAAATCCTGCTCATTTACGGTCATCATGCCGTACTGGAGCGCTGGCAGGGGCTGGTCGACAACCTGATTGAGTACGGCAACGTCACTATGCCCGACCTGCCAGGCTTTGGCGGCATGGAAGGCTACAACAAAGCTCATATCCGGCCGGATCTTGACGCGTTCGCCGACTACCTGGCCTCTTTCATCAAACTGCGCTATAAGCGCAAACGGGTTACGGTTTACGCGATTTCTTACGGGTTCGTAGTAGTTACGCGGATGCTTCAGCGTTACCCCGAACTTGCCAAAAAGATAGACCTGCTTATCAGCTTCGCCGGTTTTATGCACCACGACGACATCCTATATGGGCCTGCAAAAAGAAAATTCTATGGAAAGGTGGCCAGGCTGTTCGCCACTCGCCCTGTGGCATTTCTGATCCGCTACTGCGGGCTGAACAAACCCGTGCTGAATGTTCTATATAAGACATTCCCGAACTCAAGACGGCGGATGATAGAAGTTACCCCTGAAGAATTCGCCCTAAATATTAACTTTGAAAAAGTGTTATGGCAAAGCAACGATGTGCGGACCCACTGGCTGACAACTAGTGAATTCTTAAAGCTTGATAATCTGGGACGTCATATCTCCCTGCCCGTCGTCCACGTGGTATCCAAAAAAGACCACTACCTTAACAACCTTAAGGTAGAAGAACATATGCGGCAGGTTTTTTCTGAATACACCCAATTCGTAGCTGATACCAAAGCCCATGTGCCCAGCGTGCTGGCCGACAAGAAAGCCATGGGTGTTATGCTGCCCGCCGGGCTGCGCAGGATGCTCGCTAAGAAACCCAAATCACCGGTATAATAGGAGCCTATATGCGAATCGCCTTAGTCTGCCCTTACAATATGTTCGACAAAATCGGCGGTGTAGCCGATGTAGTGACGCATCTTTATAACGGTCTGAACAAAAAAGGACATTACGTCCGCATAATAACGCCGCGGCCGGCCACCTTTCAGGGAGTAGCCCCGGACCACTACATATTGCTGGGGAACACTTCGGGGACCAGGTTCTCGGCGGGCCTGGGCACCCACGGCACCTGGACTTTTGATATTGATTCCGACGAAATCAAGCGCGTACTGGAAGAAGAGAAATTCGACGTTATAAATTTTCATGAGCCCTGGGCGCCCATCCTGGCCCGGCAGATGCTCCAGCACTCCAATACGGTACACGTTGGGACTTTCCACGCCAACTTCGTGGATAGCGCCGCCGGAAAATCCCTTGTCAATCTATTTGTACCCTATGCTAAGGGAGTCGGCGAGAAAATGGATATGGTTACGGCGGTTTCGCCTGCCCCAGCGGCGGTATTATTGGAAAAAGGCGGCCCCGACCACTGGCTGGTCAAGAATATAAAGTACGTGCCTAACGGCATAGATATAAAGAAATACAGCAAAGCACCGCCGCGCGCCATCAAGCACCCCCAAATGAAGACAATTCTGCACGTCGGCCGGCTGGAAGCCCGCAAAGGAGTAAAATACCTGCTGCGCGCTTATAAAGACCTGGCTATGAGGCGTGATGACGTCCAGCTGATGATTGCCGGAGAAGGCGCGGACGAAAGCAAGCTGCGCGATTTCGTGGCCGAAGAAGAGATCCCGCGCGTAACTTTCCTGGGATATGTCTCGGAAGCCGACAAGGTCTATCATCTCCACCGCGCCGATGTCTTCTGTTCGGCCGCTGTCCGGGGCGAAAGCTTTGGCGTGGTCCTGCTGGAAGCCATGGCCGCCGGCACGCCTATCGTGGCCGGAGACAATATCGGCTATCTGAGCGTTATGAAAGATACCGGGGCCATATCTTTGGTCAATCCAAAAGACACAGTAGATTTCAGCCGCCGCCTGGAAATCATGCTGTTCAACCAGGATATCCGCAAAGTCTGGTTGAACTGGGCCAAGAATTACGTCAAACAGTTCGATTACCCGAAGATAGTCGATCAATACGAAGCCGTTTATAAGGAAGCGATAAAACTCCATGGCGAACGTCCCAAGCCTAAAAGTCGGTTTCGTCTTCGATGACACGTTAGACAGCAATGACGGGGTCGCCCAGTACGTAAAGACGCTGGGCGGCTGGCTTAGCGGCCAGGGGCACTCAGTAAGTTATCTGGTTGGCCAGACAAAACTGGATAGCTGGCAGGGCGGCCGCGTTTACAGCCTGGCCAAGAACGTCAGCGTCAGGTTCAACGGCAACCGCCTGTCGATTCCCCTCCCTGCAAGCAGGAAAAAAATCGATGAAGTTTTAAAAGAAGAGCGGTTCGATATCCTGCACGTCATGACCCCCTACTCTCCGTTCTTAGCCCAGAAAATTATTATGGGCGCTAAAGCGCCGGCCGTAGTAGTGGGTACATTCCATATATTCCCGTCGGGATGGCTCTCAAGGAGCGGTTCCCGGCTGCTAAGGCTTGCCTATTGGCGCAGCCTGCCGCGGTTTTCCCGCATCGTAAGCGTCAGCCGCCCTGCCGCCCGCTTCGCAAAGCAAGCCTACGGCATAGATTCCGATGTCATTCCCAACCCGGTCGAAACAGCCCGTTTCAGGCTGCCGTCAAAAAGTAATTCAGGAGCAAATAGCCACCGTATAGTCTTTTTAGGCAGGCTTGTTAAACGAAAGGGATGCCGCCAGCTTATAGAAGCCTTTTCTTTGGTGCATAATGAATATCCCGCATCTGAGTTAGTAATCGCCGGCGACGGCCCGCAGCGCCGGGAGCTGGAAAACCTGGCAAGAGAAAAAGGCTTATCAGAGAAAATTACTTTTTTAGGATATATAAAAGAAGAAGACAAGCCGCGTCTGCTCCACTCAGCCGCCGTCGCCTGTTTTCCCTCTCTATACGGGGAAGCATTCGGCATCGTGCTTATAGAAGCCATGGCCGCCGGTTCCGGGCCTATTTTGGCCGGCGACAATCCGGGGTACCGCTCGGTTCTAGGGGACCAGTCCCAGTTGCTGGTTAATCCCTCCGACACGGAAGCTTTTGCCGGCAGGCTTAAGACGATGCTCGCTGATGCGGGTATGCGCCGCCGAATTATGGACTGGCAAAAAAAGACGGTCGGGCAGTACGACGTATCGGAAGTAGGCAAACAAGTGCTTGATATGTACCGGACAGAGATTGCGCGCCAAACCAAAAAAAGCCATAATAAGCACCATGAATAACCATAAGGTGACGGTTAATGTTACTAACCGGACGATTGTCCGCACTATCTTATGGATTATAGCGGCCGTAGTGCTTTTTTGGTTCGTCAGGCGGGTAAGCCATATCCTTATACTGGTTTTCGTCGCTTTTTTCCTGGCTTTGGCGCTTAACCCTGCAGTCGGCTGGCTGTCGCGCCGTACAAAAATAAGAAGCCGGATTGTGGCTACGTCTGCCGCTTACGTAATCATCATCGCGCTGCTGGCTTTGTTTTTCGCTTTGGTAACACCGCCCCTGGTAAAGCAGAGCCGTCAGTTTATAAACGAAATCCCCCAGCAGGTAGAGAATTTCCAGCACCAGAACAGCAGCCTGGCCCGTTTTGCCCGCAAGTATAAGTTTGACCAAAAGC
>DASSNG010000041.1:0-11802 GCA_035688135.1 Saccharimonadales bacterium (SeqCode) | reverse complement strand
TGGCATTCAATCCCTCCCATTGCTATTATTTGTATAGTATTACTAAATACAATACTATATTAAGTAAAGTAACTATGCAAGCTAAAGTATTAAAAGCAGACGATATTGAATCGCGGCCCGGCTGCGTAGAAGCCGCGCTGTGCATCCTGGGCAATAAATGGACAGCTTTGATACTGAAAGAACTGCATGAAGGCCCCAGGCGCTTCTCATCTATAGAATCGGCGCTACCTGGTATCAGCCCGAGAACGCTTTCGCAAAGGCTGGATGAGCTGGAATCGGCAGCGGTTATAACTAAGAAAAGTTATGCCGAAGTTCCTCCCCGGGTAGAATATTCCCTGACTAAAAAGGGGGAAGACCTTATGCCGATATTACGCAGCATGGCTGCATGGGGTGATAGATACCAAAAATAAATAAAAAACTCCCGGGGAGGGAGTTTTTTAACGCTTAACTGGTAAATTACCAATTATTACTGCGGGGACGGTCTTCTTTTGGACGGGCTTCCGCGACCGAAATGGTGCGTCCGCCTACCTCAGAACCGTTAAGGGCTTTTTCGGCAGCTTTGCCTTCTTCGGTGTCTTCGAATTCGACGAAACCGAAACCCTTGCTGCGGCCGGTCTCGCGGTCGCGGACGACGTTAGCGGTGGCTACTTTGCCGTGGGCGGCAAACAGCTCGCGCAGTTCATCGTCGGTGGTCGCGAAAGGCAGACCGCCTACAAATACTTTGTACATGCATTAGTTCCTTATTAATTCTTACTAGGTACGACCCTTACTTGCCTGGTTTGCGAACTCTTGCTTATGAGGGCCGAACATTCTCACCAAGAACAGATAAGCTCCTAACATCCGCAAGTTAACCATTTATCTGTAAAAAAAGCAATTAAATTTACGTTGACACATTATGTCCGTTAAAGTTTAATCTTAAGCAGGTTAACAAAAACAAAAAAGGAAAATTAAAATGCCGCAACTATCTTATATATTGCTGCCTACGACCAATGAGGAAATCCTGGCCGTGGACGAGGTACTTCTGGACGCCTAGACGTAATCTGCAGCGATAAAAAATGGCCCATGCGAGGGGCCTTTTTCATAATGTGGTAGCAGGGGCGAGATTTGAACTCGCGACCCCAGGCTTATGAGTCCTGTGCTCTAACCAACTGAGCTACCCTGCCATATTTGAAGGACAACCTACGGTTTTCCTTCAACGCCGCTTTTGGCAAAAGCCAAATTTCGCTATAGCGAAACCGCGGCTACTACCTTTCCCACGATGATGAGAACAGGGGTTATTATAGCATTTTTAAGGTTATTTTCATTTGTCGTTCTAAAATGAAGTCATGGATGCTAACAAACGAAGGCCGATACCTGATTATAATCCGGCCGAACACCCGCGGACAGCCACCGACAAGGCCTTCAGGATCAGCATTTATCTGAAGGGCCTGGACGGTTTACTGGAAATTGCCGGGGGTGTCCTGCTGCTGATAATCAGTCCATCGCAGATAAACCATCTGGCCCGCTGGCTGACTCACGGTGAACTTTCCGAGGACCCTAAGGATTTCGTGGCTACGCATATATTAAAGACCGCCCATCACCTTACTGGGGCGGCTCTGACCTTCGGGGCGGTTTACCTGCTGGCCCATGGTGTAGTTAAAGTCGTACTGGTGTATGAAGTTATCAGGGACCACCTATGGGCCTATCTGGCGCTTATAAGCGTTACGGCTCTGTTCATAATTTACCAAAGCTACCGTATGGCGGTTAAATTCACATTCGGTATGCTGCTTCTAACCATTTTTGATGTGGTCGTCGTGTACCTTACGCAGAATGAGTACCGGAAACATAAAAGGCGGCTGGAGCGCGCCTAAGGCCTACTTTCCCTCTTTATCCTCCTTATCACCGCCGGCCCCGTTTGGCGGGCTGTAGCCCAATATCCCGCGGCTGCCGGGGTCTGAGGTCTCGGTAGCGCCCGAGATGCCCTCATCGTAGTGTTCCATGGGATCCACGTTAGTGTCGGCCTCCGGGTGTGTATCGTCGGTAGTGTCATCCACGCCGCTTGGCGCCGAAAACGGCGTCGAATAGTCCTGCGGCAGTTCTTCCTGGCGGTCTTCATCGTTGGTCATTCCCTGTGGCGGCATAAATTCTCCTTCTTTACAGATATATTTAAGCACCGCCCGCCGGTGCATAAAAGTTAGATATGTCACAGCCCTACGGTAAAGGCGAGGCTATTATGAGGCCTTAGATAAGGAGGATTTATGGCTGATTTATCGGGTAAAAAGATTGCCGTTATGGCAACGGACTACTTTGAGGAATCCGAACTGATCGAACCTGTCAAAGTGCTGCGTGAAGCCGGCGCTACAGTAGAGATCGTTTCACCAAAAAGCGGCCAGATAAAGGGCCTTAAACACGCGGACCCCGGTGAGTCGGTCAAGGTTGATAAAACTCTAGACGAGGCCAAACCAGATGATTATGACGCACTGGTAGTCCCGGGAGGGGCAGTAAACGCGGACCATCTGAGGATGGAGCAGAAAGCCCGTGACTTTATTACCAAGATGATGGACGAACAGAATAAGCCTACGGCTGTAATCTGCCACGGGCCATGGCTGCTGGTATCGGCGGGACTGGCGCGAGGCAGGAAAATGACCAGTTACTATACTATCCAGGATGATATGCGAAACGCCGGGGCCGAGTGGGTGGACGAAGAATGCGTGGCCGACGGTAACCTTATCACTAGCCGGAACCCCGATGACCTGCCGGCCTTTAATAAGGCTCTGATTTCCGCGCTGACCGCTTAACTCACCTCTGTTAGAATAATGGGATGAAACTAGGAGTGGAACCTGGCAGATATATCGTGGCGGTCAGCGGCGGCGTGGACTCGATGGCGCTGCTGGACCTGTTAAGCAGGCTGCCAAAGGTAGAGCTGGTCGTAGCTCATTTTAACCACGGTATCCGCCCTGACAGCCGGGAGGATGAGAAGCTGGTGGCGGAAGCCGCGGCGGCCTACGGCCTGCCATTCGAAGCTGGCTACGGCGAATTGGGTGCCGGCGCAAGCGAAGAGACTGCCCGCCGGGCAAGGTATGGATTCCTTAAACAAGTCCGGAAAAAATACGGCGCCCGGGCCATTATTACCGCCCATCACCAGGATGACTTGATAGAAACGGCCATAATCAACCTGCTGCGGGGTACGGGCCGCCGCGGCCTGGTGGCGATATCCTCAAGCAAGGATATCCTGCGCCCCATGCTGGGATATACCAAAGCCCGGATTTTAGATTACGCCCAAGAAAAAAATCTAAAGTGGCGGGAGGATTCGACCAACCAAAGCCCGGATTACCTTAGGAATTACATACGGCAGAACATAATGCCAAAGGTCACGCCGGCCATGCGCCGGCAATTTCTGCGGCAAATCGGGAAAATCCAAGACGCTGCTCCCAGGATTGATTCCTGGCTGGAGGAGCTTGCCGGTACCGTGAGCCGCGGCGGGGATATTGACCGCGGGCGGTTCAGCGCTTTGCCATCAGAGCTGGGGAACGAGCTTCTGATGCATTGGCTCAGGCGATCCGGCCTGAAGGATTTTGATAAGCGGACTATCAATCGGCTGAACGTGGCTATCCGGACATCTAAACCGGGCTCGCGCCATCCTGTAAAAGCTCCGTTTGAGATTGAGGTGGGGGCAAAGTCCGTCCGATTTAAAAGAGCGGGGCAAAATGCTTCCTAACAGGGTGATATAATACTACGGTATGGAGAAAAAACCGTTCCGCATGGGCGGGCGCAGAGGTGATGGCGGCCGCAACCATTTCAAGAACGCCGGATTTGCGGCGCTTTTGGTCCTGTTCGGCCTGATCGTCTACGCGGCGGTAAATACCCCGGCCCAGCTCAAGACCGTGCCGTTTTCTCAGGTCATTTCAGAAGCCAACAGCGGTAAGATCAGCAAGATAACCGTCAAGGGCGACCAGGAACTCGATATCACACCTGTCGGCCAGAACCAGGCAACGGAAAAATCTTATAAAGAGGCCGGCTCCAGCATTTACGAGCAGGGGCTTAAACAGGGCAAAGTAACCGTAGAGAATAAGCCGGAGTCCAATAACAACGGTTTATGGTACGGGTTGCTTACAGGCGTCCTGCCGGTGGTCATAATCGCCTTTATCCTGATACTTATGTTCCGTAGCGCCCAAGGCCAGGGCAACCAGGCGCTAAGCTTTGGCAAAAGCCGGGCGCGGCTTTACGGGAATGAAAAAGACCGCATAAACTTCAAAGACGTCGCTGGAAACGAAGAGGCCAAACAGGATTTGCAGGAGGTGGTGGAATTCCTAAAATATCCTAAGAAGTTCGAGGGTGTCGGCGCCAAGATACCGAAAGGCGTCCTGCTGGTGGGGCCGCCCGGGACAGGCAAGACGATGCTGGCGAGGGCAGTCGCCGGCGAAGCTAACGCGCCCTTCTTTTCCATCAGCGGCTCGGAGTTCGTAGAGATGTTCGTAGGAGTGGGCGCCAGCCGGGTGCGCGATTTATTCAATAAAGCCAAAAAGAACGCCCCCTGCATCATATTCATAGACGAGATTGACGCCGTAGGCCGCCGCCGAGGTTCCGGAATGGGCGGCGGGCACGACGAGCGCGAACAGACCCTTAACCAGATACTTGTAGAGATGGATGGCTTTGAACAGGGCCAGAATGTAATAGTGCTGGCAGCCACCAACCGCAGCGACGTGCTGGATCCGGCACTTCTGCGCCCCGGGCGCTTTGACCGCCGGGTAAACATCGATCTGCCCGACCGCAAAGACCGGGAAGCTATTCTTAAAGTCCATTTCAGCGAAAAACCTATCAGTAAAGATGTGGACTTAGACAGTTTGGCCGCTAAAACCGCCGGCAGCTCCGGAGCCGACCTGGCCAATATCGCCAACGAAGCCGCAATCCTGGCCGCCAGGCACAACCGCAAAGTGATTGAGAACGAAGATGTGGTATCGGCGTTCGAAAAAGTCGCTATCGGGCCGGAACGCAAGAGCAAAGTCATGAGTGAAAAGGACAAAGAACTGACTGCTTATCATGAAGCCGGCCACGCTATCGTCGGCCACGTCCTGCCGGACAGCGATATGGTGCACAAAGTCACTATCATCCCGCGCGGCGCCACCGGCGGCGTAACATGGTTTATCCCTCCTGAAGACAAGAGCTACCACAGCATTATCGAGTATAAAGACGTACTGGCCCGCATGCTCGGGGGCCGCATTGCGGAGGAGCTGATTTACGGCCACGACAGGGTTACTACCGGCGCCGGGAGCGACTTACAGAAGGCGGCTGAACTGGCCCGCGATATGGTTGTCAACCAGGGTATGGGCCGAAAGCTGCGCGACCAGGTATTCCACGTCGATGAAGGCATAATGATGGAGCGCCTGGTGCATGAGCGCCAATACTCCGATGAGACTGCGAAGATTATCGACGACGAGGTAGAGGACCTTATCACCGAGGCCGCTAACCGCGCCCGGGCCGTCATAAAAGCGAATATGACCAAGCTCGAGGCCCTCAAAGAAGCGCTTTTAGAAAAAGAAACCGTAGAGGCCAAAGAAGTCGCCAAACTTTTAGCCGGCTCCCACATGCCTAAGACGGCAGCCCTTTATTAGGCCGAATGTTAAACTGATAGTATGGCGATTGACAGGATAGTTAATACATCTGTTAAAGATGAGCCGGAAGAGCAGGAACTGGAACAGACTCTGCGCCCCAGAGACTTTAAAAGTTATGTGGGCCAGGAGAGGCTGAAGAAGAACCTGAGATTGGCTATATCGGCCGCCAAGAAACGCGGCGAACCTATAGACCATGTGCTGCTTTACGGGCCGCCCGGACTGGGTAAGACCACTATGGCGACGGTCATAGCCAACGAGATGGGCGCCCAGATACGGGTAACCAGCGGACCCGCCATAGAGCGGGCCGGAGACCTTGCATCCTTACTGACGAACCTCCAGGACGGCGACATTTTATTTATAGACGAGATCCACCGCCTGCACCGTGTGGTCGAGGAAGTACTGTATAGCGCTATGGAGGACTTTAAGCTCGATATCATGCTCGGCAAAGGGCCCAGCGCCCGCAGCCTGCGCCTGGATCTGCCCAGGTTCACCATTATCGGAGCCACTACCCGTACCGGAGCCCTGGCGGCGCCGCTGCGCGACCGGTTCGGAATGATTCACCGCCTGGAGTTTTATGACCCTGATGAAATCCAAAAGATAATCGTACGGGCCGCCGGCATCTTGAATGTAAAAATTGACGGCGAATCCGCGAAGCTCCTAGCCGGCCGGGCGCGGCTGACGCCGCGGATTGCCAACCGCCTGCTAAAACGGGTCCGGGATTACGCCGATGTTAACGGTGACGGCATCATCGATGCCAAAATCGCCGCCGAAGCCCTGAACCTGCTGGAAATTGATTCGCTAGGATTGGACCCCGCCGACCGCAGCTTGCTCGAGGCAATCATCACCCATCATAATGGCGGCCCCGTGGGAGTGGAAACGCTGGCGGCCCTGACCGCTGAAGAGCGTACCACCATAGAAGATTTTTATGAGCCGTACCTCATGCAGATAGGATTGCTGGAAAGAACGCCAAGAGGGCGCAAAGTGACGGTCCGCGCCTGGGAGCACCTGGGCAAAAAACCGGCCAAAGCCCAACCCAGCCTGCTTTAGGATATAATTATTGCAAATGGAACCGGACACTAAACCCGCAGCATCGGCGACAGGCGCCTCCCGGTCGGCGGACATGGACATGCTTGAACCCGGAGAGAGCGTTCTGACCGTAGTAAGGCGCTCGCTAATCGGCTTAGTAGCCATATATCTGGTCGCCGTGGCGGCGGTAGCCGCGCTGCTGGGTCTGATAATAGCCATTTCGCCGGGCGCGTTCGAGGATTCCGGCGGCGGCTTTTCGGCCAGCCTAGTGGCTATCATAGCCCTGGCTGGGCTGCTTCTGGCATTGTTCTTATTCACCAGTACTTATATATATCTCCAGAGCAGGCTGCTGGTTACCGACAGGAGCCTGGTCCAGATAATGCAGAAGACGCTCTTCAGCCGGAAGGTATCCCGCCTGAGCATGTCGAACGTGGAGGATGTTAACGAAGAGCAAAACGGCTTTCTGGCAACGTTATTCAATTACGGTACGCTCACCGTGCAGACAGCCGGTACTGAAGATAATTTCATATTCACCTTGTGCCCGAACCCCACTAAGCTGGCCGATAAGATAATCGAGGCCCGCCAGAATTACGCCAAATCCCATATAAACGAGTAAATACTTAACTTGTTAAGTATTTACTGGAAAGGGTTGTCGCGGGCCTGGCCGAAAAGAGCATGCAGCTGGGTATTATTGGATTCCAGGGTCTGGATGTGTTCTATGGTCTTTTGGTCCACCTTGGGGATAGTAATTACGGTGCTAGTGCTTTGATCGCCGCCGGGTTCAGCTGAAGCCAAGCGGCTGATTTTAAATACCACAAGGATATATACCAGAAGAACCGCTAAGACGGCGGCGAAAGCCAGATGTTTGCCGTATTTTTTGGTAAGGCCGGCGAAGACCTTTGTAAGATTAAGCGATTTTAAGTTCAGATCTTTACTCATGGCTTTATAAATATGTTAATCGTTAAAGTGAATGAGAGCGATTTACCGACTTCGGTCGGCGGCTGGATGACAAGCGAAGTTATCTGGGCGGTGCGGCGGTTATTCTCAATACTTTTGAGGAATTTCAGGATTTTTGGGTATGTGACTACCAGATTGGGCGGCAGCGTGCTGCTGGTCTGCGGGGTTATGGTCAGCGGCAGGCTGTATAAGCCGGGGATGCCGGAAACGGGTTTGGCCTGGGTTATGGCGGCGGACGACGCCGAAGAGCTGGTTGCGTCCTGGGCCTTGGCGGCAGAAGTCCTCCCGCCCAGACTGCTGGCCGGGAAAGTTATACTCTGGATCCTGATGTTGGCATCCTGGGCGAATTGGAATATATCCAGCACGGCTTTGGCCTGGTCCTTATCCTTAGGGATAACGGTCTGAGCTACTTCTTTGAAATACGAGTATTTTTCAACATCTTTCTTGGACTGCTCCAAATTAAGCAGCTCTTCATTGGTCGCTTGGCTCTTAGCCTTCAGGCCGGCCATATTCTGGCTTTCATGCGTCAGCGCCGAGAGGCCCAGCATGACCGCTCCCAGGAAAACTATTACCGATAAAGCCAAGGAGGCAATAAGCAGCCACCGCAGATTCTTGCTGTTCATCTCCAGGCCTTTCTTGCGCGGAACAGCTTCATTCTTAGATAGGGGCTTATCGGCTGGCGCCTTTTGGGTAGGTATCATTGCTTATCTCCCGAAGGGACGCTTAAGAACCTGGTTTGGGCTGACGGGGAAAACAGTACCCTTAGAATGACGGTGCAGGGGTATGCCTGGTTAGGGTTATTGTCGCAGTTGACGCTTACGATATCCGCCTTGGTAAACAATTGGTTCTTGGGATCGCTAAGGTTGGCGGCTATCTGGGCTACCGAGGCGCCGTCAGCGGCATTAGCGGTAAGGTCAACGCCCCCGGCTACTACGTTGCTTAAGCTGAGCGTCCCCAGAGACGTACCCGGCGGCATGATATCGCCTATAGCCTGGATAAGTTCCGAAAACCGTATTTCTTGGCTCAGCAGCTTATCTATGACATTCACGTCACCGGTTATTTCTTTGGCGTCCTTCTGGACCTTGGCCAGATTCTGCGCCTGAAGTTGCTGGTTAGTGGCATCTATGTTTTTCTGCAGGCCATTTGCCTGCTGGTTTATATACAGCCAGCCGCTGGCGATTATTACTATCAGGCCGCCGATAGCGATAGCGGTCCCGATAAGCCATCTGCGCAGCACGGAATTCTGCCGGCCGTAACGGATGGCGTCAGCGTAAGATGGCGGCAGCAGGTTTATCATGACAGTATCTCCGAAGGGCTCAGCACGGCTTCGCCGGCCACGGTTATGTACATCGACAAATCAACGTTATCCGGCATATGAAGGCCTTCAAAACTGATATCTTTCCAAGGGTCCAGGTTTTCCGTGGGCAGCCGCAGTGCTTTGGATATGTATTGATTGAACCCGGGCATAACCGCGCCTCCGCCGATGGTTATGATGCGGCTGATTTTCTGGCCGGAAGCGCCGGCCCGCTCGGCGTAAAATCTCAAAGATTTCTGAATCTCGTGTACCAGGCTGTCAAGCTGAGGTTTGACAGCGTCTATGACGCGCTGCTGCCTATCGCTAAAGGCGATACCATACTGATTTTTTATCTGGGTGGCTTGTTCGGTTGATACCCTGAAAGCATTGGCTACCGCCGCGGTGAATGTATCGCCGCCGCCGCTGACGGTGCTGGATACTATCAGGGTCTTGTCAAAGATGGCGATATCCGTCGCTATCGAACCCATGTCCACAAGCAGCGAGGGTTCATTCACGCTGCCGGCTACCTTCTTAAGCAGGCGCGAAGAAGCGTTTATGCTGGGTTCAAAGGCCACAGGCTCCAGGTCCAGGGACTGCAGGAGGCTAAGGTAGCTGTCAACGATTTTCTTAGAGGCCGCTACCACCAGCAGCTCCATGCCTTCGGGGCCCTGGCCGGTTACTTCATAGTCAACATACAGGCTGTCTATAGGAATGGGGATATATTGTTCAGCTTCCAGGTGGACCGCTTCCGTAATCTTGTCGTGCGCCATCGGCGGGATTTTCATCGGCCGGCTGAAGGTATAGGCGGTGGGAAGGGTGCAGGCTACCCGGCGGCTATCAATCTTGCCTACCATTTTCTTTTCGAATAACTCATGGAGTGCTCCGGCTATAACTTCCGGCTGGCTTATCGTGCCGTTCTGTATGGCTCCTGGGTCAAAATAACTTATGCCATAACCGCTTACCACCGGCCTTTTTTCCGGCTCGGTCCTTATCTGCATGGCTTTTAAGCTGGAGTGCCCGATATCAAGCCCGAACAAGGGCTCGTCATGATAGAATTTTAGATTGCCCATCCAATATGTTTATTCTTATGCTTATCTGATATGAGTATAGCACCAAGGGGTGCTTATCTGTATTAACTAAAAAGCCTGTCGGTAACCGTCGACTACCCAGAAAACAAATCCCAGGCTGCCCGAGGATGTCCCGAAAGTAATGGTCGCTGCATTGGACATTCTGACAGTTTCGCCAAGCAGGGCGCCGATTTCGCCACCATTATTCACGGATACTTGCGACCAGCGGGCGTAAAACACCGTCTGTGGCCCCTCGGAGTTATTGGACATACTTATAGTGGTGTGGCCGCGGGAGTTATAGAGGTCGGTCCCGGTTACGGATGAGCAGTCCGGCGAGCAGCTGGCCGCGCTCCAGAAGGTTATTATTTCAAAACCGGTCCCGCTGGAGTTGGAAGTAAAGGTAGCGCCGTTTGAGATCACCGCCCCGTTTGAGCCGTCAACCATAATTACCGGCTGAGTGCTGCCAAGACCGCTGTCCACTATTAAGGAGGCTGAGTTAGATAAATACAGATTGCCGGTTATCCAGATATTCCCCTTTACGGTCACTTTGCATTTATTGCTGATATTGACGTCGCCTACTATTTTGGTATTCGCGTTCCATACCTGGCTGCCGCTGCTGCACGAGAAGCCGCCCGATATCGTGCTAGTGACCGCCGCTATCTGGCTGGCCCGGTCGTAGTTCGGCAGCGCCTGGGCTGCTACGCCGGATGTCGCCACAAGCCCGTTATTCGTGATATTCGAGGGGTAGGGGTTAGTCTGATTGTTGGCTTTGACATCTCCGTAGATGTGGCCGCTGTTAGTAATGGTTATAGGGTTATCCTTTTCGCCCGCATTGCACACCCGGGGGTAGGTGGCGTCCGGTGGGTTAGGGCAGAGGGCGTCGGCCACGCTTACGCTGACGGGATTCGTGCTTAATCCTATCTGGGCCGTATTAGAAAGGCTGATAGCCCCGTTTATAAGCACGTCGCCTCCGACTATCTTGGCGGAATTGCTCATATAAAGGCCGCCTTCACCGCTGACTACGCTGTATGACCCGGAAGAAACCTGCCTTAGGTCGACATTGATCTTGACCGTGGCCGAAGGTGTGGATGATGACGCGGGGAAATATGTCCTGCCGATCACATTGATCGTCTTGCTAGATGAACTGTTGTCGGTAATAGAACTCTCAAAGGTCACTTTCTTTTGGCTGTCTGACTGCAGGGTTATCTCACTGCCGGTACCCGCCCAGCTATTATCCTGGTTGAGCTGCTCTACCGAGTAGTCGGCCCCGGCATCGGCTGCCATCTGGGCCTGAGTGCGGAACTGGTCCTGTCTTTCCAGGCGATAGCCGGAGGTGCTGAGCGAAAAGTAGGCGGATGCTATAAGGATGAAAGCCGGGATAACTATTACCAGGGTAATAAGCACCTGCCCGTCATGCCTTTTCGGTAATCTTCGCGCTAGCCGCATACTCAAAACCTGTTCCTTAGGCTGACTCTTATCTTATCGTCCAGCGATATCGGTTTACCAAATACGGTGCGCTGCATATCAAGGTCTATATTCACGGAGCGGGCAAGCGAAGGGTCGGAGGTGGCATTGCCGTCCTGGTCGTAGAGTATGAAGGACATTGATTGGAAGTAGTCCGCCAGGTCGGAGTCCGGGGGGCAGCTAGCCGAAGCCAAGGCCGCCGGGCAGGAGGTAGTAAGAATGTTCCCGGCTGCATTCGGGTTGGCCAAGGTCCGCTTCATCAGCGAACTGCCGCTCTTGTAGTAAACCAGTTCGTTCATATAGGGCGCTCCCGTCGAGGAGTCGATTATATAGTTTCGGGTTGAATCAAGCGCGGGAGTCGATATCACGATTACAAAGGCGGCGTTACTGGTGTTCCAGCCGC
>DASSNG010000033.1:0-4924 GCA_035688135.1 Saccharimonadales bacterium (SeqCode) | reverse complement strand
ACACACCAGAACTTTTTACGAACAACGGCGACGTAAAAAGCCTGAAGGTAATGCCTGATTGGTTGAGTTTCGCACCTGTTTGTTTTCAAAAATAGCATAACAATTAAGCTGGAGCCGGGCAAGATTTTCGATTCAGAGGCTGGGGATAACTGACAGCTTGTAGGGGTTATCAGCCGGTGGATGCCAGTAATATGCGGCTGACGCTATCATGGCGGCGTTATCGGTACAAAGCTTGATATCAGGGCAGAGCAGGGGCGTCTTAAGGCCGGCGCGCAGCGCCTCCCGAAGAGAAGAGTTGGCGGCTACTCCTCCGGCCAGCAGGACGTTTTTGGGCTTGAACTCCGCTTCGGCCCGGATGGCGGCCGCAGCCAAGGTGTCGACAGCCGTTTTCTGGAAGCTGGCGGCCAAATCGGCCTTTTGGCGGTCCGAAAGCAGCCTGGGCAGCTCCGTAGAGGGAAGGGTAAAGTCTTTTCCGGCCATCTGCTGGGCGGCGCGCAGGACCGCCGTCTTAAGCCCGGAGAAACTGAAATCATAGGGGTTATCAAGCCTTGCTATGGGCAATTTAACAGAGGCAGGATTACCCTCGCGGGCGGCCTTATCTATGGAAGGTCCGCCGGGGTAGGGGAGTCCCAGGATTTTAGCTACCTTATCAAAGGCTTCGCCGACGGCATCATCCCTGGTCTGGCCTAACAGGGAGTATTCGGTGTGGGATTCGTAAAACACCAGCTGGGAATGGCCCCCGGAGACAATCAGCCCAAGGGCAGGGAACAGGGGTGGGGCTGCCGGCAGGGAGTACCCTTCTACGGGTGTTTCGGATATGAAATTAGCATAAGTGTGGGCCAGGACATGGTTGATACCAAAAAGCCGCTTATTCTTTACGATAGCCAGGCTGCGTGCCGTCAAAACACCTATCAGCAAGCTGCCTATAAGCCCCGGGCGATTGGTGACCGCTATGGCATCTATATCGTCCCAGCCGCAGGCCGCATCAGCCAAGGCTTGTCTTATGACCGGTATTATCACTTCTATATGGCTGCGAGCCGCGATTTCCGGCACCACTCCGCCATAGGCAGTATGCAGGTCCAGGCTGCTTGAGACGGCGTTACTGAGCATGCGGCGGCCGTCTTCGACCACTGCCGCGGCGGTTTCATCGCAGGAAGTCTCTATCCCTAATATTTTCATCTGTCCTACAGTATACTTAAAGAAATTATGAGTATCAGGAAAATCGTCAAGCTCCTTATACCCAAAGCCTTATTCAGGAAGATTGAGCCCGCGGGCCACCTGGTAGAGGCCGTGGTTATGAACCTTATATATGGTTTTCCGGGCCGGAAGCTGAAAATAATAGGCGTCACCGGTACGAACGGCAAAACAACCACCGCTTTCCTGATACATAGGATGCTTTACGAGGCGGGCTACAGCGTAGGGCTTATGACAACCGTGGCTTACGGGGCGGGGGACAGCCTGGTGATGCCGCCGGACCACTACACGAATGTACCGGCGCCGCTGATGATGAAGCGGCTGCGCCAGCTGCGCAAGCAGGGAGTTGATTGGCTGGTAATGGAAGTGACCAGCCAGGCCCTGGCCCAGAACCGGGTTTGGGGCCTGCCTATCTATCTGGCGGCTATGACCAATATCAGCCAGGACCACCTGGACTATCACCAGACCATGCAAAAGTATCTGGCCGCCAAGGTAAAGCTTTTCCGCCTGGCCGCCAAAAACAAGAAAGGTTTACGAACAGGGGTAGTCAACGCCGACGACGCCGAAGCCGCGGCTTTCTTGGCAGCCGTCGATAACCCTGTGACCTATGGGGTATACAGGGGTGATATCCGCGCTTCTGATATCAAGCTGTCCGCTGCGGGCGCCAGTTTCAAAGTAAGCGCCGGCGAGGATACTTATCACTTAAAAACCCATCTGCCGGGCAAGTTCAATATTTATAACGCCCTGACGGCTCTGGCGGTGGGCCGGGCATTAGGGCTTTCACAGCCGGAGATAGAAAGCGGCATCGCTGCCCAGAAAGGCGTGCCTGGCCGTATGACGGCTATCAGGACCGCCCAGAAGTTCCATGTGCTGGTAGACTTCGCTCATTCCCCGGACGCGCTTTTAAACGCCCTGACGGCCTGCAGGGAGCTCACAAAGGGAAGACTCATCCTGGTCTTCGGAGCTACCGGCGATCGTGATACCTCTAAACGCCCCCTGATGGGCCAGGTGGCCGCCCGCCATGCGGACTTGATATTCCTGACCGACGACGAAACTTATACAGAAGATCCTAAACAGATTCTGGATGCCGTGTACCAAGGGATAGGAGAGGCCGGTGGCGCTCAAAAGACCAAGGTTATAGGTGACAGGCGTAAGGCCATAAGAGAAGCTTTCAAAGCCGCGCAGCCGGGCGATACCGTGCTGCTCACAGGCATAGGCCACCAGACCAGCCGGAACATGGGCGGCAAAGAAGAGCCCTGGAACGAAATCGAAATCGCCAAAAAAATCCTAAAGTCCTTGCGCCGGGCTTCTTCAAAGACCTCATAAGCTCATAAGGAGCTTGCATTTTAAGAGGTTTTGTGGTAATATGTAATCTGTTAAACCAAAAACAAAAATGCCGACTGAAACCGCCGCAAGGCACGAGACCGCCGTTAAACCTGAATATAGCCGCAAAAGCTTTGAGCTTGTGTTCGTTAAATTTTGCGAGCAATACCAGCGCAAGATAGAAGAAATCACCGGTCCTAAATCCCGCCGCGAAGGCCGCTTCTTGGGGCTGCCCGCCACCGCCAGCGTCCAGGAAATGGGCAGGCGCCTTGCCGAGGTGACCGCGGCCGTTGGAGAGCCGGCCCAGCTGGGTCCTGAGCACGGCGACGAAGTCCCTATGAAAGACGCCTTGATTTACTCTGCGCGCCATCTGGCGTGGAGCGCGGTGATGGGCGGAATCACCAATCAATATATTGAAAGATGCGATGAGTTCATCCAAAGGGAGCGCCATAGCGGCCGGCATAACCTGCAGCGTCTTATAAACGAAAGGAAGGCGGCGGTCGTGCTTAAGCTGGCCCACAATCACGCCATCCGCGATTATTTTGAAAGCGGCCTGGCGGAAATACTTGGGAATGATTCCCCGGATGGTATGGATGGGCTGCTGAAGCATGTCGGCAGCCTATCTGATAAGCAGAGAGAAGCGCTGGTAAGCGGTCTGTCTTTGGAAATTGCCGCTAAAAGGAAGCTGGATGAAATCGCGGGCGGAAAATACAGTGTGGCCTATGGCTCGCAGGCCCAGGATTCGATTGGCGGCGACCTGGTAATCAGTGGCCCGGAAGACCTGATTTTTATTGACCTAAAATCAAAGATGCCGGAAAAATTCTTTGATGGGACGGCATCGACTGACCTGGATTACGAACGCGGTTACAGATGGGTAGAAGGGGCGGGTGAAGGCCGGCAGGCGATAGTCTGGGCTTATTCCAAGGAGCCATGCAGCCCTGATAGCTTCAATCTGACAGACGGACAGCTGGCGGCCAGCCTGGAAGCGGTAGCGGCTACCGCTGCTATTGAAAAAGCTTCCGTTTAATGTTATAATTCTATCGTCTCTTGGTCGAATAACTCCTAAGGAATGAGTGAGGTGGTGCCTATGCGGGTACCAAGGGATGATCTGCCTCCCCTCAAGCACACGCTCCGCGAGGTGCTCGAGGGTCAAGGACCCGCTGCAGTAAAGCAGGTTCTGAACTCCGATGCCGGCGCCGGACTCCGCGAACACGCCAAGGAGTGCGCCGGCTGTGCCGATGTCATCGCCGAAGTCTGTGGCTCTGAGCCGCCGCCCGCCGCCTAAGGCCGGCAATCTTCAGCGACGCGACATCAATCACTACGGGCGGGGCTGCGGCCCCGCCCGATATTCTTTATAAGCTTATAAAATGACGAAAGCCGCGGCTTCTGAGGAGTGGAGACAACTCAGAAACCAGCGGCGTATTCCACGGTCCGGAAGGAGGGGGTGCGGGGGTCCGGCGTCAGCCGGACCCCCGCTGCCTGCTAGTGGATCATCTTCGCCTGCGAGGCCGGGAGGGCAGATCTGCCCCAGCCGAACACCCGGTGCTCGATCTTCGTGATCGCCTCGTGGCACCTGCGCACGGCATCCGGTGCGGTCAGGTGCTCGAAGGTGAGCGGAAGGGCCAGGAGGGGCAGCCGGTCGACCCGGAAGCTCTCGTGGTCCGCTGGCAGATCCTGGAAGTGCTCGGCACCGACCCCGAGGGCATCGGCCAGCCGGCGCTTCAGGAGCTCGAGCCCGTTCGGCTCGGGGGGCGCCACGGTGGGCGCATGGCCGATGACCAGCAGGGGCGGATCCCCTGCGATGACCCCGGGCTTGAGCGTTGCCGCGACTGCGGACATCCCTACCTCCGTTCTGGGGGACATGGAATGAAAATTATTATACCCTCATCTGTTAAATTATCAATAAGCGGACAGGATTTACTGCTTGACAGGATAATTAGCACTCTATTATTATGAGTGCTAGAATCCGCCCCACAGCGGATATTTTCTAAGGAAATAACAGGAGGTTCAAATGGCTAATAGTGTGAAGCCTTTGCCGGGCTACGTATTTCTTAAACCCAACGAAGTTGAAGTAAAGACGGCGAGCGGGATTTTGCTACCCGAAAAAGCAAAGGGTAAGCCTAAAACAGCAAAAGTGATTGCTGTGGGGGAAGACGTCAAAAATATTAAGGTTGGGGATAATGTTATTTTCAATGATGATTACAGTAATATTGATTTTCCAATCGATGAAGTTCCGCACACTATTGTTAACATAAAACATATCGTTGCGGTCGTTATATAAGGAGGAGAACAGATGGCAAAGAAAGTATTTTACGATGACGATGCCCGCCGCCGCGTATTGGGCGGAGCAAAAATTTTATACGATGCCGTAAAGACCACCATGGGGCCAAAGGGCCGCAACGTGGTG
>DASSNG010000032.1:0-13454 GCA_035688135.1 Saccharimonadales bacterium (SeqCode) | reverse complement strand
GTCTTTGATATGACCGACGGCTCCGCCGACTACCGGCTGGAGTTCGACGCCATGAATCTAAGCTGGAAGTTAATCGCTATAACCGACACCCAATATGCCAAGATACCTGCAAGACCTGTATTTGCCGCTTAACGACGAACGCCCGCAGATATTGCATATCGACCTGAACAGCTGTTTCGCCACCGTGGAGCAGCAGGCCCGGCCGCTGCTGCGCGGCCGCCCGGTAGCCGTCACTAACCGCCTGACTAAGAATGCCTGTGTGGTGGCAGCCAGCTACGAGGCCAAGGCGCTGGGCGTCAAGGTAGGCATGGGTTACGCCGACGCCAAGCTGCTGGCGCCGGATCTGATAATGGTAGAGACCGACCCGCCTAAGTATCATTACGTTTACAAGAAGCTGATAGGCATCATGCGCTCCTACTCTCCGGATATCGGCATGAAAAGCATCGATGAAGGCGTGATAGATTTCCACGGCACCCGGCAGAATATCAACCGGCGGCCGCTGACGGTAATCGGCCACGAGATAAAACAGCGCCTGCGCGATGAGGTGGGCGATTGGATGAAGTGCAACATCGGTATCGCCCCCAACCGCTTCTTAGCCAAGACGGCCGCCGGCCTGCACAAGCCCGACGGGCTTGACGTCATTACCCACGGCAACCTGCGCCGCACCTTGGCCGGCATGCAGCTGACCGATCTGACCGGCATCGCCGAACGCAACCAAGCCCGCCTGAACGCCGCCGGCATCTACACTCCTTTGCAGTTTCTGGACGCGCCGGCGGCAGTCTTAAGCCGCAAGGTGTTCCACAGTGTCTGCGGCGATGACTGGTACAGGCGCCTGCGGGGCTGGGAAGTGGATGCCGGCGAGCACGACACCAAGACGGTCGGGCGGCAATTCGTGATGGATGAATGGCAGCCCAGCCAGGAAACCCTGCTGAGCCGCCTCAGCCATCTGAGCGAGACCACAGCTATGAAGCTGCGCCACCGCGGCCTGGCCGCCCGGGGCGTCCACCTGTACCTGATGTACGCCAACGGCGACATCTGGTATGAACGGCGGCTGTTCAAGACCCCGGTCTATACCGGCGCCGACGTTTACCGGCGCATGCTTCTGCTTTTTAACAAGCAGCCAGGTTACGACTGGGTACGGATGATGAGCGTATCCTGCTACAAGCTGGAGCCGGCTAACACCAATCAGATAAGCCTGCTGGAAGAAGTGAATAAAGAGGCCTGGCTGACCGAGGCGATAGACACCATCAACAGCCAGTACGGGGAATTCACGGTCACCTACGCTTCCAGCCTGGCGGCTAAGGGCCTCATCAAACAGAAGATACCGTTCGGTTCCACGCGCTATTTCGAACTGCTGTGCAACAGAGCCTAGTTGATAATTCAAAGGAAAAACCAGATAATGATAGCATTAGCAGAATGTCCGTTATATAAAAAGATGAACAGGGAATCTATGCCGAGTCGGTGGGCCGGGAGAAGAGTGTAATGGGACTTTTGTCGCGACGCAAATCCGCCGCGGCCGAAGGGCCGGAGGCGGCGGAGCATAAGAAAGTCGCGCCGGTCGATCCGGAATTCATCCTGGAAGCCATCCAAGACGGCGTAGTAGTCATAGGCGCCGACCGGGTCATACACCTTTTCAACGGCGCCGCCGTGTCTATCAGCGGCTGGACGGCCAAGGACGCGGTGGGCCTCAATTACCGCAGCATCATAGATTTAGTCGATTCCAAGGGCCAGCCGCTGCAAGAGCAGGAAGACCCTTTTTACCAGGCGCTGGCGACCGGGCGGGCCACCCGGGACAATAACGGCATATTAAAAACCAGGTCTGGCAAAACCATCGCCGTTTCCATCATAGTATCTCCGGGGCTGGACTCCAGCGGCAGATGGGACGGCAGCGCGGTCGGCGTCATGCGCGACGTATCCAAAGAGAAAGAAGAGGAAACCCGCCGTTCGGACTTCATAAGCACCGCTTCGCACGAGATGCGCACGCCTCTGGCCGCCATTGATGGCTACCTGGCTCTGGCGCTTAATCCAAAGACCGCCCAGATTGACGATAACGCCCGCAACCTGCTGCAAAAAGCCAGCATGGCCACCAGTCACCTGGGAGAGCTGTTCCGCGATCTGCTCACCAGCTCCAAAGCCGAGGACGGGCGCCTGCAAAACCATCCGGAGGTAGTGGAATTGGGCGAGACGCTGGAGCAGGTTGCCGAAGCCGCAAAATTCAAAGCCCAGGAAAAGAATCTGGACCTGCAATACATTATCAGCAGCCAGCAGACCGTTAACGCCGGCAAGGCCATCAGGCCCCTCTATTACGCCTACGTGGACCCGAACCGTATCCGCGAGGTATTCCAGAATATAGTCGACAACGCCATAAAGTATACCGCTGAAGGCAGGATAGAGGTCCGGCTGACAGGCGACGATAACACCGTACAAGCCCAGGTAAAGGACACCGGGCACGGCATCGCCGCCGAAGACATACCGCATCTGTTCCAGAAGTTCTACCGGGTGGATAATTCAGCTACGCGCACCATAAGCGGCACCGGCCTGGGGCTTTATATCTGCAAGAAGATTGTAGAGATGTATAACGGACGGATATGGGTGGAAAGCGAGGTCGGCAAAGGCAGCACTTTCTTCATCAATCTGCCTCGCCTAAGCTCGCAGCGGGCAGAAGAACTGAGAAAACAGCAGGAATCTACCGTCAGCCCTCTGGACGGTGCCTCAAATAATGCTACAATGGGTGTAAATTAAGCATAAGAAGTAAAAACATGCCAAAAATACTTTTAGTAGAGGACGACAACAACCTTAGGGAAATCTTCCAGATGCGCCTGGAAGCCGAGGGTTATCAAACGGTTACAGCCGCCGACGGTGAAGAGGGCTTGGTGGTAGCCATGAAAGAAAAGCCGGATCTGGTGATAGCGGACGTAATGATGCCAAAGCTTAGCGGCTTTGAAATGGTTGAAAACCTGCGGTCGGCGCCGGAAATGAAAGATACCAAAGTAGTCATGATGACCGCGCTGGGCCAAGCCGAGGACCAGGCTCGCGGCGAAAAGCTGGGCGTGGTAAAGTATTTAGTGAAGTCCCAGGTTACCCTGGAAGATTTCGCAGGAGTAGTCAAGGAAATCCTGGGGCCTGGAAGCCCTACGGATGCACCGGCAGCTCCGCAAGGCGATAGTTCATCAAATAACAAATCACAAGAAAGCGAGAGTCCTATGCAAGAAGACAACACGCAAAACAACCCTACACCCGCTCCTAGCGACAGCCCGGCTCCTGCCGATCCCATGGCCGGCCAGCAGAGCACTGCTGACGAGCAAGCCGCCGTACAGGGCCAAGTAGATAACTTTGCCGCCGCTCCGGCAGCTGATGCCGCTGCCCCGGATAGCGACGCTGCCGCTCCGGCAGACGCTCCGGCTCCTGCCGAGCCCGCCGCTCCGGCAGACGCTCCGGCTCCTGCCGAAGGCGACCAGTCCGGCGGTAATCCAACCGACGCTACCAGCAACGCCCTTTAAGAGGCGAGCTTATGAAAAATCACCTCTGTGAAAACAGAGGTGATTTTCTGTATAATTAGACGGTAATGAACAATAAGGTGCCTATCGTAGCTATAGTCGGCCGGGCAAATGTTGGTAAATCCAGCCTTTTTAACGCCATAATCGGCCGGCGTGAAGCCATAACCAGCAGCGAAGCCGGGACGACACGCGACAGCCTGACCGCCAAAGCCAGCGCCGGCGGCAAGGATTTCTGGCTGGTCGATACGGCCGGTTTAAAATCTGCCGAAGACGAGTTTGAGCTGACAATCCAGGAGCAGATATCAGAAGCGGCAGCGGCCGCGGATATCATACTGGCAGTCACAGAGGCCGATACCTCCATAACGGATGAGGACAGACGGGTGGCCACTATGGCTTTAAAAAGCCGCAAGCCGGTAGTCCTGCTGGTCAACAAAGCCGATAAGGCGGCGGTTGATACTGATGAGTGGCGGCGGCTTGGAGTGAAAGAGATATTCGCTACCAGCGCTACCCAGAAGACCGGCCTGGACGGGCTTATGGCGTACCTGGCCGGCGAACTGCCCCCGGCCCGCATCCGCAGAAGTTCTGAAGTTATAAAAGTCTCGCTGCTGGGACGGCCTAACGTCGGTAAATCCAGCCTTTTTAACGCGCTCGCCAGGAAACAGCAGGCCATCGTCGCCGACCGGGCGGGAACGACACGCGACGTCAACCGAGCCGCCATCAGATTCGAAGGAAGGGAAATTGAACTGATGGACACCGCCGGTATCCGCCGCTCCGGCAAGATTGAGCGGGGAGTCGAACAATTCAGCGTGCTGCGGGCGCTGGCAGCGGTAGAAGAGTCTGATATCTGCCTGCTGCTGATGGATGCTAACGAACTTAACGTCCAGCTGGACCAAAAGATAGCCGGGCTCATCAAAGAGGCGGGCAGGGGTCTTATTTTGGTCGTCAGCAAATGGGACTCCGTTGATAAGGACGCTTTCACCCACGACCAGCTGAGCCCTCAGATAGCCGCTAATTTTGACTTTGTCCCCTGGGCGCCGCTTATATTTACCAGCTCCGAAACCGGGCAGAACGTAGCAAAGATATTTGAACTCGTCGTCGAGATTCATGAGCAAAGGCAGCTGCGGGTAAAGACCAGCGAACTGAACCACTGGCTAAGGCAGGTGGTGAATGACCACCCGCCCGCAGGGCTGAAAAACCGGCAGCCAAAGCTCAATTATATGGTCCAGGAAGAGAATGAATTCCCGAATTTCAAAGTGTTCGGCGCCCACACTAAATTCCTGCATTGGAGTTATAAAAGGTACATGGAGCGTAAGTTCCGTGAACAGTGGCCGCTTACGGGTACTCCGCTAAAGTTCTGGTTCATAGAAAAACATTAGAGCATAGGATTTAAAAAGTATGGCCTTATTCCAAAAGAAACCCCAGGTACAGTCCGGAACACCCCTATATACGCTTGGCGCCCATAAGGTCATCCTGATAATCGGCCTGGGTAACCCCGGGAAAGAATATAGCGGCACCCGGCACAATATCGGATTCGATGTACTGGATGATTTCGCCTCTAAGAACGGTTTTCCGGGCTGGCTATCCAAAAAAGACCTGAGGAGCGACATTTCCACCCATACCCTGGGAGAAAGCCAGGTGATTTTATGCAAACCCCAGACATTCATGAACAGCAGCGGTGAAGCCGCCCAAGCAGTGCAGCGTTTTTACCGGGTTTATAATCAGAATACTTTGGCTGTTTATGACGAGCTGGCGATTCCTTTCGGTGCTCTGCGCACCAGATTCGGCGGCAGCGACGGCGGACATAACGGCGTAAAATCGCTTATCCGGCACTTAGGGGATGATTTTGGACGCCTCCGGCTGGGAATCGGCTCCGATATTTCCGCGAAAGCTGTAGCCGCGGATTTCGTCTTAGGCCGGTTCACTAAGGATGAACAGGAGGTCCTGCCGCGGATTATCAGCGAAGCGAGCGTTATGGCCACCGAATTCATCTTTGGAGGCCAGCTTCCGCACGAAACCCGTTCAGTACTTTAAGCCGCGGGCTTGTTAATAATGGCTATAACCTAAAAGCCACCGGAGGGGGTGGGCACCGCCGGTGGCTATTACACCCTTCAACCCCACCGTGAGCGAAGCGTACGATGTCCGAAATATTAACGGTACTATCGAGCCAATCAGCCTTACGGCCGAAAATCCATCAGGACTCGCTGACCCACATTGATGGGTCCTGCCGGGAAAAACCGACAGGGCATGAGTTAAAGGGATTAGTTTGTTTAAGAGTTTTCCCTCACCGCTTCCGTGGTTTTATAAACATGAGCAATTGTCGCTGCCGGTCCTTCCTTATAAACTAAAGGCAGGGAAAAACCAAAAAAGCGGTAAGGGATACCAGTCGGTAAGTGGAGGGTACAACTTATAGCCGGCCGGAACTCTTAAACAATCTAACAAAGTGTTAGAAATGGGGGGTATAAGGTACAGTAAGCCACATAATTTGACTTACAGCTTGCAATTTTAGCAATAAAATGACTTTGTGTCAATACTAGAATATTTATGACTCAAAATGTCAATATGCTTAAGGTTACGGACGCCGGATTTCCGGAAATCTTAAGGAGCATCCCTTCGCCGCCTGAACAGATATATTGGTATGGTCAGCCTTTTGAGGAATGGGTGGACAGACCAAAAGTAGCCATTGTCGGCAGCCGTAAGATGAGCGAATACGGCCGGCAGGTAACCTGCGGCCTGGCCGGTACATTAGCCGCCGCCGGAGTGGTGATTATAAGCGGACTGGCCCTTGGCACAGACGTGACCGCGCACAAGGCGGCTCTTGCCGCCGGCGGAACGACCGTAGCCGTCATAGCTACCGGGTTGGACTATATAACCCCTCGCAGCAACTTCTACGTAGCCAGGCAGATTATCCAAACCGGCACCATTATAAGCGAGAGGCCGCCGGGCCAGGCAATCCATCTGGGGCTATTCGTATCCCGTAACCGTATTATCAGCGGCTTGGCCGATATAGTCCTTATCCCGGAGGCCGGCTTAAAGAGCGGCAGCCTGCACACCGCCCGCTTCGCTCTTGAACAGGGAAAGACGGTCATGGCGGTGCCGGGCAATATAAACAATCCGGGCAGCGAAGGCTGCAATAACCTTATTAAAAGCGGCGCCATACCCGTCACTTCGGCGGATGATATATTTTTTGCTCTTAATATGCCGCTTGAAAAAGCCCGGCTCAAAAAAGCTTTCAGGGGGACGCCGGACGAATCCAGGATAATCGAGATTTTAAGAGAAGGCTCGCTGGACCAGGAAAATCTGGCGATGGCCGCCGGCCTGGACGGAGCCACTCTTGCCAGCACCCTCACCGCCTTGGAGCTGGGAGGCCATATCAGACCGGCAGGAGCCGGGAACTGGACCTTGGCCTGACTTTTATTGGAATAATCGGTAATTAGCGGTTCCGCTCTGTGTTAATATGTGCGTTATATGGCCAAAAACCTTGTGATTGTAGAGAGCCCCGCAAAGGCAAAGACCATCGGCGGCTTTTTAGGATCCGACTATAAGATAATGAGCAGCTTCGGGCATATCCGCGACCTGCCTAAAAAGGGTATAGGAGTGGATGTCAAAAAGAAGTTCGAACCGACCTATGAAGTAAGCCCCGATAAGCAGAAGGTAGCCGCTGAGCTTAAGAAAGCCGCCAAAGGCAAGACCGTATGGCTGGCGAGCGATGAAGACCGCGAAGGCGAAGCTATTGCCTGGCATATAACCAACGTGCTTGGGCTGGACCCTAAAAAGACGAACCGCATCGTCTTTCATGAAATAACCAAGCCGGCAATCACCTCCGCTATTCAGAAACCGCGGACCATAGATATGAAACTGGTCGACTCTCAGCAGGCCCGGCGCATCCTTGACCGCCTGGTGGGCTATGAACTGAGCCCCGTCTTATGGAAAAAAGTGCGCACAGGCCTGTCAGCCGGAAGGGTCCAAAGCGTCGCCGTCAGGCTAATCGTGGAGCGCGAAAGAGAAATCAAGGACCACTTGTCTGAAAGTAACTATAAAGTCACCGCCGTCTTCAGCGCCAAAAAAGAGGATTTAGCTGCCGAATTGGATAACAGGCCCGCCGATGACAAAATTGCTAAAAGATTCCTAGAATCCCTGCCGGGGGCCACATTTACCGTAGGCAAGGTGGAGCAAAAACCCGGCAGCCGCAGCCCCAGCCCGCCTTTCACTACCAGCACCCTGCAGCAGGAAGCCGCCCGACGGCTTGGGTTCTCGGTCCGCCAGACTATGACATTGGCTCAAAAACTGTACGAAAGCGGCCATATAACATACATGCGTACCGACAGCACTAATCTATCCCCCCTGGCCATAGATGCGGCCGCCAAATACATAAAGAGCCAGTTCGGTGAAAACTATCTGCAAACCCGCCAGTATAAGACCAAGACGGCTGGCGCCCAAGAGGCGCATGAGGCCATCCGGCCTACTAACCCATCCAAGCTTTCAGCCGGCGCTGACAGCGGCCAGAAGAAGCTTTATGAACTGATATGGCGGCGGATGCTGGCCAGCCAGATGGCGCCGGCCAATATTGAAAAGACCGAAATTACTATCGATATCAAAGGCCGTACAGAAAAATTCCTGGCTAGCGGCGAAGTGCTGGTATTTGACGGCTATTTCAAAGTTTACGGCGGCGGCAAGGAAGATAAGATACTGCCCGCCGTGGCGGCCGGAGACCAGCTTAAGCTGAAATCGGCCGCGGCCCTGGAAACGCTCAGCCGCGCGCCGGCACGGTATTCCGAAGCCGGCCTTGTGAGGAAGCTGGAAGAGCTCGGTATAGGCCGCCCCAGCACCTACGCACCTACCATAGGCACTATCCAGGACCGTGGGTACATCGAAAAGAAAGACGTGGAGGGGGAAGAAAAAGAGCTTAAAGAGCTGGTACTGGAAGGCCGCAAAGTAGAAGAAAAAGTCCAGAAAGTCACTGTGGGCGCCGACCGCAACAAACTGCTGCCGACACACCTGGCGGATATGGTGACTGATTTCCTGATGAAGTACTTCGCCAGCATCATGGATTATGATTTTACCGCCAAGGCGGAGGACCAGTTCGACCACATCGCCGACGGTAAACTGAAATGGCAGGATGCCCTGGAGAATTTCTACGTGCATTTTCATCCTCTGGTCAAAAAGTCGGAATCAGCCGACCGGGCAGAGGCCGCTCAGGCCAGGCAATTGGGCAAAGACCCTAAAACGGGCCGGATAGTAGTGGTCCGATACGGCCGATACGGTCCGGTGCTGCAGCTTGGCGAAGCCGGCGAAGACGTGGCCGAAGATGCCCCCAAACCGATTTTCGCGCCTCTTCCGGAAGGCGCTGATATGGATTCCATCACCTTGGAGCAGGCCTTGCCGATGTTCAAGCTTCCCAGGCTGGTAGGCAAAACGGAGGACGGGAAAGATATTACTGCTAATATCGGGCGCTTCGGGCCTTATGTGCAAGTAGAAAAAACCTTTGTCAGTATCAAGGGCCAGGATCCTATGAGGATATCCGAAAGCGAAGCCCGTGCCCTCATAAAGGAGAAGCAGGCGGCAGAAAAGAAACGCGTCATTGCCGATTTTGGAAAGATAAAGGTATTGAACGGCCCCTACGGCCCTTACGTGACCGATGGAAAAGTAAACGCCAAGATACCAAAAGACGTAAAACCAACCTCTGTCACCGAGGAAAAAGCCAAGAAACTGCTAGCGGAAGCGCCCTCCAAACCAAGAAGGCGGTTCACCAAATCAGCTAAAAGATAGCTGGTTATCCACAAGAATTGTGGTGTAGTAAAACAAACATAAACGGATATGTGCGCATACGTCTAATTCGTGATAGAATAAATGTGGATAATTTTTTGTTTGACATTTAAAAATTTAAGTTTTATAATTAGTCAGACAAATCTAATCAGGAGTCCGTTTAACAGATACCGATATGGAACAGGAAGCCCAGAACCAGACCACCCAGCTCGATGTTGAAGGAACCGTCAAAGACATCCTTGGAACTATTGAGCGCGAAAGAGAGCGTGAAATCATTTCGCGCCGGTTCGGCCTGTTCGATCGCCGGGAAACCCTGGAACAGATCGGCGAACTGCTTGGTATTACCAGGGAACGGGTAAGGCAGCTGGAAAAGGCGGTCATAACCCGCCTGAAGGCCGCCGCCGAAAAGGACCTGCCGCACATCGGCCGGGTAGAGGAAGTACTATCGGCCCATCTTAATGACATGGGCAAAGTCGCCCGAGTAAGCGACATAAGCGAACGCCTGACCCCAAATAACACCAAGACCGACCAGGCCCGCGTAGCCTTTCTGGCCAACCTCAGCCCTGGTATCGCCGTCATCGATGATAACGACCATTTCTTCCACTCCATAGGCCTGGCCGCTGAACATACCGAAAAGAACATCCGCGACCATGTCGGCCGTATCATAGAGGCCATAAAGGGCATCGGCGAACCTACCGACATCAACAAAGTTGCCGAAAAAATCGGCAGCTCCGATGTTAAGCACACCGAAGCCCTGGCCGGTATATCCAAGAATATCGCTACCTTGAACGGCCGCTGGGGATTAGTGAAATGGCCGATGGTTAACCCCAAGAACATCCGCGACAAGATTTATGTGATACTGCACGACAATAAGAAACCGATGCACTTCAACGAGATTGCCGAAGCCATCAAAAGCAGCAACCTCCGCCGCAAGGATGTCACTACCCAGGCAATCCATAACGAACTTATCAAGGATTCGCGCTTCGTCCTCATAGGGCGCGGCATATACGCCCTGAAAGAATGGGGCTACAAGAAAGGCACCGTTGCCGACGTGATTGCCGAAGTCCTGCGCAAAGAAGGCGGACCGCTGCACCGCGACGAAATAGTCCGCCGCGTGCTGAAGAGCCGCCAGGTAAAAGAGACCACCATTCTGCTGAACCTGCAGGGCAAAACCCAGTTCAAGCGGGTCGCCAAAGCTACATACGCCTTATCTGAGTAATATGCCCTTGAACCCCTTATGGCATAAGGGGAATAGAGCGTATAATAAAAATAGCCTATGGGACTGTTTGCGAACTCCAAATATAAGATAGAAGCGGCGCATGATAACGTGCTGCTGATGCTGGAGATTCCGCGGACCAACGATAAGAAAGAACTGGCTGCCGAGCAGATGCTGGCGGCGCTGCATGGCATACTTAGGACCAAGCGCGAGCTTAAGCTGTCCGGTACCCTGCAGGAGCATATCAGCCTGGAAATTGCCGCTATAGGCCAGCGTATCCGTTTTTATATCTGGACGCCCAAGCACCTGCAGGCCTTCGTAGAAGGCCAGATTTATGCCCAGTATCCAACCGTGCAGATATTCCAGCAGGAAGAAGATTATGCCGACCGGCAGCTACGCCAGACCGTGGTGCACACCTCCGAGCTCACCCTTACGACCGACGAGACCATCCCAATAAAAACCTTTCCCAGCTTTGAAGTGGACCCCTTGGCGGCCATCACGGCCACCCTGGCGAAACTGGACAAAGAAGACGAAGAGATGTGGATCCAGATAATGGCCCGACCGGTTCATGACGACTGGCACCGCAAAGGAGCCCGGATGGTTACCCGTATCAAACGGGGCGGGGGAGTATTCAGCGGCGGCTCGATGATGGGCTACACGGCTGAAGCCCTGGCGGCTTTGGTGCGCCCCCCGCAAGGCGGCGATACCAAAGAGCCCGAACTGTCCGAAAGGGATAAATCACGCATAACAGCCATCCAGGAGAAGGGAAACAAGCTGGGATATCAGGTTAAGATACGCCTGCTTTATGCCGGGCATGACCAGCACACCGCCCGACTTCGGATGCAGGCGCTGGTAGGCGCCTTTAAGCAGTTCAATACTACTAATCTGAACGGTTTCGCTGCTAAGGACCCTAGTTTTAACCGGGATAAACAGCTGGAGTATCAGACGCGTTTCTTCATAGATCACGGCTACATCTTAAATATCGAGGAGTTAGCCAGCCTTTTCCATCTGCCCCACACCTCCGTAGAAACCCCCAATATCGTCTGGGCCACTACCAAGACAGCCGAACCGCCGCCAAATGTGCCCATCCAGGTTCCCGGCAACGAAAAGGATATCAGCCTGTTGGGAGTGACCAACTTCCGGGGCACCAATACGGTGTTCGGCCTGTACCGGGCCGACCGGGGGCGGCATGTATATATACTCGGCCAGACAGGTACCGGAAAATCAGGCGGCCTTGAACTGCTTACATTATCCGATATTTATTACGACCAAGGTTTCGCGGTCATCGACCCGCACGGGGATTACGCCCAGCATGTGTTGAGTTTTATACCACAGAGGCGGTTAGACGATGTGGTTTACTTCAACCCGGCCGACACGGCTTATCCCATCGGCTTCAACCCGCTTGAGATTACCGATCCGTCACTGAAAGGGCATATCAGCTCGGAGCTGGTCGGGGTGCTTAAGCGCCTGTTCGCAGACAGCTGGGGCCCCCGTCTGGAATATATCCTGCGCTACAGCCTGCTGGCGCTGCTCGACTACCCGAACTCCACCATGCTGGACATCACCCGGCTTCTGACCGATAAGAAATTCCGGGCCAAGGTCATATCTTATATCGATGACCCGGTGGTCAAGAACTTCTGGGTTACGGAATTCGCCAGCTGGAATGATAAATTCGCTTCTGAAGCCGTAGCACCCGTGCTCAACAAGGTTGGCGCCTTTACGGCCAATCCTATGATAAGGAACATCATCGGCCAGCCCAAAAGCACCTTTAACATACGGCGCATAATGGACGATGGCAAAATCCTGATAGTCAATCTCAGCCGCGGCCTGATGGGGGAAGACAACGCCGGGATTCTAGGCGCTATGATGGTTACTAAGATACAGCTGGCAGCTATGGGCCGGGCCGACATGCCCCAGGAGCAGCGCCGGCCGTTCTATTTATACGTGGATGAATTCCAGAACTTCGCCACTGATTCATTCGCCACTATCTTAAGCGAAGCCCGGAAATACGCCCTTAACCTGACTGTGGCCAACCAGTATATCTCCCAGATGAGCGAGACCGTACGGGACGCCGTATTCGGCAACGTCGGCACTATAGTATGCTTCAGAATCAGTCCGGATGACGCGCCGTTCCTTCAGAAATACTTTGAACCGCAATTCGAGGCGCCGGACCTTATCCAGCAGCATTCACGCTTCTTTGTGACTACCATGATGATAAATGATGAAAAAGCGCCGGCTTTTTCGGCTAAAACATTAAATCTGCCATCGCCTCCCGAAGATCCGACAGACCGGATAGTAAGTCTATCACGGGAGCGCTACGCCCAGGAGCGCCAAGCCGTTGAAGAAATCGTAAGGCGCAACGCCGGCCTGGATGATATACCTGCCGCCCAGCCGCCGCAAGCTAGCCAGCCGGCGAAGCCTAAGACCCAGGCTCAGCTGGAAACACTGGATAAGATTGATAAGCAAACCTCGGCTAACGATTCAGTCAAAAAGGCGGTAGGCTCAAATATCCTCCAGTCCCTGACGGGAGCAGCCCGGGCCGCAGAAGCCCCGGACAGCCCGAAAAAAAGGCGCAGAGGCAAGCGCGGCGGTAAAAAGAACCGTAAAGCCGCTGCCGCCGTTTCTACATCCGAATCCTCACCGGCCGGCCAGCAGGGCGAGGAAGTGATTCACCTGCGTTAACCTGCTGCTGGTAATTTTTTTTCAGGTTATCAAGAACATTTTACGAACACGGTATATAGATAGTTAGCATGGCAGAAAAGAGCAGTTTTTGTAAGGCAAGGCCGCAATAGGGCAGCCTGCAGGAAATATTAAATAAAAATATAAGCACGGGCGCAGACAAGGAAGCTGGCCAGACGCGGGGCAATACATATTCCGTCGATAGATACTATGTCGCACAATGTATATTTTGCGACTCACCATCTACAGTTAACCGATGATTAGCCATACCTCTTTTGACAGGGGTAAATCATCTAATT